>CAIXKO010000250.1 GCA_903919925.1 uncultured Bacteroidota bacterium | reverse complement strand
TAGGGATTCGAAGAGTAATCCTTCAAATCCGTGCCAGTACTGTTTTGCCCAAACGCTGACAACCCTGCAGTCAATAGAAAAGCAGACAGCAATACATGGGTTAATGTCTTGTATATCATAACGATAAAATTTATGAAACGGATTTGTCCACAGTTAACAGGTACGAAGAATTCCGATAACCATTTTCAAGCCTGTTTTAACCATAAATATACTACCGTTTTTCTATTAAACTATTATTCGGGTCCTAACCAGGATGATCACTGACAAAGCAGGGTTCAGAACACTATTGAATGGTTATCTTTTGCTTCCATTCGCCGTTTTCCGACCGGATGCTTAGCTGATAAACACCTTTGGGCTGATTGCTCAGATCAATTCTCTCAACCAACAGTCCGGACTGGTTTTGAATAGTCTTTTCAAGAATAACCTGACCGCTTATATTCGTTACCTGAAGCTTAAGGTTGCTGGTATTTCCGGTGGCAATTTCTACTTCAAAAGATCCATGGCTTGGATTCGGAAATGCTCTCATGGAGATTGGATTGCCGATAGTTTGGGCCGAAGTGGTATTAACGAAAAGATCAACATCATCAACAGCGGCACCCCAGGCAAACTGGCTGGAATTATCGTAAAAGAATCCAATCTGAGCTTTCGCAGTCAGTGCTTTTTCCGGAAGATTAACCTGGGTGGTATCCCAAACCCAAGATTGAAGTCCCGGGGGCTTTAAATCCACCAGTTTAACCCACACGCTATCGGGTGCAGTGCGATAGTTTACGCTGAATTTGTCATACGTCCGGTACTTTCGCATCGTATAGGCAAAGCGGAGCGTAATTGTTTTTCCGGTATAGGATGACAAGTCCATAGAAGGTGTTACCAGGTAATCCTTCACCACTACACCATCACCGGCTGCAGCACTGTTGGCAGCAAAGAAGAACCCTTCACGGCCCGGAACGACGAGACTTTCAGCGGTTCCGTATTTCCAGCCTTCAAACGTAAACTTTCCGGTCCAGCCGGCGGTACCTTTTTCAAACGATTGGCTGTATGGAATTTCGATAGGCGAAATAATGGTGGCAAAAGCTTCATTGGTAAACCCGGATTCAATGTTATTTGTATATACGGCTGAAACTTTGTAGGTGTAGGTAACATCGGATTCGATTCGGGTATCGGTGTAGCTGAATGCATTGCATGCTGCAAGGAAAACGCCATTACGATAAACCCGGTATCCCTGAATGTTCTGTTCATAAAATGGTGGTACCCAATTGAGTTCAACATCCCTGTCTATAACAGTGGCAGACAGCAATGCGGGAGCTAAAACTGCATTAGATGCAGCAATTTTTATTTCCCATACCCCTCTTCCAAAGGTTGCCGCCCGTAGCCTGGAATCCGCACGGTTCCGCGGATCATTATAAATTTCGAGTTCAGTTACTCCCACTGAAACCGGGAAGGATTGGCCGTACATAACCCAGTCGGTCATGTCTGCATCTTTGTAATAAGTTCCGGCATCGGTACCAACGTAAAGGCCTTCATTGCTGGTTTTATCAAATGCAATGCTATTGATACTAATTGCAGGAAGGCTTCCGGTAATATTTTGCCATCCACTTCCCTTGTTCACTGATTTATATACTTTTTGATTCAATACCATATAAATAATATTGGGATCATAAGGGTGGCATTCCAAATCGGAGGGATTTCCGGGAACCGGAAGCCTGGCGGTAATATCGAACCAAACGGGCGTTCCATCAAGAAGATTATCGGTCCGGAAAAGTTTACTGTCCTCCCGTGCGGCATAAAGAATATTGAAATCAGCTGGGGATTGTTCAAAAACAGCCATGTTTACATCATTCCGTCCGGCGAGATTATTGGAAATTTTGGTCCAGGTAATGGCTCCGCTTGCTTTTACATTCCGGCTCATCCAAATGTTTTTATACCCGACAACCATGATATTTCCATCGCTGTGGCTGAGGAGGAAAGGTGTAACCCAGGCACCATCTTCAGTGATCCCGTTAGTGCCTTTTCCAGCAACATTACGGCCGCTTGAATTATTGAAATAGCGGGTTAAGGAGCCGTAGTAAAGTGAAGTATAGCTGTAGCGTGCATCATAAGGATCTACGGCACATTCCATACCGTCACCTCCGCCTGAATTAACCCAGGTGGTGCCTGTCCAGGTGGCACTGCCGTTATCCTGAAATCCACCTGTCATTTTTTTCGAATCGGTATCGCTGACTCCGATTCTGTACAATTGACCAATTCCCAGGCCTTCACTGATTTCTTTCCAGGAAGTTCCTTTATTTGCAGTGTAGTAGATTCCACCGTCGTTTCCGGCATAAAGTCTGTTATTTGCCGGGTTAAAGCCAAAAGTATGCTGATCGGCATGTACTTCATTGGTGCGGTCGCCCCACCAATGTGAAGTAATGGCCCAGTTTTTACCTCCGTCAACTGATTTCCAAATGTTAATTCCGCCAACGAAAACGATCAGCGGGTTTACAGGATCGATATGAATCATTAAATCATACCATGCCTGACTTTTTTCATCCGATCCATTATACTCGTAACCAAGAATATTTGGAGTGGTTGCCTGAGTTGCGAATGTTTTACCAAAATCGCGGGAGAGGAAGCATCCCTGAAACTTGTCGGCTCCACCTACCAGATACACCAGGCTGTCATTTCCGGCAGTAACCCCGATAACCAGACGACCTCCGTTTGGATAGCCGCTTGAAGTAGGTACAAGGGTCCAGCTGTCACCTCCGTTTTCCGACCGGTAGAAACCATTATCCGAAGTTGCATAGGCGATTGTAGTACTACCAGGCCTGAATTTCACATCCCGGTAATTGGAGCTTTCGGGCGAAGTTTTTGTCCAGTTCTCGCCACCGTCGATCGTTTTAAAAATACCGCCATTGGATGCTGCCAGGATCAAACGCAAGTTGCTTTGAGGGCGCGCAAACATTCCTACGGTAACATTCCCCATTCCGGTGTTGAAGGGTGTCCAGGTAAGTCCGCCATCGTCGCTGCGGAAAACTCCCAGGCCGGCAGCGTTACCACCATCGCGGTCGCCGGTGCCTATTAATATTTGGTTTGGTGTGGTTGGATGAACCAGAATTGCAGAAACGCCCAGAGTTGGAAGAATATCAGTTGTGGTCGACCAGTTACGGCCACCATCGCGGGTGATCCAGAATCCGCCTTTTGGAGCGCCGAGGTAAACGACCGCGGTATCGGTAGGATGAAAAGCGATAGCATTAACACGGCCAACGCCCACATAACCACCATAATCAACCCGGGTCTTAGGCCCCAGTTCCTGCCACACCGCTTGTCCGGTTTTCAGATCACCGTTAACAGGGTGGCTTTGAACGTAATTGGTGTATTCGCGATAAACCTTACCAGGTTCCGGGAAAGTACCGTCGGGATTAACCCGGTTTTGCCAGTAATATTCCCAGCGTTTGAATGGTTTGTAACCATCGCCACGATGAGTTTCGCGATTTTGCCAGTAGGTATAAAATGCTTTTTGAGTTTCGAAAAAGTTCCCGTTCGGGTCTTGCATCATTTTAATCCAATGCGGATAATTTGCATAGTCGACCGGAGTAATAACCTTTTGGTTTTGAGCCGGTGCGGAAACACTGCCGATCAGGAGAAGAACTGAAAGCAGCAGGAATGCTAATGTGTTGTTTTTCATGGCCGAATATTAAAAACTTGATTTTTTTAACAGTTCGCAAGTATAAGGATTATTGGTTTAAAAAAGTGTGATAAACAACAGGTTGCGTTTTGATGTTTGCCAGGTGGGCCGGGATCGCGAGCTTCATAAAAAAACCCCTGCAATCGATTGAAAGCAGGGGTTTTCACTGTAGCCCCGACTGGACTCGAAATGCTAAAATATTTCTCAAAAACACTGTAATCTATTGATATATAATTGCTATTTTAGGGGTACAATTAGGGGGTACAAATATGGCAAAACCTTTTTCAATAACCCGCAAGTTACGACTCTATAAAGGAGAAAGCGGACGACAGGTACAAATCCGAGTCAGGTTACGGACAGGATTCGAAACCGAAATCCCTGTTTATGATTACGTTAACCACATAAAAACTCCGATAAGCGTTAAGGAAGAACATTGGAAGAAAGGTTTCGTTACGGGTGGCAAATACCATATTAGCGTAAGAGACCTTAACTTTCTATTGCAGAAAGTTGAACGGGATGTGGAAGATGCAGTTGATGATTTGCTTAAGAAAAATGTTAAAATCACCCGTGAAAATATTCTCCTGCTAACCTACATTAATGAAGATAATGCTCTCGACAATGATCGAAAAATTGCTAGCGGTGAGATTATAGTTAATGAGGATGGTGGAGCGTTTGCTAGTCAAGACGAATTTGTTGATTACGTAACTGAAAGCGATGACCCGAAGTTTGCCAACTTAAAAAGGAAAATGGGGAAGAAGATTTATATTTTGGATTACTGGGATGGCTTTATTGCAGATTTTGCTCCTGATTCTTATAATAGTCCTAAAACTGCTATCGAACAGTATATTGAAAGAACTGGTGATAACTGCGTAGCATCTTTGTTTTCGGCTCTATGGTTGAGCGGGTTTTTTACAAACATCATTCAATACGGTTACTCCTCTAGGAAAGATGGTACGAATCCACAGCCTTATACGATTTCAACAATTAAAAAGTACGAAAAGCACATCAAACATTTTGGCGATTATCTGTTCAGCGAATTGAATATTTTATCAAATCAGGATTATAAAAGGTTTAAACTTAATGAGGGCGTTAAAAAACAGAAACTTCTGAAGTATGAATCGGTACCCTACAACAATACATCGGCTCTCTATAAAAAGGAGTTTGATAGGTTTTATAAATTCCCGTTCTCAGATAAAAAGTTGGAATTAGCGAGGGACATGTTTGTTATGCAGACATGGTTTGGAGGTTTACGACTTAAAGATTTTTCAAGCCTTCAATCCGAGAATTTCTTCAGGGATTCGGAAGGAAAGTGGGTCATGAAGTTTGTGCAAAAGAAGACTGAGGGGGAGGTAATCAACATCATCAACCAAAACTATCTTGTACCACTTCTCGACAAATATAATTCAGGTTTTAGTGAGTTCCATAAACCATTGGAATATAATTTATTACTGAAAGAAGCCGCCAAGGTTGCAGGTCTTGATAGACTTATGGAATTTCGGACTGAATATGCAAAGGATAGTAAAGCCACAATTGACTATAAGCCAATTCATGAACAAATATCGAATAATTGGGCACGAAATTGTGTAGTATCCATTTTGTGTGAATGTGGCTTTCAAGATGATAGAATTTCTAGTTTTATTGGGCACAGGGATAAGAAGATGATTGCCCACTACAAAACTGTTCACCAGAAAGAAATCAAATCAATGATGGAAGCGGTGAGACCTGATATGGTGACCGAATTATAGGTGACCAAGATTCACCATCATGATATCTCTGACCAGCCATCAAACCCCATCACCACCAACCGATCCTCAGCCTTCATCCTCCACCCCCTGAAGGTAGATTTCTCCCAGCCACCATAAAAAAG
Source organism: uncultured Bacteroidota bacterium (assembly GCA_903919925.1). Classification (GTDB taxonomy): domain Bacteria; phylum Bacteroidota; class Bacteroidia; order Bacteroidales; family UBA12481; genus UBA12481. The sequence continues at coordinate 875 of CAIXKO010000250.1, read as the reverse complement.
GGTGCAGTAACCACTCCACACCCTTAATAAACGAAAACTAACAAAAAAATCATTTGAGTACTTATACGAATTCGTTCTTCTCAGTGTTACAAATATTTCTTGACCATCGAAGGCGAATCATAGCATCAGCCATATAGTAAATGGTAAGCATGGTCACGCATCTCCGTTTGAGAAAATTAGGTTTTTATTCTGTCATCATTGATTATCAAGTGGATCATCGAAATAAACCGAAAGTCCATGCTCCGATATCTTTCGAAGATTCCAACCTCTTTTCAATATTATCAGGCACCTCAGGAAAAAAATCGATACCAGTCACCTGCTCAACGGAATCAACTGTAACAGCATAACTTTCCAGGGATCCATGCACATCTGCATTCGGGATAAGAAACGCAATCATTTTTATTTCTGGTTGTTTATAATCAAGGATCACTTTGTAGTAGTACTTTGGTACAGTTACCTGATTGATGCCGATACTGCCGTTATTTGATGTTAGCACACCGCCCGTGATCACATATAATGAGTCGAAAGCGTTTGCCCAAGACCTCACATGATCTTCCAATTGCAGCCACATACCACGATTACAGCCTGCTATTTGTGGTGACATATTGGACATGTAGAAAGTTTCGCTCATGGCTATTTCTGAGAAAGACATATCTCCTGCTGGGCATAAATGACCACGATCATAATCTGAATCGTGATAATCTTCCAATTCTGCCGAACCTGTTTTCACCAATTGGATATTCCGGTGATGCTGGTTCTTCGTCACATTTGGGGAAACAAATTCCGGAATGAGCCATGTATCTAATTAAATATTTAATAATTGCAGAGCTTGGTTGTATATCGGAATGGGGTTTCACAAGAATAGCCGGATTAAC
>CAIXKO010000249.1 GCA_903919925.1 uncultured Bacteroidota bacterium | reverse complement strand
GGGCTTAGCCCCTTTCAGTTTTTTTGGCATTTGCGGATCGAAAATTACGATGGGTACGCGGATTGATTCCTCATAGAGTAACCACTTTCCGCCAAGTCCGTGCTCGCCCCACATATAGCCGTTATCAGACAGGTATATGATCACCGTGTTTTTGTCAAGCTTGAAATCCTCCAGACTTTGCATAATTTCTCCCACCGAACGGTCCAGACTCGCCACACATCTCAGGAAGTTTTTCTCGAAATTATCTTTTGTTTCTTCATCCTTTCGCTCATCAAAGTAACACCACCTGTTCAAGGATTTATCCATTATCCGCGAAGACATTGCCCGGTATCCCTCCGGTGTGTCGGTCGCTCTTTTTGGTATCGTTACTTCTTCAAAAAGGTCCTTATCCCGTTCGTCGGGTTGGTACGGGTGATGAGGTGCTTTAAAACAAACGGTGAGGCAGAATGGTTTATCAGGATTATGGGATTCCATGAAATCACGGGCTTTCACGGCCAGCCATGCTTCATTATGGATTTTCCCGCTGTCGGTCTCATGAAAATAGCGCCCCTGGTCGGCCCAGGCATTGAACAGGTCGAAAATTTTATCCGTGCCTTCCGTCCCCATTCCCCATTTTCCGAGTACTGCAGTCGTGTAGCCATGATCTTGAAGCAAGGCGGGATAGGTCTTGCCTAGCACATCCGGAGTCATTGGGGTGTTAAAATGGTTCATGCCATGCGAGCTGGCATATCTTCCGGTCATGATACTTGCCCTCGATACTGCACAGATGGGAGAGGTTACAAAAGCATTCCTGTAGTAAACGCCACCACTGGCCAGCCGGTCGATATTCGGGGTTTTCAATTCCGGGATAATCGGATGGTCGGCACAGCTAAGCTGGTCCCACCGCTGATCATCAGCAATCAGAATAAGAAAATTCGGTTTTTTAACCGGCTTCCCGGAGCAGGCTCCCAGCAATAATAAAGGGAAAAGGAGGGATAGCTTGCCTGGATTTATGTTCATCGCTGTTTTTAAAGGATTATAAATATAGAATGATTTTTCTCCCATTCCGATAAAAGAATTAAATGAATATCCGCAATCATGCACCTACGGCAATACTTCGTACCCTGTGGGGAAAGTCTGGACACAAACGAAGCGAGCCGGTATATTCCTTGCATTTCCAGCGATTGGCAGCATTGGTAAACGAATACGGATTTTCATTAAGAATTATTGCAATAATTTGATTAGATTAGATCTTTCCTGATTGTTGTAAATGAGGTGGTTGGTACAGGAGATAAGGTATCCTACAAGTTAGTACTCAATCTTATCAATAATGTGAACACCAGTTTTTGATTTGATTTCTATCTTGAGCCAGTTCCCGTTGACACAGGATATGGTATTGAAAAAATTGACAAGCCTTTAACAAAAAAATACATCATGAAACAAATCCTCATTATACTGGCAGTTCTCCTTGTATCCTGCGCCGGAGGAACCGGCCCTGGTGGAGTCGAACCTACTGATAAGATTACTGATGGAGAGATTGACCACCGGATTAAGATGGTCAGTGACCGCATCATGTTTGGTCATACACCTGCCATGTCAGCCGATTTTATTTTAGCCGATATCTCGCTTAAACCGGAGTTCAAGCGCCGGTTTACCGCATTCAGCGGGGACATTTCCGGACGCTATTTTGATGTTTTCTCCGCGTATCCAGCTGAAAACAATCCAATTAACATGACTGAGTTGATGGATGAAGCTCTAACTTACCAGCATCCGGATGGTCGTTTTGGAAATCCTGAGCTCGTGTTTGATCCTGAAAAACTGGGTAGCCCCCACATGGCCCTGCTCTGGGGAAACGGCCGTTTGCTGGTCGGCCTTATGAAATATTATGAAATGGATCGTCAGCCCAAAGTGCTTGCCGCGGCTAAAAAACTGGGAGATTTCATCAATGGGATCGCCAGCAGTTGTGCCAATCAGGAAGTGGCGAACCGGTTAAAAGATAACAGCTATATGGGGTACATCTGTTTTACCCAGCTTATGGAAGGATTGGTGTTGCTTTCGGATGAAACCAGGGATGAAAAATACATGCAAACCGCAGGGCAGGTATACAAATTCCTTCCTGCACCCGGCAAGCAGCACAGTCATGGTTATCTGAATACGTTATTGGGTACCCTGATGCTTTACGACCGAACAGGCAATAAGGAACAGTTGAAATTTGTGACAGACCGGTATGATGAATTGGTTAATTCACCGGAAAATCTCATTTTTGGTGGTGTTCCTGAATATTTTGGAGAGGCTGGAGGCTCAGAAGATTTTCGAGATGAGGGTTGTTCTGAGGCTGATTTTATCATGCTTTCGCTCAACTTATGGAAAACTACGGGTGATATGACATACCTCGGGAAATCGGAACATTGCCTCATCAACCATCTGTTTGCAAACCAATATCAAACGGGCGATTTCGGCCATCGAATGATTGTTCCGGGAATGGGATTGGGCCTTGATGAAGAAATTGCCCGGTCATGGTGGTGTTGTAATTTTCATGCCCTGCGGGCCCTGCATGAAACGAGGGAAATCATCTTTACCAGAAAAGAAAATACGATTCAGTTCAATCTTTTCCTCGAAGGCGAATATGTTGATAATGAGCTCCAGGTAATTGCAGGACAAGAAAAAAACCATAGTAACCAATTTAAGATTCGGGTTATTAAACCCGGGATCAGTTCACGCCTGGCGATTCGAAAACCCAGCTGGGCCAGGCAAGTTGGGTTAACTCTCGCCGGGGAAAAATTACAAACAAAGCAGGCAGGAGATTATCTGGTGATTGATAAAATCCTGAAAAACGGTGACCAAATAGATGTTTCGGTGGAATATCACGTGAAATGGGTCGATAGTGAAAAGAAGGAGATTGCGTTTCCGATTGCCGGTAAAATGCAGGCAGCACTTTTTTATGGTCCTTACCTGATGTCGGTAGATGGCAACTTTCAGCCATTCTTTGATTCGGAGCCCAGCCTTAGTAATTATTTAGTTTTGCAGGATGAGCTGAAGTTCGGTCCGGAAACGGCACCATCGGGTTCAAACCTAAAAAACACCTATGTGGTTATGCAGCATATACATACTGACATGTTCGGGAAGTATCCGGTGGTGATGAGACCAATCAGCGAAACCACCTGGCAACCAGCCTGTAAGACCCGGGTATGGTTTACTATTAGTCAATAAAAATAGATGAGGACCAAAGCATTATGAACAAAACGCGCGCGATAATACTCCTGTACGGGCTGCTTTTTTTCCCCTGTACAAAAGTCTTTTCACAGGTTGATGAAAATGTTTTTCGAAAGGTAACCGATAAAGGCGCAGGGACTTCAATGTATGAAGACCTGGTGAAGGAAAGGCAGTTAAACTTCAATTCGGACTGGCGTTTCCATTTAGGTGAACTTCCTGGTTTTTTTGTCCCGGAGTTCGATGATGCCGGTTGGCGTGTTCTGGATGTTCCCCATGATTGGTCGGTTGAAGGCCAGTTTGCAGAGGAAAACCAGGTCGGTGCATCAGGGGGCTATCTGCCGTTAGGGATAGGTTGCTACCGCAAACATTTTGTATTGCCTGAGGGGGCAAAAGGGAAACGGATTATAATCAGGTTCGACGGGGTTTATATGAACTCATCTATTTACCTGAATAACACCTTTCTGGGCAATCGACCATATGGATTCAGCACCTTTGAATACGATTTAACTCCATTTTTAAATTATGATGGGAAAAGTAACGTGATTGCCGTTAAGGTGGATAATTCATTGATCGGGAATTGCAGATGGTACACAGGTTCGGGTATTAACCGGAACGTCCATCTTTATATAACAGAGCAGCAGCATTTTAAATCATTCGGTACTTTTTTCAGAACCACATCGATACAAGGTAATGTGGCCCGGTTAAAAGTGGATTGTGAGGTTATCTCCAATAATTATCCGGAAAGCATGAGTGTTAATTTTCAACGATTTCCGGAAGACTGGAAAAAAGTTCTGAAAAAAGCCCGGATACTGGCCCTTTTGAAAGACAAGGAGGGTGGCATTTTTGCAAAAGCTATCGATAGCTGTGAGCTCAGCGATTACACATCGATAAGATCCACGATGAATATTGATGCCGTAAATCCGGTGCTTTGGTCCGACAAAAACCCTTATCTGTACACACTCGAACTTCAGTTGTGGATTAATGACAGCCTGATAGATACCCAGCAGCAAAAAGTAGGAATCCGCACGATCGGCTTTGATAAAGATCGGGGAATGCTGGTAAATGGAGAGAAAGTTATTCTTAAGGGCGTGTGTCTGCATAAAGATGCCGGTTCGTTTGGAACAGCAGTGCCAAAGGATATATGGCGCTATCGGCTGGAAAAGCTCAAGGAGCTGGGCTGCAATGCCATCCGTACGCATGGACCGGTGGATCCGGTCTTTATTGACGTTTGCGATGAAAAGGGTTTTTACTTGATGGCAGAGGCTTTTGATGAATGGAACAAAACATGGCACTATGGTCGATCTGAAGATCCCGCAGGTAAAAAGCCCTATACCTATCATCTGTTCTTTAACCAATGGGCCGAGACCGATTTAAAGGATATGGTCAGGCGCGATCGGAATCATCCATCTGTTTTTATGTATTCGGTTGGTAATGAGGTTCCTGATCAGCGTTATCCTGATGGACCCAAAACCTTGAAGAAGTTGATTGACTGGGCTAAGGAAGAAGATGACACCCGCATGGTGACTGCCACCTGCGATTGGTCACCCTGGGCCAACGCAAGCGGTTTTTTCGATGCCATGGACATAGCGGGATACAATTATCCCGACCGGTATTTTAAGGAACAGTATCGTGAAGAGCATGCCCGCTATCCAAACCGGATATTGCTTGGTGCGGAGAACTATCTGACTCTCGAAAACTGGCTGGCGGTGCGAGATAATCCTTATGTTACCGGCCTTTTCTTATGGGTTGGGATTGATTATCTGGGTGAATCGCTGGGCTGGCCGCGTCGGGGCTGGGAATGGGGACTGATTGATATCGCCGGTTTCGAAAAGCCTTTGTATTACTACTGGCAGGCGTTCTGGTCGGAAAAGCCAATGGTACACATTGCAGTAAACCTGAAAAAGAAAGACGACTTTGAGTGGCGTGCATACAACGTTGCCTCGCACTGGAATTTTAATCCGGGTGAGGTGGATACGGTTTTTGTGTACAGCAACGCCGAAAAAGTCGAATTATATCAAAATGGTAAAAGCCTGGGCAAAAAGCCTGTAAATCCTGATACTTACCAGGCAATCTATCTTGTTGATTATAAAAAGGGTGAGCTGCAGGCAAAAGCATTCAACCTTAAAGAATTAGTAGCAACTCATACCTTAAAAGCGGCTGGTGAACCTAAAAAGCTGGTAGTAAAAGAGGAATGGAAATCAGACAGCAAGGAAGGCGACCGGCTTATTTTTCTAACTCTTGAAATTCAGGATGAAAGAGGAATACGTTGTCCGTCAGCCAAAAACGAAATCACCGTTGAGGTAACGGGTGCCGGTGAATTGATTGGCCTCGATTCGGGGAATCAGTTCAGTCATGAATTGTACAAACAAAACACACGCGAAGCTTATGAGGGAAGATTACTGCTGACTATCCGTCCGAAAGGAAAAGGAAGTATATCTGTTAAATGCCGGGCAGGGAATTTGGAACCGGGTAGGGCCAATATACAAAATTTCATTATTGAATAAACGAATGATCAGGTTAAGTTATCTAAGTTTAGTGCCACTAACGATCGCATCAGGAATGGTGTCGCATTCAGACCAGATGCCGCGGCAATCCAAAATGGGCGGACAGGATTCACAAAGGCCAAATGTTGTTTTTGTGCTGGCCGACCAATGGCGGGCGCATTCTACCGGATACAACGGGGATGTGAACCTTAGGGGCCGTACTCCGAACATTGATCGGATGGCTGCAACAGGTTTGAATTTCACCAACTGCATTTCGGTTTGCTCGCTTTCAAGCCCGACACGCGCCTCCCTTTTAACCGGGCAATATCCAACAACTCACGGGATTTTCCTGAACGACCTGCACCTTCGCGATGAGGCGCTTACCATGGCTGAAATTTATAAGGAAGCGGGATATCAAACGGCCTATATCGGTAAATGGCATCTGGATGGAATGGGCCGGTCCAATTTTACTCCCCGGGCCAGGCGCCAGGGATTTGAATACTGGAAAGGTCTGGAATGTTCGCACGACTATAACCATCTGCTTTACTATGCAGACGATAGCGATGAAAAGAGGTACTGGGACGGATATGGTCCTTACCTGGAAACAGCGGATGCCATTCAATATATTCGTGCGAATGCAAATAAAGGAGCTCCTTTCCTCCTGTTTCTTGCATGGGGAGCCCCGCATTTTCCGCACAACAATGCACCCGAAGATATGCAGCAACTTTTTATTCCCGATAGCATAAGGTTGCAGCCCAATGTATCCGAAAAGATGAGAGAGGCCGCCAGGAAGGAGTCGG
>CAIXKO010000248.1 GCA_903919925.1 uncultured Bacteroidota bacterium | reverse complement strand
TTCAGGATTCCGCGACGGATATCCCCGTCGGTTAATGTTCCGATCAATCTTCCGGCTTCATCTACCACAATTGCAATTTTCATTGCCCCGGTATCTATGATGCGGAGGGCTTCCCTGATAGAAACTGAGGGGGTGATTTTTATTTCTGATATTTGGTACATAGGGGGAAATTGTTCACTTCGTATATTAAAAGGCTCGCTGCGCTCGCTAATTGGTTCGGCTGCGCCTCACTAAGAGGTTCGCTGCGCTCACTAATTGGCTCGGCTGCGCCTCGCTGGGGGTTGGCCGGGAGCATCATTAGCGACCAAAGGGAGCCAATTAGTGAGGCGCAGCCAAACCATTTAGCGACCGAAGGGAGCCTCTTAGTGAGCGCAGCGAACCTCTTAGCGACCAAAGGGAGCCTCATCATAAAAGCGTTTAATTATTAAGTTGTTGAAGTCTGTTTCTTTGAGTACAGATAGTATTTTATCGGCAGCTCCACCGGTGCCGTAAGGGTTGACAACATTTTTGAGTTGCTCCCGGAAGGATTGGGAGTATAAAGTTTCAAAAGCCAGTGAAATCTCAGGTTCGGTGATGCCGCAGTCAATGACCGAGGTGGCCCGGATGCGCCCATCCTGCCTTTTCCCTATGTTAATGGTGCCGATGCCAAAACTGGGCGCTTCAATAATACCGCTGGATGAATTACCGACAACAGCATCCACGGATTTCATAGCCGACAAGTAGTTAAGCTGCCCCATCGATGGTATCAGGATAGAACGATTTTCACGGGATTGGACAAAAGTCTGAACCTTTTCCACAATGATCCGGTGGCCGGTATCTGCGTTGGGCATGGTGAAAATCAGGCTTGTATCCGGCAGCTTGTCGAGGGCAAGCAATAGCTCATTCACTTGTTGGCCGGCTTTGCCCGGATCAAGGGTTTCGGGATGATAAGTGATCAACAGATTATGCTTATTGAAAGGCAGGTTGATAGCTTTTTCGAGTTCCGGCCTGCTTAGCAATTTGATTTTATTGATATTATCGATTCCTAATCCGCCAACCATAAAAACCCGGTCAGGCTGTTCACCCAGCTGAATGATCCGGTTCCGATACGGCACGGCAGCAGCAAAATGAAGGTGCGATAGTTTGGTAACCGCATGCCTGATAGAATCATCAATAGCCCCCTCACTCAACTCTCCGCCGTGAAGGTGAGCCACTGGGATATTAGCTATCAGGGCGGCAGAGGCAGCAGCTAAAATCTCAAACCGGTCACCCAATATCACGATCAAATCGGGCTTTAATGTTTGGAATGATGAGCCAAAACCATCAATGGCCAATGCGAGTGAGTGAGTAATGTCCAGTGCTTTATCGCCAAATAGTTCGAGATCAAAGCTTCGGTCCACTTTAAAACCATCTTCCCGAATGCGGTCAATGGTGGACCCGAATTCAGGGGAGAGATGAGCACCGGTAACCACCAGCTGCAATTGAAATTCAGGTTGCCCGCTGATTCCTTTCATCAGCCAGTAAAGGAGCCCGTATTCGGCCCGGTTGGTAGTTATTACGCAAATTTTTCGCATCAGATGAGTTCGTCAGTTTGGTAATTACGGGTTGCAAAGGTACCGATAATCTCATCCCAGCGTAGCGGACAAATTCCGGTGCCCGGACGTTTTACGGTCATATTATTTTCAGTAAGCTTCTCCCCTTTATATATCGGAACCGCCGCAACAATACTTTTTCTGGCTGCAGCCATGTTTTTTTTCTCTCCTGACGATGGTTCTTTAACAGATGATCCGAGGGCTTTTTCGATATTTCTGATGGATCTGACCATCAGGTTGAGCTCCGCGGGTTCGAGGCTGGCCTTATGATCGGGCCCTTCCATATTGCGATCCAGGGTGAAGTGCTTTTCTATCACTTTGGCACCCAGAGCAACAGCAGCCACTGCTACCTCAATTCCGTCAGTATGATCGGAGTATCCCACCGATATCCCGAATTGATTGGTCATGGTTTGCATTGCCCGGAGATTTACATCGGTGTAGGGCGTTGGATAATCGGTGTTTGCATGAAGCAAGGTGATTTTCGATTTCGGTAACCCTGCTTTTTCCAATATTTCAATGGCTTTAGCTATTTCATCCATATCACACATTCCGGTAGAAAGAATCACCGGTCTTGAAAACTTTGCTAACTGCCTTAATAGTAAAATATTAGTAAGGTCGCCCGATCCCACCTTAAACAGATCAACATTCAACCTGTTCAGCATAGCCGCACTCTCTTCATCAAAAGGTGTTGAAATCATGCGTATTCCAAACTTCCCGGCGTGGTTCTTTAATAGGACGTGTGCCTGCTCATTGAGTTCGAGTTTTTTGAGCATCCCAAATTGGCTCCCCTCATTGCCAGTCTGGATTTCCTGATATACTGCTTTTGGGGCATTTCGGGTAACCAGTTTCTCGGTTATAAAGGTTTGAAACTTGATATAATCGGCACCGGATATTGCGGCGGCTTCAATCATTTTCAGGGCCGTATCCAGGTTGCCATTGTGGTTCACTCCGGCCTCAGCAATGATGGTTACGTGGGTACTCATCTGATTTTTCGTAATGGATTTCCGATATAAATTCCTGATTTGTCCAATGATCGAAGAACCACTGATCCGGCCGATACGAGTACATCTTCAGCTATCTCAATATTATTTGACAGTACCGTGCGGCTTCCGATAAAAGTGCGGCTGCCCACTTTACACTGACCATTAAGAATCGCATAAGTGGAGATATGACAGTGGTCACCAACGGTTGCCTCGTGCTCAATCAGTGATCCGGTATTGAGGATACAGTTCACCCCGATATTGGCTTCCGTATTTACTACTGCGTGATGCATCACAATCGTTCCGGCCCCGATCAAGGCAGTTCTGGATATATATGCATTTGGCGAAACAATGACCGGAAGTTTGCCACCTAGCTCCCCAACCAGGGAAAAAAGCTTCATTCTGACCATGGGATGCTGAATTTGTCCAACCGTGATCAATGCATTTTTATACAGCCTGATCAGTTCAGGCAGGTTTTCATCAGTGCCGATAACCGGATACCCAACGATCTGGTGCCCCGCATCAGTCAATTGAAAACCTGAACTTTCAACGATTCCGGCGATATCAAATCTTCCTTCTGCCTGAATAACATCGATGCATGATTTGCAGTGCCCTCCGCCACCGATAAGAATAATTTTTTCTCTCACAACATTCCCTTTTTTACAAAGATAATTTATTTGGTTCCAGGCCAAACCAGCAATTTCTTCCATCGCTGGTTGAGATCGGGTGAAACATTCAGCAAAAGTGTTGCACCTACAAATACAATCGTTATGGCAAAACTTCTGACACCAATATCCAGTATCAGACTGATATAATGATACTTTTCATTGTATAAATCCGGGATCAGCACAGCGGGTACATAGGCTAAAACAGCTATGATAACGGCTAACAGGTGTTTCCAGGTATAAGGTTGCATCCCATATTTCCACCAAAGAAAAAAGAATCTCATCAGAGCATAGAAAAGTGATGAAACTGCTGAAGCCAAAGCTGCACCTGCAATTCCCATCGTCGGGATAAACAAGAGGTTAGTCACAAAAACAAGTAATCCGAACAGAAGCACAAATACAGCCAGCAAACGGTAATCGCTGCTGGTTGTCATGATCGAACCACTGATCCCCGATGCCATGATAAACAGGTTGGAAATCCCCATATAAAAAATCACATATTTGCCGGAGGAAAAATCTTCAGGAATCAGGTGGAAAATGTTTGAAACATTGCCCCAGATACCGATAAATATCAGCAACCCGAATATTATTTGGTGAAGGCTGGTGTTCCGGTAAAGCTGATTGATCGCATCGTGGTTCCCGTCCTTCCAGTGCTGGCCAATGATTACTGCTGAAATCTTGGAAACTGAACGGATAGGAATGGAAACCAGGGTGCCATAAAAGGCCATTCTTCCGTAAACTCCGGTTGCGCCTAAGCCAAGAATCGAATTAATCATGATCCGGTCGAGGTAAAGTATCAGAATATTACTAAACCCGATGGTTATACCAAAAAATGCCACGCTAAACAGTGATTTAGACAATTCAGGAGTGAGGAATTCCATCTGCGGCCTGATCTTAAACTCTCCGTCCTTCATCAGCAAAACGGCAATAATAATACCCGGAATAGAGAGGGCAGCGGTATAAAACAGAATAAAACCAGAGAACCCGAAACTGCCGGCAACAAATCCCAGAATCACGATCAGGATCAATATCCGCTGTACGAACTCCTTCAGAAAAATACCCCGGACGGCATTCATCAGAACAGAATAATAGATATCGATGACCAGATAAATAGTGGTAAATGCGGTAAGTGGAACGATATAATCCACGTAACGGAAAAACAGGGTTGAATCATTTTGGCTGCTGATGATCCAGGGTCTTAAAACGAGGTAAAGCAGCAGGGCCAGAAGAAAACCGGCCATGTTTACCCAAAAAAGAATTCCAAAAAACCCGTTATGATTATTCTTCGCGTTCCGGAACCAAGGGAAAAGTCTCACTGTTACATTGTTGAGTCCTAGTGTGGCTAATGTGGCAAATACAAGCGACCACGACGTGAGAAGTTCGATCACCCCATTCTGTTCTTTGGAGAAAATATTAGGCAACAGCAGACCGGCTGTTACAAAACCAATTGCAACCCCGATATAGGAATAGAGTGAACCCCTAATGCTTTGTTTTTCAATTATGCCCACTACAGGAGGAATTTGAGCTAAAAATAGCAAAATGCGTGCAGCATCCGTTGGTTCCCCAAATGTTTGTAAATTAGGCGCTGGATTTGAAACAGGTATGAAGAACAAACAGCAGGCGGGTCCAACAGTCAGATTAAGAAATTCCTATGTTACCACGGTAGTGAGTATTGCCATGGTTTTATTCCTTTTAAGTTTGCTCGGTTTGCTGATACTCAATGCCCGGCGCCTGGGGGATTATGTAAAAGAGAACATCGGATTCTCGGTTATTCTGAAGGACGAAGTCAGGGAAGCGGATATTGTTGAGCTTCAAAAATCCTTTGATGCAAATCCTGCGGTAAAAGGAACAGTATTTGTATCGGCAAAGGAGGCGGCAGAAGAGCTGGAGAAGGAACTTGGTGAGAATTTCCTGGAATTTCTGGGAACGAACCCTCTGAAACCTTGCATCGATATCAAATTCCATGCTGCTTATGCAAATCCCGACAGCATTTCGAAATTTGAAATGGCATTCAAAACCTATCCGCAGGTTTATGAGATATATTATCAGGAATCGATGGTTAACCTGGTTAATGAAAACCTCAGAAAGATCAGCATCGTTATGCTGGCTTTCAGTAGTTTACTTTTCCTGATTTCGGTGGCTCTTTTCAATAATACCATTCGCTTGCTGGTGTACAGCAAGCGGTTTATTATAAAAACGATGCAGTTGGTTGGAGCCACCCGGAAATATATCAGGAGGCCTTTTATCATCAGGGGGATGCTTAACGGGTTGTTTGGGTCAGCGCTCGCTTCATTATTGCTTTTAGGAGTTGTTTATTTTGCCAAGAAGCAAATGCCAGAAGTATTGCAGTTTACTGATTCAATGACGATTGCGATACTTGTTTTTTTAATTTTTCTGGTGGGGATGGTACTTTCCGGGATTACAACGATTTTAGCGGTAAACAAATATCTGGGAATCGACAGGGACAAACTTTATTTTTAATTTGAACATATACATACAACAATGGCAGATAAAAAAGTGGTTGTAAAGCTAAAGGAGGAAGTAGCTCCAAAAAAGCAAGAGGGTTTTGTATTCAGCAAGTTAAACTATCAGTTACTGATTGGTGGATTGGTGGTTCTTTTAATTGGATTTCTGCTGATGGCTGGTGGCGGGTCAGATGATCCCAACAAGTTTGATCCGGGAATTTTTAGTTTCCGGCGGGTAACTTTTGCACCGGTAATCGTGTTGCTGGGCTTTATTATCGAGGGTGTGGCTATCATGTACCGTCCGAAATCAAAAAAGGAGAATTAATTTATGGATTGGTTACAGGCATTATTGCTCGGTATCCTCCAGGGTATTGCAGAGTTTCTTCCGATCAGCAGCGACGGCCATCTGGAATTAGGGAAAGCTCTTCTAAAGGTTGAGGGAGCAGATAATTTGCTTTTTACGGTGGTTGTTCATGGTGCGACGGTGCTCTCCACACTGATCATTTTCAGGAAAGAGATATTGCGATTGCTTAAAGGAGGATTCGAATTCAGGATGAATGAGGAAACTCATTTTATTTTGAAATTGATGGTTTCCATGATACCTGTTGCGATTGTGGGTTTTTTCATGAAGGATTGGGTGGAAAGCTTTTTTAACGGGGATATGGCTTTTGTTGGAGCGATGCTCCTTTTGACCGCTGCTTTTCTTTTTGCCGGACATTTTTTGGGACAGAAAAAAGAGGGGAAGCCAGTATCCTATGTTACCGCCTTTATCATAGGGGTTGCACAGGCGATTGCGGTGATGCCAGGGTTAAGCCGTTCCGGAACTACTATTGCTACCGGTTTGATGCTTGGAGTGGATAAAAAAAAGCTGGCTGAATTCTCTTTTCTGATGGTGATTGTTCCGATTATAGGAGCAAACGCATTGGAGCTTTGGGATATGCGGTCAGCTGCGGTGGATTCCGGCACTGCAACTGTTGCAGGCGGTGTGGGTACTGTTGAACTGATAATTGGGTTTCTCGCTGCCTTTTTCACCGGATTGCTGGCCTGTTCCTGGATGATCAACATGGTTAAAAAGGGAAAATTGATCTGGTTTGCAGTCTATTGTGTGGTTGTAGGGGCAATAGCTATTGGAATTGGATTGCTGAAATAATTTGAAACTGAATAAAATTGATTGAAAGCATAACCGGTCAGGAATATTTTGACGGTCAGATTCTGATTTTTGATAAGCCATATAAATGGACCTCTTTTGATTTGGTGAATCGGGTTAGATGGGCTTTATTGCGCAGGTATAACATTAAGAAGTTGAAAGTTGGGCATGCCGGAACGCTCGATCCTCTGGCTACCGGACTGATGATTATTGCCACCGGTAAGGCCACCAAAAGAATAATTGAATTGCAGTCGGGAGAGAAGGAGTATTATGCCACGGTAAGGTTAGGTGCCACAACACCATGTTTTGATCTGGAAAAAGAAGTTGACGCTGTTTATCCTTTTGAGCATATCAATGAAAAAATGATTGCGGAAGCATTAGCAACCATGACCGGAGATATTGACCAGATTCCGCCGGTATTCAGCGCCAAAAAGGTGGAGGGCGAGCGGGCATACGATAAGGCCCGGCGGGGTGAATTTCAGGAGCTGGAGCCCAAAAGGGTACAGATAAATGAAATCGGGTTATTGGGTTATGTTGCTCCAGATGTAACCTTGCGGATTGAATGCTCACGGGGCACCTATATCAGGGCAATTGCCCGGGATTTGGGAATAAAATTAGATTCCGGAGGTCATTTAACTGATCTCAGAAGGACGCGAAGCGGGATATATACAATAGATAACGCGTTAACTTTTAGTGATTTTCTAAAAAAATTAGCCTGATTGCAACAAATACGATTTTCCCACGTATAAAGGCTTCTTACAATAACAATATTTTTATAATGAAATTATCCAAGTTCAGGTATACGCTTCCGGAGAAGCTGATTGCTTTGCATCCGTCTGAAAATCGTGATGAATCCCGTTTACTGGTTTTAAATCGCAAGACTGGTGTGATTGAGCACAAGGTTTTCAAGGATGTATTGGATTACTTTGTGAATAAGGATGTTATGGTTTTTAACGATACCCGTGTGTTTCCTGCCAGGCTCAGGGGGAACAAAGAAAAGACCGGAGCTGAGATTGAAGTATTCCTGTTGCGGGAGTTAAACAGGGACCAGCGGCTGTGGGATGTTTTGGTTGATCCTGCACGGAAAATCCGTATTGGCAACAAGCTTTATTTTGGTGAGGAGGACATGCTGGTTGCTGAAGTTATTGATAATACCACCTCCAGGGGCCGTACGCTCCGGTTTTTATTTGACGGGCCTTACGAGGAATTCAAGAAAACACTTTTCGATTTAGGGGAAACTCCATTGCCAAAATTCATCAAGCGTGATGTGGTACCGGAGGACCGTGAAAGGTATCAGACAATTTTTGCCAAACACGAGGGTGCTGTAGCGGCGCCAACTGCAGGCATGCATTTCAGCCGTGAGCTGATGAAGCGTTTGGAAATCAAGGGAGTTGATTTTGCTTTTGTTACTTTGCACGTTGGATTGGGCAATTTCAGATCGGTTGATGTGGAAGATCTTACCAAGCACAAGATGGACTCCGAGCAAATTATTATCCGTGAGGAGGCAGCAAATCTGGTAAACTCGGCAAAAGAGCTCCGGAAGCGCGTTTGTGCGGTTGGCACCACCACCATGCGTACGCTTGAAAGTGCAGTATCAACCGATGGATTTTTAAAGCCTTACGATGGCTGGACCAATAAATTTCTTTTCCCTCCATACGATTTTTCCGTAGCCGACAGCATGATTTCCAATTTTCATTTACCGTTAACTACTCTCCTGATGATGGTTGCCGCATTTGCCGGATTTGACCCATTGATGGCTGCTTACCAGGTGGCGATTAAGGAGAAGTATCGGTTTGGGACTTATGGGGACGCGATGCTGATTATATAAAGGCTCCCTGCGGTCGATAATTGACTCGCTACGCTCGCTAAAAGGCTCCCTGCGGTCGCTAATTGACTCGCTACGCTCGCTAAGAGGTTCGCTTCGCTCACTAAATGGCCCGGCTGACGCCGGGCTAATTGTTTGATGTGGTGGTTGATAAGGAATGGGGTTTTAGGTTTAGCGAGCGCAGCGAGCATTCTATAAATGAGCGCTGTGGTGCTTAGGATCAACCATCTCCCTGTATTTTTGCACCACGAGCTTCATATCCTCCCACACTTCTTTTTTGAGTTCGGGGTTACGGAGCAGGGCCGAAGGATGGTAGGTGGGCATAACGTGGTAACCGTTCCATTCCATCCATTTACCTCTGACCTGGGTAATTTTCCCTTCCGGATCGATCAGCCCTTTTAAAGCTGTTGATCCTAATAGTACAATAATTGATGGCTGAATCATCTCAATTTGCAGCAGTAAAAATGGCAGGCAGGACGAACGCTCTTCGGGCGAGGGCTCGCGGTTTGCCGGTGGCCGGCACTTAACAATATTGGCGATGTAAACGTTTTCCTGCCTGGAGAATCCGGCGGCTTCCAGAATCTTATCGAGCAACTGCCCTGATTTACCAACGAAAGGCAAGCCTTGCTTATCCTCCTCTTCACCGGGTCCCTCGCCAATAACCATCAGCTCGGAGAAAGGGTTCCCGGTGCCAAAAACCGCCTGGGTCCTGTGCTGGTGAAGTTCACATCTGGTGCAGATGTGAACTTCTTTTGACAGCCGCTGGAATTGTTTCTCGATCAATTTTTAATCAATGATTTTATAATTACTTCATCTGAAGCTTCCACTACCACATAGTACATTCCTTTAGAAATGCCTTTCAGGCTGATAGTTTCCTGTTTAAGTGGTTGATTTTCGCTGACTTTTGACCATAGGATTTTACCATCAACGCTGATTAGTTTAATAGTAACCTGAGCAGCTAAACTTCCTGAAATTTCCAGGGTGGTTTCATTTTCTGCCGGATTCGGATACAGTTTTGCCGAGAAATTTTCGGGATTATTTTCGATACCTGAGGTGGCAACTTCATCAATTACTACATTATCCAGTGCAGCGCCATAGCCCAAATCATTACCATCGTCGTACTGGAAACCTAACTGGGCCTCACTTGTATAGCAATCAGCCGGGAGCTCCAGATTGTATTTTTTCCATTTGAATCCTTGTCCAAATCCACTAGTCGGCAAATCGATGATGGGGATCCACATCTCGGTTTGATTCCGCCGGAACCAGATTTTAAGATGATCAAGCTGTTGCCATCTTTTCAGTGAATAATCGAAATGTGCAAAAACCTTGGTTTTGTTGTAAAGATTTAACCTTGGGGTAACTGCATAATCAGAGCAAACGGTATTATTTCCGGCAGCAACTGAATTTGCTCCCAGGAATTTTGTTGTATTAATAGTTTCCATTGCGAGGCTGGTTGCATCGCCCCATTGAAAACCTTCCACATTTCCTTTGACTTTCCATCCGTGACCCGGTTGTTCAAAATCTTCTTTATAAGGCAAACTCTGGATACCTCTTGGGGAGTAGGATACCTCGTTACTTTTGGAGGATTCGCCATTATAAGTCCCCTGATAAAAAGCAGTTACAAAATACGAATACAATTGACCCTCTACCACTGCGGTATCGCGATAAGTGGAAAAGGTTGTTGTGGCATAGCGGCTGCCATTCCGATAAACATAATACGTGCGGAGATCCTGAGCCAGGCTGGGCTGCCAGCTAAGGTCCACCCACCGGTCAGCAGGAGTAAAACTAAGCTCTGTTGGCGGAAACAGGTGTATAATACTGACTTCAAAAGAGATACTATCACCTGCCGCTGATACATTAAACAAATCAAGACCACCCGGACTGCCTTCACCAAAGTTATAGAGGAAACTGTTGGGATTAGTTTTATCATTGATGGCGGTTCTGCTTGGAGCTACCATACCGGCACTGCCGAGGCTACCTACCTCAGTAAGTGATCCGCCCGGGCGGTATACATAAACTTCATCCGGAGGTCCTCCGGCATTTCCGTTACCGGCATTGGGATTGATGCGGTACACAACTAATCCGGTACCCGGAGCGGAAGATTCATAACGGCCGGTTCTTTTCCGATATTCCAAAACAAAGTATTCAGTGCGACTGAACGGTGAGGCTATTTTGTACAAATTGCCTGAAGGTTCACTCAAAGGCTTGATGGAGTAAACTCCTGATTCGGTAATCTCCGGCAACTCACCAATCCAATGATTATATTTCAGTTTTAAAAAACCACAGATGCTTTGCGGAGGATCAGCGGACCCGCACATCAGGCACCAGCCTCCAACTGCATCAGGACCGGTATGGCCGCTATTGCCGTAATGGTAAAGATCCGGGGCTCCAAAAACGTGACCCAGCTCATGGCACATCGTTCCTGCTCCAAATCCATTTTCCATGGTCAGGAAATAGCTGTTGATTCTTGCGCCTTTTACTCTTACATCAAAGGAATACAAGCCCCAGGCGTGTGGCCATAACAGATCGGCCCAGGCTGAAGAATTTCCCTGGATGACGAAACAAATATTATCCACCACTCCATCCTTGTTTTTGTCAACATCAACATTAGCAGGTATTTGATTCTGAACAAATTCCACTGCCCTTTTTAGCATTGAATGTTCGCGGTTTCCTGCATCACTATCATACCCATCGGGATTGGTGGTGGTTTTGGGGAGATAATAATTCCTTGGATAAATATCCTTATAGGAAACAGTAACCGAATCGGGGCTAACCGGATAGTGATAAATCTCCAGATTAAGCAGGTTGTATGAAGTTTCTTTAAAGTAATCCTGAACCGATGATTTGTCGGTGGCAGACCACATGTCCTTAAAATAGGCCCGGTTACGGGTAAACAAACTATCGTCGGCAAAGGAGATGTAGATGCATAAACTATTAACCAACCCTTTGGTAGGAGCTGACATTGTTGCCTTTAGTGGATTTTGAAATTTTGCACGGCGCTCATCGTAAAGCCGTTCTGAAATTTTTACTCCTTGTTCCAGACCTACTTTGGCGGGATTAACGGTACCTGCAACATAAGCTGAGGGTATTATGGTTTCACCGGAGCGTATACCATAATAGAAAAATCCATCTTTTGGATTTTGAACGATGGTGTATCCATTGGCATCATGTAGCCAGTGATAAAACTCATCGCCGGAACCCAGGCATTTAAGGATCTTACCGTTTGGCTGAGTTATCGTTTGCGGAATGTTCTTCAGATTATCGGCAAAGATAAAAATGGAGAGGGCAAGCCCTAAAGTAATTAGTAAAATTCGTTTCATTATATAACTGTAGGTTAGTGAGTAAGCTTAAGAATCCTGGTTTTTTTAAACAAACTGCCCGAAGTGATTTGCAAGATATAAAATCCATCCGGAAGATTGTCAATATCCAGTGTGATCTCTTTTTGAGGAGCATATTTCCTGAACAATAGCTCTTGTCCTGTTAATGTTACCAATTTGATTTCCAAAGGATCAGAATCAATCATGTTCCACAGCAGGGTAAGCTTTCCCCGGGTTGGATTGGGGTAAATAGTTAGTTCAGGTAAGCCCTCATTTTCATCGATTCCGGTACCGGCACGCATATCGATAAAAACGGTGAGGGTATCCGGTGCGCAAGGACCGTTTGAAGCGATTTGCTGAACCT
This sequence comes from uncultured Bacteroidota bacterium, assembly GCA_903919925.1. Classification (GTDB taxonomy): domain Bacteria; phylum Bacteroidota; class Bacteroidia; order Bacteroidales; family UBA12481; genus UBA12481. The sequence continues at coordinate 1,132 of CAIXKO010000248.1, read as the reverse complement.
TGAATATCGCTTTGGAATAATAGGTGTGAACGGGGTTTACTGAGGATGAAGTAGTTCCGTCGCCAAAAATCCAGAGAACCTGTTCAGCATTCCTGGATTTATTGATAAAAGAAATATCCATGAACCTACGGGTATATTCAAAGATTGCTTCAGGCTTTTCACGAATAGAAAGGAGATCGGTACTGACAAGATGATCCAAATGATTGAGGGAAAGTTTAACCGTTTTCTTACCGGCTTTTGAGTAGCTCACGAGGTGGGGTCCCGGGGAAGATGCAAACCTGGGCATGGCACCATCGCCGAAATCCCATTCCCAGGTGTGGATAGTACCTACGGACAGATCAGTAAATTGCACAGTTTGATCTAAACACAAATCGGTGATTTCAACTGCAAAATCAGGAACCGCCGGTTCGGCGACTTCGTAAACGGTAAAATTATCGATTGCCGCACCGAATCCCTGGCCAAAGAAATCGTTATAGACAAAAGCCAGTTGGATCGGTTCATTTAATGGGACCAACGGCAGATAATAGTGCACATTTTTCCAATCTGAATAACCTCCGGTTGAATCGAGGGAAGTTAACAGTTGCCATTTCCCGGTAACAAAATCGCGCCACATCAGGAAAAGTTTATCGACTCCTGGATTTTGCTTAAAAACATAATCAAAAGAAACTGCCGGATGCGAGAAATCGCCCGGATATATAACCGGTGAGATGAGAAAGTCAGCCATTTGTTCCCCAGCCGGATGCCCTTCGGACCTGATAGCAGCAGCCTTGCCTGAATTGCCGCCGATTCCCATAACATCAGCCTGACCAATTTGAAAGCCTGACGGTGAATTTTGCAATTGCCAGCCTTCCGGTCCGGCTTCAAAAGTTTGGGAATATCCGGGCAGCATCCTCGCCCAGGGGGCAACATTAAGGGAAGAAGTTGGAACTGATTCGCCGATTGTTTGCCCGTCATAAAAGGCAGAAATTTTGTAGGTATATGCACGTCCGTTTTCAACGGCAATATCGCGGAATCTGATGTTGGCAGTTTGTGCAATAACTACCTCATCACGATAAATGATAAAGTGCGAGAAATCGGCTAAAAGAGGTTGATCCCAAAAGAGTTGGACATATTTATCGCCGGCCAGGATATC
>CAIXKO010000247.1 GCA_903919925.1 uncultured Bacteroidota bacterium | reverse complement strand
TCAACGATGGATCTTCTGTAAAAATCATCCAGCAATACCATAAGCTGGCGCTGAGTGCCTGGGACAAAAACAGGAATTTGGTTAAGAGGTACTGTTATGTGAAAGTGGAATAGGTTAGCGGGAGGGTTCCTGATGGAAGAATGGCACGCGGATTAACGCGAATCCCTGCGGGAGCGCGGATTTTCGCGAATCTTTTGTTGGGATTGGAGAATATTGTTACCCCTTTTTCAAAGGGAGATGCCTATGAGCAGATACAATTATGTACACGTTATTATGTACACACAATTATGAATATGCAATTAGGTCACGTAATTGTGGACACGCAATTGTGAATATGCAATTGTGAATATGCAATTGTGAATATGCAATTAGGGAAACGTAATTATGGGTTGAAAATCTTCAACCCCTACAAATCTACATTTAAAACCCTTTATTCTTCCTTCATCCTTCACCCATACTTAACCCTTAACCATTCACCCTTCACCCTTACTTAACCCTTAACCATTCACCCTTCACCCTTATTTAACAGTCGTGTATGTTATTACGAGCTTCATTCCCCCATTAACCGTTCCATTTTTCAAAATCAACCGATCCGCACTTGTTCTTTCCTCGGTTGCTACAACAAATAGCCCATTATTTACAATTCGCTGGGCCGGATCAGGGTGCAAGATACTTTGGATATGGCGGCCGATATTAAAACGGTAGGAATTTGTTTTCGAGGCAAAAGTTCCGCCGTAATAGGCTTCTCCAAGCACGAGGTCATCAATAAAAACATTTTTACCATCGGCACCGGCATTGTATACTCTCAATGAAGTGGGCCGTCCGTAGGAGCCAGAGGTAGGATCATCAGCAATATTCAGGATCAGTTCCGCTTTGTTTATGGTGATCCCGTCATTGATCTTATCCATGATTGCCTGAGGGATTTCCACTTTAAGATGCGATCGTAATCCGGCCATACTTTGCACATAAACTTCCGGATGGATATCAATTGAATCATTGATCAAATTTGCGACAGGTGCACCCGAATAACTATGTTCAAAGAGGTTTACCCAACTGGAACTCGAATTGATAACAACCTCATATTTAAGGGAATCAGCTGCATCGTTATGATAATAAAGCTGAAGCCGCGATTTGCCGCCGGTTAAATCAAAATAAACAATGGAGCCACCCTGTTGAACCTGTTGCGATTCAAAGTACAGGCCCTTAAAAAAAGCCAGCCAGGCCGCGTTATTCGAAAGGTTAGCGGTATCTGTATTAATCAGTTTATTACCAAAATCGTTGCTTAAGCGGATAAGAATGGAATCCTGGTCGGGTTTTGGAAAATAGGAGAAATCACCAACAGTAACTGCAGGATCATAGAAATCAGTCATTTTCTGATTGGAGTAATAGGTAGAATCAAAATACAGATCCTTTTTCAGTTCGTAAATGCGCATGCTCTGGAGTTGGGTGGTATCGCCGTAATAGTCTTGATACTTCAGCATCAGCATAGCAGAATCTATTTGCGGGTTGACTCCAAAATCAACTTCGTTTGAGGATAACCTGAGCTGGGTAAGCAGGTGGGCCGTTGATCTCCCAAAAATCGGATCGTTCATACAGCCCAGCAATGAAGAAGTTCTTTTTTCGGTGGTAATAGAATCCTGCCGCAAGGTTGAAGCCGAGATCAGAGTGGTAGAATCCACCAGGTAATGGAACCTGTCGCCCGGGGGGGTAAGGTTCCATCCAACCTGTTCACTATTGGTGCAGCCGGTAAAAGATAGAAAAATCAGGCTAGCGGTTAAAAATCCCAAGCCGTTTTTACGTAAAGAAAAATTGATCATGTATCTAAATGTAATAAAATCAGACCCCTAAAACATCCCGGTAATAATTCGAATAAGCCTCCACAAAGCTTTCAGGTTCCTGATATTCCAGGAATGGCTTACCCGATTTTCGCAGGAATGACTCCACCTCCGGGTTCAGCACCTGACTGCCAATCATCACTGCATCGGAATGGGTGATTGCCATTTGCGAAAGGTGAACAAAATCCGGAACTGTAAGAACGTCAACATCGGCAGGTTTGATACCCGGCATCAGAATTTTTTGTTTAAACGACTCATTAAGAGGTTTAATAAAAGAGTCCTGATATAAAGAATAAACCACTTTTGCGTGGCCGAACAAGGGGTCATCGTGAAACACTTTTTTAAGATATAGCGGGATCAATGAAGTAAACCAGCCATGACAATGTACGAGATCCGGGGTCCATCGTAATTTCCGGACTGTTTCCAATACTCCACGGGCAAAAAAGACTGCCCGTTCGTCATTGTCCGAAAACTCAACTCCGTTCTCATCATTCAAGATTGCTTTTCGCTGAAAGTAATCTTCATTATCAATAAAATACACCTGCATCCGGGCGGCCTGAATAGAGGCCACCTTGATAATAAGGGGATGATCTGTTTCGTTGATAATCAGATTCATACCCGAAAGGCGTATGACTTCGTGCAACTGGTTCCGGCGCTCATTGACCATACCGAAACGAGGCATAAAAGTTCGGATTTCCCGTCCACGCTCCTGAATACCCTGCGGTAGAAAACGGCTTATAGTAGCCATCTCAGTTTCAGGCAGATAGGGCGTTATTTCTTGAGATATGTAAAGAACCCTGGGCTTTTTCATCCTGTCGGATTTTTCCTTTCTGAAGGCAAAGGTAGTAATAATTGAAGTAATTCTCAACTTGTTAACATGACTAATGGGTTATGAACATCATTTTTACCTATTTTCACCACCGATTTTTATCCAAAATGAAGCTATTTGAAACCATTCGGGCCACCCGTGAGCACATTGATTTCCTGACAAATCAGCACCTTACCATCGGTTTTGTTCCTACCATGGGTGCACTTCACCAAGGGCATCTTTCTCTTGTACAGCGGGCCGTTCAGGAAAACAACCGTGTTGCCGTCAGTATATTCGTTAACCCGATACAGTTTAATAACCCTTCTGATCTGGAGAACTATCCCCGGAATCTGGAAGCCGATTTAAAATTGCTTGAACCTCTTTTAAGCGATGATGATTTTATTTTCGCCCCAACGGTGACAGAAATGTATCCAAAAGCAGAAACCCGGCTTTTTGATTTCGGATCAATCGCTGAAGTTATGGAAGGCCGATATCGTCCCGGACACTTTAATGGTGTAGGAGTGGTGGTAAACAAACTTCTGAGAATTGTGGAACCTGCTGCTGCCTATTTCGGGGAAAAAGATTTTCAGCAGCTGGCCATTATCAGGCAACTGGCTACTATGGAACAGCTACCGGTGAAAATCATTCCCTGCCCCATCATCAGGGAACCCGATGGCCTCGCCATGAGTTCACGTAATGTCAGACTCACTCCCGATCATCGCCAGGCAGCTCCCCTCATCTTTCAAACATTGTTGGATGCGGCGAAAAGAACCGGCACTGACTCTCCGGACCAGCTCAAACAATACATTGGCGCAACCCTCAATCAAACCAAACTGCTTGAAGTGGAATACGTTGAGTTTTCCGATGAAGTAACCCTTGAGTCCGTACAAAACTGGACCACCTCCCGTAATATCCGTTGCTTTATCGCTGTCCAGGCGGGCGACGTGAGGCTGATCGATAATATCAGGATTTCGGTGCCGGCGAAATGACAGGCAAACTGCCATATCAAATGCTATTATTGTGTCCGCCAATAGCAAAAATATGAATGGAGGTTTCGTCAAACTTATAAATCAACCGATCATATTGAGAAAGTTTTCTTGACCAAAACCCTGTTAATTCATGTTTCAGTTGCTCTGGCTTCCCGATCCCTTTTTCTGGGTTTTCCCTTTGCATTTCTTTAAGAATCCTGCAGAGATTCTTATGGAGCACCTTGTCTCTGGCCCTCAGGTCTTCATATACATTCCAGGTATTTCCATCAAATACTATTGATCTCATTAAGTTGTTCCTGAGTTGGGGTATAACCATTATTATTCTGATAAGAGACCAGAGATTCTGCAACCTGGCTCATCAGCAAATTGTTTCGGAGAACATACAACGTTTCCTGGTCACGCCCCCAGTCTTCGGCACTAATCACAATAAAATCTTTACCTGAACGGCGGTTTACCCTGATTGCCTGGTGCTCATCAATCACGCGGTCAACAAAGGTTTTGATGTTTGCCCTGAATTTATTTACTGAAAGTTCAAGCATAATGCTATTTTAATACCTTGCAAAGGTACCATAACCCTGTACATTTGGAAAATAAATTTTGCCGGCGGAAAACAGGTAGATTTTATCTCTTCATACTTCAGATACCCTGGCTGAACAAAGTTCCGTTCATCAGCCTCCGTAAACGCTCGCGGCGATAGGGCTTGTCGGTCAT
>CAIXKO010000246.1 GCA_903919925.1 uncultured Bacteroidota bacterium | reverse complement strand
AATATTTATCGGATTCATGGTGTTCACTTTAGAATGAATGGGCTGATTACTAAAATATTAGAATAAGATTACCGGCCTGGTGACTAATTTATCTTTATAAATCAGCATCATTATATAATTACCTATAGGCAGGTGTTGGGTATCAACCTCCTCTCGGTACACATTATTAATATCCCGGTTCACATCGTAAACAACCAATCCTATTGAGTTAATTAATCTCAGTCTGATTGATCCCGACACTCCATCGAGATCAACTTTTAAACTGCCATGACTCGGGTTAGGATATACCCTGAAATGTGTAAGAGCTTCATTTACATCTATTCCATCGGCTTGAACAATAACGGTTACCTCATCAATAGCCGAGCAATTCTTTGCATCGGTGATAATAAGCGTGTAGGTAGTGGTAACCAGCGGGCGCGCAACCGGATTGGGCTGAGTAACATCGCTGAGTGTTGCTGCGGGGCTCCATCGATATACATAATTGCCATAACCGTTTGTAGCAGTAGGATGAGATCCCAGAATAGCCTGGCGACCGCTGATGATGGTGGTATCATTTCCAGCTACCGCCTGAAGCGGATTGGCTTGATTGGATGCGAGATTTAGGATTTGCCCCGATGCTGATGCCACAGCAATAACAAAAAACAGACAAACAATTGCTGTTAAATGATTGTATTTCATTTGTTTATGTAATTAGGGTTGCTTAAGATTCTACTCTGAAAAGGTACAATCTTTTTTCAAACCAAATTCCGCACGCCCACACTAAAATTGAAATCTGCTCAACGGGTTGTATTAAGTAACGTTATGTACCGATTTAACGGCCCGCCCTGATGGATCAGCGTTATTCTTAAAGCTGGCATCCCATTCCAGAGCTTCAGCGGTGCTGCAGGCAATAGAAGGAACCGATGGAACACAAGCGGCAGCCTGCTCAGATGGAAAATGCTCTTCGAAAATGGTGCGGTACAAATATTCTTCTTTCGATAATGGTGGATTCACATGGAACCGATAGGGTGCCGAGGTCATTTGTTCATCGGTAATGCGTTCAGATGCAATGCTTTTCAGGGTATCGATCCAGCTGTAACCAACGCCATCGGAAAATTGTTCCTTTTGCCTCCAAACAATTTTTTCAGGCAAATAGGATTCAAATGCTTTCCGGACTACCCATTTTTCAATCCGTCCGTTTTTGATCATTTTATCGTCGGGATTGATCCGCATGGCAACATCAAGAAACTCCTTATCGAGAAAAGGAACCCTGCCCTCTACTCCCCAGGCCGATAATGACTTATTGGCCCTCAGGCAATCGTATAAATGAAGTTTCGACAATTTTCGGATAGTTTCTTTATGGAATGCCTCAGCAGATGGTGCTTTATGAAAATACAGGTAGCCGCCAAATATCTCATCGGCCCCTTCGCCGGATAAAACCATTTTGATTCCCATCGATTTGATAACCCTGGCCATCAAATACATCGGAGTTGAGGCCCTGATTGATGTAACGTCATATGTTTCAATATGATAAATCACATCGCGAATAGCATCTAATCCTTCTTCAATAGTAAAATGAATTTCGTGATGAACGGTATCCAGATGATCGGCAACTTTTCGGGCAGCGGCCAAATCCGGCGATCCTATCAATCCAACGGCAAATGAATGCAAACGAGGATACCAGGCTTCCTGCTGATCGCCCGATTCGATACGCATACGTGCATATTTGGCCGCAATAGCCGATATGACTGATGAATCCAATCCTCCTGATAATAAAACACCGTAAGGCACATCCGACATGAGCTGGCGGTGAACGGCAGCTTCAAGGGCATCGTGGAGCTCATCGAGGTTGGTTGAATTATCTTTTACATTTTCATATTCGGTCCAATCGCGTGAATACCAGGGTTTCATAACCCCTTCAGTGCTATATAGATAATGGCCGGGCAAAAATTCCTGAATTTTATTGCATACCCCTTCGAGCGCTTTCAGTTCCGAAGCCACATAAAACTGCCCAAACTTGTCCCATCCCATATATAAAGGGTTAATTCCGATCGGATCGCGGGCAATCAGATAGCAATCCTTTTCCTCATCATAAAGAGCAAATGCAAATATTCCATTCAGATCTTCCAGAAAGTCTTTGCCTTTTTCGCGATATAAAGCCAGAATAACTTCACAGTCGGAATGGGTGGTAAATTGGTAGGTATCGGTCATCCGGGAGCGGATTTCCTGATGATTATATATTTCCCCGTTAACAGCAAGAATGAGCTTACGGTCAACACTGTATAAAGGCTGACGGCCTGATTCCGGATCAACGATCGATAGCCGCTCATGGGCCAGAATCACTTTTTCGCCGCAATAAATTCCAGACCAGTCGGGCCCCCGGTGACGAAGTTTTTTCGACATATCCAAAACCTGGGTACGCAATTCCGCCGCCGGAAATTTCAGTTCAAATGCACCAACAATACCGCACATATCATTAATATTAGAGAGTGGCTCCAAAAATAGATATTTACCGATGAATAAAAATAAAAGAGTGAAATAACCTCAGGGTGTACCAACCAAAGCTTAGCTATTACGCAAACCGTTAACCCAAATCAACCAAATGTTAATTATTTCACTTTCTTTTGTAGCAAATCTCTATGTTCGCTCGTCTTATTACGGTGCTTAACCCAAACCGAAAATGAAACCAGTTTTTCCGCTTGCTTTTCTTATCTTATTTTTTAATATCGCAGTGGGCCAGGAGGTTCCAGCTGCCAAACGACAATACCAGGCCATTAAGCTTGTTCATCAGGCACCCCTGATTGATGGAAAGTTGGATGAGCCTTTTTGGCAAACTGGTCAAAAAGCCGGACAATTTGTTCAAAGTCAGCCTTATGAAAACAAACAGCCATCACAAAAAACGGAGTTTGCGATCACCTATGACGATAACAACCTTTACGTAGGCTTTTGGGCTTATGATTCAAGCCCGGATAGCATCTCGCGCCGGCTAACGCGGAGGGATAACCTGGAAGGCGATATGGTGGGAATCGATATCGACAGCTATTTCGATAAACGTACTTCTTTTGGTTTTTATGTTAGCGCCAGCGGGGTAAAAATGGACATGCTGACCTCTAATAATGGCATGTCGGAAGATGTTACCTGGGATCCAAACTGGTACGTTGCCACCTCAATAAATAGTCAGGGTTGGACCGCTGAGATGCGGATTCCACTGAGCCAGCTTCGGTTTAGTGATAAGGAGAACCGCGTTTGGGGAATCAATGCCTATCGCAGCCTTTTCCGTAAGGATGAGCTTTCTATGTGGCAATTTATTCCGCGGACTTCGCCCGGATCAGTTTACCTTTATGGGGAACTTACCGGCGTCAATAATGTTAAACCCAAGAAGCAGATCGACCTTACTCCGTATGTGGTTTCCTCTGGCGAGAAGTATGAAAAAGAGGAAGGAAATCCCTATGCCACCGGAAAGGATTTTAAATACTCAGGTGGATTGGATGCAAAAATCGGGGTGACGAACAACCTGACCGTAGATCTGACGGTGAATCCTGATTTTGGACAGGTTGAGGCTGACCCTTCTCAAGTAAATCTTACTGCTTTTGAAACGTTTTTTGCCGAAAAGAGGCCGTTTTTTGTGGAGGGCCGTAATATTCTCAGTATGCCACTGATGCTGGGCGATGGCGACCTGGCAAACGAAAACCTGTTTTATACGCGGAGAGTGGGCCGCCGGCCTCAGCGTTATCCTTCTTTAACCGATGGAGAGTATACCAGAGTTCCCGAATTCAGCCGGATACTGGGTGCTGCAAAAATCTCGGGACGCACGGAGAACGGATGGTCAGTGGGTTTACTCGAAAGTGTGACCGCGCAGGAAAATGCTGAAATCAGTTTTAACGGTGAAACGCGATCCGAAACCGTGGAGCCTCTAACCAATTACCTGATTGGAACGCTCAAGAAAGATATGAATGAGGGGAATACCGTCATCTCTGGTATGGTCACGTCAACAAACCGCAAACTCGATAATCTAACGATCAACGATTTGCATTCAGGTGCCTATACAGCCGGCGTGGATTTTACCCAGTTATTTAAGGATAAGAGTTATATGCTGATGATAAAAACCTATGTTAGTCAGGTAGTTGGGAGCCCCACAGCAATAACGCAAACGCAAATGTCATCGGCCCGGTATTACCAGCGGCCCGATGTAACTCATGTTCATCTGGATACCACCAGAACATCGTTGTCCGGAAATGGGGGAACACTATTTTTTGGCAAGCTGGGTAATTCGCCCCTTTCCTGGGGCGGTTTCCTTTCCTGGAAAACTCCGGGTGTGGAGCTGAACGATGTGGGATATATGCGCTCGGCCGATAATATTTTACCGATATTCTTTGCTAGCTACCGCTTCACTAAGCCATTCGGGATCTTTAGGTCCATAAGCCTTAATACAGATCAGTGGACGAGTTTTGATTTTGGTTTGAATTATCAGGGATATGGAGGGGATTTTAGCGTAAATACCTCGTTTAAGAATCTTTGGAACGCTGGCCTTGGTTTTAACTGGAACACGGAATCCCTCGAAACATCGCTGCTTCGCGGCGGTCCGGCTTTTATCACTCCTGCCGCAATCCGTTATTTTGGTTTTCTTGGCACCGATACCAGAAAAAAACTGAGTTTTAAAGTCACTGGCTCCGGTAGCCGGGAAAGTAAAGGTCATGGCGAATCTGCCCAGGTGGTACTGGCGGTTAACTATAAGCCAATTAATGCACTGTCAATCAGCCTGGCTCCAAATTTTTCCACCAGTTTTTCCAATCTACAGTATATACAGGAAACTTCTTATGGGGAGGAACCCCGATATATTTTCGGATACATAAATCAAAAAGTCCTTGGCTTATCTGTGCGGTTCGATCTGACTTTATCTCCAACCCTGACTATTCAATATTGGGGCCAGCCATTCATGGCATCGGGATTGTTCTCCAAATTGAAATTTGTTACCGATCCGGTGGCCGGCCAATATGGCGATCGTTTTCAGGATTATACCGCTGATCAGCTCTCTTGCTATCAGGCCGACGGGTATTGTGATGTGGATGAGAATCTGGATAAAATTGTTGACTATACCGTTGAATACCCTGATTTCAATATGAAGGAGTTCAAATCAAACCTGGTGGTCAGGTGGGAGTATCGTCCAGGTTCTGCTTTGTACCTCGTTTGGTCGCAAGGCAGAAGCGGCTACGATGCTTACGGTGATTTTTCGTTTGGTCGCGATTTCAGAAGCTTGACGGATATCAAACCGCGTGATATCTTATTGGTAAAATTTTCGTACAGGTTCGGGTTATAGGCGTAGTGGGAGTGAGCCCGGATGTGGTGCAGCTGCGTAAGTACCTGCTAAACATCCGGCTCACCCCACTTTTTATTTTTCAATCAAACTGAGGTTCTGAAACCTTTCCATGGTGAAAATCGAAAAGCATTTGCATTTGCTCTAAAGTGTTACGTGGCGTGGAAAGTGGCGGCAAATCCGCAATGCTGAAAAATCCAAAATCGGACGTCTCCATATGATCTGAACCCACCCAGCCGATAAAGGTGCATTCAATAAACACTTTGTAAATGTAGTAGATATCAGCAGGATGGTTGTGACAGCGTTTATCCAGAATACCAATCAATCTGCTTGCTTTTACTTCTGCTCCGGCTTCCTCGCGCGATTCTTTTACCGCAACTTCAGATGGACTGTAGCCAATATCGGCCCATCCACCCGGCAGCGACCATAAACCATCGATGAGCTCCTTCACCATTAAAATTTCATGCTGGTCATTAAAAACCACCGCCCGCACATCAACTTTCGGCGTTTTGTATCCATCTGATTCAATGATCTTTTCCTTTAATTCGGATTCCGGAATGTCGCTAATCTCTGCCAAAACGGAAAAGCATAAATCTGACATTTCCTCATACCGCTTCAAATCGAAATCGTTTTTGGCATAATGAATGCCGATCTCGGTGAGCGCCTGTAATTGCTTGATTTTGGTTATAAGGTCCATGGTTCTGAGTCGGCTTTTGATCGGTTTTTGAGAGCACAATTTAAGAAAGATTTTAACAGGATAGATTCTGACCTCCTTACCCAACGTAATTCGGTCCCATCGGTTTGCCGGTCCGATGGGTTTCAATAGAAGCGTGCTTTGCGATTGTAAGGGTTGAAAATTTTCAACCCCTACCATAAAATGCATCTCCGAATGGGCTGATTTCTTAAATATTTATGTACTTTTGCAAGCTGAATTTCGGTATTCAACCAATTGATATTTAAGAGACTAACAGATGATAAATTTCGGCGGAATAGAAGAAAAATACTCAGATTACGCAATAGCACCAGTCGTGATTTTGCCCATCCCTTATGATGCTACAAGCACCTGGATACGGGGTGCCGATCGTGGTCCTGATGCTATTCTGGAAGCATCAGCCAATATGGAACTCTATGATATTCAGACAAATCGGGAGGTTTATCTGATTGGAATCCATACGGCTGATCCGGTTGGTTTAACTCAGGATCCGGAAATTATGGTGGAAGAGGCTCAAGCCGCGGTTGCCGGAATTCTCAACGATCATAAACTTCCCGTAATTATAGGTGGTAATCACTCAGTTAGCATCGGCCCCATACGTGCCTGTGCTGCTCATTACGGAAAAATAACCGTTTTACAGCTTGATGCACATACCGATCTGCGTCCGGAATATGAGGGCAGTCCGCTTAGCCATGCCAGTATCATGGCTCGGGCAGCTGAAGTTGCTGATATAGTTCAGGTTGGCATACGATCGATGTGTACCGATGAACTGCCTTTTCTGCAGCCTGGCCGGATTTTTTATGCTCATGATATAGCAGGAAAAAACGATTGGTATGAGGCTGTTCATCAACTGATTGATGGGCCCGTGTATATTACGATCGACCTGGATGTGTTTGACCCATCAGTTCTACCCTCCACCGGTACCCCGGAGCCAGGCGGGCTGCTGTATTATGAGGTATATCGGTTTCTCGATTATATTATTAAACATCATCAGGTAATCGGGCTCGATGCGGTTGAGTTGTGCCCGAATACCAGCGAAAAGTCGTCTGATTTTTTAGCATCCAAATTGGTTTATCAATTAATAAGTCTGATATCTAAGTAATTATGAGTAACAAGAAAGCCCTCCTGACAGAAGTTATTGAACATATCGATATTACTTCTTTTAATTCCACCCCGATTATTGACGCCATGCGGAAAATGTCGTTTTCATCACGCGATACCGCAAACGCAACGGATATCCTGATGCGAATGGTGAATAATAAGGATTGTACGGTAATGCTCACACTCGCCGGGAGTACCAGCGCAGGTGGATGTATGCAGGTTTATGTGGATATGGTTAAGAATAAAATGGTGGATGTTATTGTGGCAACCGGTGCCTCCATTATTGATATGGATTTTTTTGAAGCTATTGGTTTTAAGCATTATAGAGGCCGGATGGATATTTTGGACAGTGAATTAAGAAACCAATATATCGACCGCATTTATGATACTTTTATTGATGAAGAGGAGCTTCAGAATTGCGATTCTGCAATCAAGGAAGTAGCTGACTCACTGGAGCCCCGTCCGTATTCATCGCGCGAGTTTATTTGGGAACTCGGGAAATACCTCACTAAGCACTCAGTAAAGAAGAACTCGCTGATTCAAACTGCTTATGAAATGGGTGTTCCAATTTTTTGTCCGGCTTTTTCGGATAGCAGCGCCGGTTTTGGTTTGGTTAAACATCAGTGGGAGAGACCTGATAAGCACGTTTCTATCGATAGCGTAAAAGATTTTCTGGAGCTTACCATGATAAAAATGGAAGCAGTTACTTCCGGATTGTTTATGATTGGTGGGGGAGTGCCAAAGAATTTTGCACAGGATACGGTTGTTTGCGCTGAAATTTTGGGCAAAGATGTTCCAATGCATCAATATGCCGTCCAGATTACGGTGGCTGATGTTCGCGATGGATCGTGCTCATCCTCAACACTCAAAGAAGCCAGCTCATGGGGTAAGGTGGAAACTATTTACGAACAAATGGTATATGCTGAAGCTACAACAGTTCTTCCTCTGATGGTTAGCTATATATGGCATAACGGGGATTGGAAAAACCGCCCGGTCAGAAACTGGGCTAAGCTCTTCGATAAGGAATAGTAAAGAAAAAGCTGGTTCCTTTGCCAGGCTCCGATTGTAGCCAGATGCTTCCATGCATCAGCTCAATCAGTCTTTTACAGATCGCTAACCCTAAACCGGTTCCGGTATTGGCCCGGTTAAGGGTGTTTTCCAATTGATGAAAGTATTGAAATACCTCCTCTTGTTTGTCTTCCGGGATACCAATTCCGGTGTCCCGAACAAAAAAGAGGAGGGTATTCATATCTTTCATTCTGAACCCATACTGAATATAACCTTTGGGCGTAAATTTTATCGCATTAACCAAAAGATTGGTTAACACCTGTTTGAGGCGATAAGGATCTACAATGATGAGGTATTCTTCGTCTGTAATCTCTTTATCAGGGATGATCAGGATATGGTCCTTCTCCCTGTTTTTCTTCTCCATCTCAGCCATCACCCTCATTTCTTCAATAATCTTATTCAAATCAGCAGTTGATTCTCTGATAACCAACTGATTACTTTGTAATTTCGATAAGTCGATAATATCGTTTACCAAACTGATCAGCTGATTGCTGTTTTGGTTGATGTATTCATAAAAACGTTCCTGATCCTCGCGGCTGAGATCTTCATCTAGTATAATTTGTGAAAACCCGACAATCGCATTGAGCGGAGTTCTGATTTCATGCGACATATTAGCCAGGAAAGCGGATTTAAGCAGATCACTTTCCTCCGCTTTTCGCCTGGCATTGTGCATCTTTCGCTCGGCATCTTTACGAAGCGTAATATCGCGGATGAGTAACACCAGATTTTGTTTCTGGCCCGATCCAATAGCTTCAGGTAATATCCTGATCTCAATATTCTTGTACACCCCATTGGTGGAATGGAACTCAGATTCAATAATTTCCGCCTGACGGGTTTGAAAAATTCTTTCAATTATTCCTGCCGATAATGATATTCCTTCATCCTTGAGAATACTATCAAAATTTCTACCCACCAGCATATCTGGGGTTTTATTGAAAAACAAAACCGATGCGGCATTAATAAAAGTGGTTTGGCCATTTTTGTTTATGCGGATAACCAAATCGGGTATATTGCTGATAATATACTCGAGCTCCTGAATTTTTCGTTTTGAATTTTGGTTAAACGGCCGCATTCGAACAGTAATTTATGCAAATATAGAAAATGGATCGTGGTTCCTATTTAACCCTGAAAACTAAGGCATAAGAAAAGTCATTATTCCTGACGATCGATTTGGGAACTTTAATGGTCATGCTCTTGCCCGATTGAACATAATTTACTTTTCCCTTAAAGCCCAGCACTTCGATGGTCGGTTTTTTGCCTGGTTCAATTCCGGTCACCTTGAACTCTTCCGGCATCTTTTCACCTTCTTTTACACAATATAAAAGATATAAAGCACTGCCGTCTTTTTTTCGGGTATAGTATACCGGACCTTCCTGATAAGGTGCAGATTTCCGGTTGCCATAAATCGATTCTCCGTTGATATCCATCCATTTACCTATGTCCTGCAGGCGCTGATAGGCGGCATCATCCCAGGTGCCTTTGGGGCTTGGAGCGATATTGAGCAGCAAATTTCCGCCTTTCGCAACAATATCGATCAGCATGTGAACCAATTCCCTTCCTGATTTGTATTGAGCATCAAATGAATACGACCAGCCTCCGCCCATAATAATGCACGATTCCCAGGGATATGCGAGCATCTCTTTAGGAACCTGATTTTCAGGAGTCAGGTAATTCTGGTTCGGGCCTTCCACGGCCCTATCCACAACCAGCAACCCTGGCTGCAACTGACGAGCCTTAGCTGCCAGCTCATCCATGCGAACATCCTGATTTTGAATGTGCATAAATTTGTAGTCCGGGGCAGTAACATAGGCCTTTACCTGATCGGCGTTCATCTTTTCCACCCAGCCGCCATCGAGCCAGAGAATATCAATTTTACCATAATCCGACATCAGTTCCATGATCTGATTCTGCGTGTATTGGACAAAATTTTCCCATCGCTCAGGATACTTCTTTACGTCATAATTCACGTTCCGGTCAGGAGTTGCAAAATTCGGCCACCAATAATAGGGGGAATGCCAGTCGGGCTTGCTGAAATAGGCCCCGGCCCACATACCCTCATTTCGGAAGGCGTTAAAGATCTCCTTTGCAACATTGGCTTTTGGATTTTTACTGAACGGGGTTTTTGAGTCAGTTATCTTGTAATCAGTAAATTTAGTATCAAACATGCAGAACCCATCATGATGCTTAGTAGTGAAAACTACATATTTCATACCGGCACCTGCAGCGGCTTTTGCCCATTTTCCCGGATCAAACTGGGTGGGATTAAAGGTGTTTTGTAACCCTTCATACTTCTTTTTATATGAAATGTAATCCTCCTCAGGCCTTTTGCACCAACCTTCATCTTCGGAGCAAATTGACCATGATTCCACAACGCCCCATTGACTGTATGGCCCCCAATGCATGAGTAATCCAAATTTTAAATCCTGCCACTGCTCCAGCTTTTGAACCACCAAAGGATCAGTAGGAGGATAATACTTCTTATTATAATCATGCTGTGCTTGTATTGATAAGGAAATCAATACAATGATCAATATATTAATGATTCGTTTCATGGTTTTTTATTCTTACTCTACAATGATTTCATCAACAAATAGCCAGGCAGGATTGCCTTTTCCAGCGTGCCAATCAGGGCATTTCCCGATGTTTTTGGCAACTACCCTGATATACCGGGCCTGCACGGGAGGTATATCTATAGTGAAATTCTGAACCTTGCGGCTGCCATCTTTAGGGTCCACAGAGTTTTTTGCAATTCCTGCCGGATTGAATTTGCCAGGTTCGGTGCCGGTCGAGAATTCTACCTGCGGTGGAAAGAATAGCCAGCTGCCATTGGCTTGCAGCGCTCCAAGTGTAAGCCTGGTTACATTTTGTGCGGATCCCAGGTCAATAGTTGCATCAAGATCATTCGCCTCGAAACCTTGCCAGCTACCATCGGACAAATTAATGGTTCCACGGATTCCATCAACCAGCGTAAATTTTCCCTGACCAGGGTATTTATCGGAATAAGGATTGGCATAGGTAACGGCTTTGCCAGTTGCCAGATGAACCTTGATTTTGCTTTCTGATACCGGGGAAATCGGCTTGCCATTCAAAAAGGCAACTGTTTTAATATCAGTAGTTTTATCTAATAAAACAGGACTGCTGTATATTAAATTGCTTTGCTTGGGATCGGTACCGTCCAATGTGTAGTGAATTTCGGTGCCGGGGAAACCCGATTTCAGCGTAACCTCAACCTGATTTTTGGCGGCATTAAACCCGGGAAGAATTCCCACCTGACTAAAACTTTTCGAATAGTTAATGCCAATGGCATCAAATCGTTTTAATTGCTGGATAAGGCGCATAGAAAAATCATCATAATTTTTGTGGCCTGGGGAGGTCCAGCAAAGTTCCGCAAGGGCGCATAATCTCGGAAAGGTCATGTAATCGGCATGTGATGAATCGGCAACATACTCAGTCCAGAGGTTTGCCTGAGCACCAAGAATCATTTTAGCTTCATCGTCAGTTAAACCTGCAGGAACGGGATCAAAAGAATACACCTTTTCAAGCGGAAGAAATCCTCCGATCGCCAACGGTTCTGATTCGGGATTTCCCTGGTAATAATCGAAATAACAGTGTGATGTAGGAGTCATCACCACCGGATGTTTGGCTTTGGCAGCGGCTATTCCACCCTCCGTTCCGCGCCATGACATTACCGCGGCATTAGGTGCCAGCCCGCCTTCGAGTATCTCGTCCCATCCAATCAGCTGCCGGCCCTGTGAATTCAGGAATCCTTCAATCCGTTTGATGAAATAGCTTTGTAACTCTTTTTCATTCTTAAGTCCCTCAACTTTAAGTCTTTTTTCACAAGCCGGGCATTTTGTCCATTGCGATTTATCGGCCTCGTCACCACCAATGTGGATATATTTTGAAGGGAAAAGTGCAACAACTTCCGTTAAAATATCTTGTAAAAATGTAAAAGTCCCCTCTTTTCCAGCGCAAAAGATATTGTTACATGGCCATATCCCACCTGGCAAAACAGTTAGCGGACTTCCTGTGCAAGTATACTCCGGGTATGCGGCAAGAGCGGCGGTGGCATGTGCCGGCATTTCAATTTCCGGAATAATTTCAATATTTCGTTGAGCGGCATAGGCAACAAATTTTCGGATATCATCCTGTGTGTAAAACCCACCATAAGTAGCCTTTTCACCTGGCTTTTGAATTTCGCGTGAGTTCCAGTGCTGATCCTCACGATTAACACGCCAGGCACCTACATCAGTTAGTGTTGGATATTTCTTGATCTCTAATCTCCAACCCTGATCGTCAGTTAAATGCATCTGAAAACGGTTGAGTTTATGCACAGCCATGTAATCCAAAACATCATATATATAAGAGGCTGGGAAAAAATGCCGCGATACATCAAGCATAAAGCCGCGCCATGCAAACCTGGGTTTATCGGTGATTTTCACCAGCGGAATGTTCCATTTAATCCCTGGTGTTACCTTTTCTGTATATATTTCAGGAGGTAACAATTGTAATAGGGTTTGAATTCCATAAAAAATTCCTGCGGGTGAAGCCGCCAGAATTTGAATATCTTTTTTAACCACCGAAAGTGAATATCCTTCGTCGCCAAGTGTTCCGGATAAACCGGCTTCAACCCTGAGGCTGATTACTTTACCCGATGCTTCCTTAACTATTTGCAGGTCAAAACCAGTGGCTTTTTTAACTCGGTTTTGCAGAAAAGCTGCCTGATCGGCCAAAACTGCCTCGTCGGAAACCATGATTTTTACTTTCGGGGTTAATTGAAATATCCCCGTGGTTTGTACCATATTTAATGGCTGAGGTATGATTGCAATGACTGGATCAGCTTCCTTTTTACAGGATAATACGCTAAAAATCATAGCAATAATGAAAATAGAAAATGATTTTATAAGCTTCATTTGGTTATGGTTTAGTTTAATTTATTTAATTTCTTTGATTTTAATGTTCCGGAAACTTACCCGATTACCATGATCCTGTAAAAGAATGGGGCCTTCAGCCACTTCTCCAAAATTTGGATAGGCAGCATATTTGCTTTTTTGAACCAGTGCCCGGTAAATCTGTGTTCCCCTGTCATAGTCCACTACTTTTTTGCCATTTAGCCAATGTTCGATATGATTATTTTTTGAAGTTATAGTGGCATTGTTCCATTCGCCTATCGGATTAGCAACTTTTTCGGATGATGGCGGAATGAGGTCGTAAAGCGATGCAGTCGTGCGGTTACCGCCCACTCCCTGAGTAGCGTCGGCATGTGTGGCATCATCGAGCAACTGGTATTCCAAACCGATTGCTGACCCAACACCGTTATTTAATCCCTCAACCACATAATATTTAATACCGCTATTAGCACCCTTGGTGAGTTTAAAGTCGACGGAAAGTTCAAAATTCCCATATTTTTTTACGGTAACGATATCTCCGCCATTTCGGCTTTCAGCTCCGGTACCTTCGAGAACGGTAAGGGTATTGTCCTTAATTTCCCATCCTTGCATAGGAAAACTTTCCTTGCCGGCACCACGCCATCCTACAGATGTTTTTCCATCCCATAAAAGTCTCCATCCATCCCGTAATTCCTGGCTGGTAAGCGTGTTTGGAATGGAAGATATTTCTTTTACCGATTCCGGCATTTTCCACACATTTTTATCCAGATTGGTTGTCATGATCCGGATATTTTTCCACTGCACTTTTATCCCGGCTTTTTTTGCATCATTGCCTACACCATGAACCTGCAATCCGATAAACCCGGCTGAATCCATATCGTCGGTGAGATTGGATGCGGGTACCCCATTAATCCAGGTGCGGAGGGTATGCCCGATGGCTTCCACATGAAATTGGTTCCATTGATTTTGCTTAAATGATTTTTGGGCGGCTGGGTTATTCCCTAATGGATAAAGCCATGCCCGCCGGGCCTCGTCATAAATTCCGGCGCTCCAGCCCCGGTCCGACGGATCAATCTCAACCTGATACCCGTGCACCCGGCCATTCTGATATTCCTTGTAGCTGTGGCTCCTGATTTGAACACCTGAATTCAGCTGTGGGTCAACCAAAACCTCAAACTCAAGAATGAAATCCGAATAATTGGCAGTCGTGCACAAAAAGCTGTTTGGCGATGACAGAACGGTTGATCCGGTGATGGTACCATCCTTTACTTCATACTTTGCCGTGCCATTCAATTGTTTCCATCCTTTCAGGTTTTTCCCGTTAAAAGGATAGGCCCAGTTTTCCTGTCCGGCAAGGTTTAGGGTTAAAATCATAAATGCCAGACACATAATAAATGAAGACTTTTTAATCATTTCTTTGGAGTTGATTTTGCCTTAAAAATACGAAACGTTAGCTAAAACCGGACGATTCGGCCCAACCTATTACACAATTTAGTGTGCCATCATTTAAAATCATATTTTTGCAGTAAATCTAAATACTAATGAAAAATTTTGAATTCTATAACCCGGTCCGGATCCTGTTTGGAAAAGGTACCATCGCAAAAATCAGTAAACATTTACCTGAAGGCGTACCCGTTCTGTTTGTTTACGGAGGCGGAAGCATCAAAAAGAACGGTGTTTATGATCAGGTTGTTGCAGCACTTCAATCCACTGAGTATTATGAATATCCCGGAGTAATGCCAAACCCGGTTTATGAACAACTGATGCCCGCACTCGATCTTATAAAAGAAAAGAAGATTGGTTTTATTCTGGCAGTCGGAGGTGGTTCAGTAATCGACGGCGCCAAATTTTTGGCCGCAGCAGCTTGTTACGAGGGCGATGACCCTTGGGATTTGTTGAGCAAACATGCTGAAGTCAAAGCGGCTTTACCCATTGGAACAGTACTTACCCTGCCGGCAACAGGTACTGAGATGAATGGTAATTCCGTGATATCCAGGGTTTCAGTAAACCATAAACTTGCCTTCGGTTCTTCCCTCGTGATGCCGAAGTTTTCAGTGCTGGACCCCGATACTACCTGCACACTTCCAAAAAATCAAATTGCCAACGGCGTGATCGATGCTTTTATACATGTGCTCGAACAATATCTTACCTATCCATCAAAAGCAGAGGTCCAGGATCGTTTTGCCGAGAGTTTGCTTTTAATTTTGACACATACCGGTTCAAAAGTTTTTTCCGATCCTGAACCCGATTATGATACACGCGCTAACTTTATGTGGGCTGCAACTAACGCTTTGAATACTTCTATTTCGATGGGTGTTACCTCCGATTGGAGTACTCACACTATTGGGCATGAATTAACCGCTCTGTATGGATTTGATCATGCAGTATCCCTGGCAATAGTTTTGCCTGGGGTAATGACACATCTTAGTGAAAAGCGCAAGGACAAATTGCTGCAGTTTGGTGAGCGTATCTGGGGAATTACCAGCTTTGATCATAAAGCCGCCATTGCCGAAACCATCAAATATACAGAGCAGTTTTTTCGCTGCCTTGGTGTTAAAACCAAATTGTCGGAGTATGGTATTGGCTCAGAGGCGATCGGTAAGGTTGTTGCTCAGCTCAGCAGTCACGGCGCAACGGTGCTTGGTGGTGCAGGCGATGTGACAATTGATGATGTTGAGGCAATTTTGAGCACCCGGTTGGTTCCGTAGGGAGGTGTTGTTGTTTTTCAAAGTGACGAGTGACGAGTGACAAGTGACTAGTGACAAGAGACAAGTGACAAGTGACAGGGCACTAGTCACTTGTCACTCGTCACTTCTTCAGTCACTCGTCACTCCTTCAGTCACTCGTCACATCCTCTCAGCTAAACACTGCGTACAAAATCACCATAATTACCACCAAAATAAGCGAAAGGATCCTCGGATCAGTGATCCCGGTAACCTTTTCTTTCAATAGAAAGTTCAATGGTTTATCCATCGTATAATCCTTGATTTTCTCGTAATCAGGCTCTGGTGTCAGATAACTGATCACTACAAAGAGGAAACTAAGGAAAACAAATAGCCACCAGCCCTGCATCATGTAAGGGATGCCAAGGGTTTCGGTAATAATTTTTACGTTGCCAAAGGCTGGGAAATCTATCAGGAATACCAAAACTCCAACAACAAAACCGGTGATTATCGTAACCAGTGATGCTTCCTTGGTGCCCCGTTTCCAGAATACTCCAAAAAGGAAAACAACCGCAATTGGAGGGGCCAGAACCGACAGAATGGTATTTATTGCATCAAAAATGCTCCGGAATCTCTCAATCATTGGAGACCAGGCAATGGCTAAAAGCATAACTACAACGGCAGTATATTTTCCGATTCTCACTTGTTGTGCGTCGGTAGTGGCAGGGCGGGCACGTTTAACGATGTCAACAGAAACCAGGGTTGCCGAAGAATTCAGCGCAGCGGCAACGGTGCTCATCAACGCTGCGAGTAAGGCTGCACTCATCAGACCTTTAAGACCCACCGGAAGCAGTTGGGTTATCAGAACAGGAAGAGCTTCATTGGCATTGTCACCAATAATATCCTTAAATAATGCATAAGCTAGAATACCCGGAATAACCATGATAAAAACAGGCAGAATCTTGATAAAACCAGCGAAAATAGGTCCTGTTTTAGCATCATATTCTGTTCGGGCACCTAATACCCGTTGAACAATAGTTTGATCAGCACACCAGTACCAAACACCAATTACCGGATAACCCAGTATAATTGAATACCAGGGCAGGTTAGGGCTGCTCTCTGCACTGCGGAGCAAAACCAACTGATCGGGCCGGAGAGCGGCTTTCAACTCGGCAAAAGTATGAATGCCATGTCCGGGTAATGCGGTAACAGCAAGTATTGCCATTATGGAAGCACCCAACAAAAGGACAACCGTTTGGATGGTTTCAGTAACTACTACAGACTTTAACCCGCCTATGATGGTATAAATAGCGGTTATGATGGATATAATAATAATAGAGTACCATTTGTTGATTCCGAAAAAGGTTTCAAAGACAACTGCGCCGGCATACAAGCTGATTCCAATATGCATGAAGAGGGCTCCGAAAATGGCAAGAACGGCTAGAAAAGATCTGGAGGCCCCGCTGTATCTTCTTTCCAGAAACTCCGGAAGAGTAGATATCTTGTTTCGAAAATAAAATGGCGCAAAAACCAGCCCTAGCAAAATCAGCAGAAATGCGGCCATCCACTCAAAATTTCCCTGAACCATTCCATCACGATAACCAGCAGATGCAAGCCCAACCAAGTGAATGGTTGAAATGTTTGCAGCAAACAAAGCCGCACCTATCACTGCCCAGTTGAGTGAACGGTTTGCCAGAAAATAGGAACTAGTCGTCATTTTTTGCTTCCGGACAACCCAAAGTCCGATAACCAAAATGCCGATCAGGTACACCAGAATAACAACCAAATCGAGTAAAGGAATTTTCATTGGTGAATTACAATTTATTATTATTACTATATAATCAGTTTAAAGGTTTCCAATCGGTACCATTTGTTGATAAAACAAAAAACGGTCAAATATGAGTGTCAGCGCCATGGTTATAAAAGCTAATAGGGCCGGAATAAACAGGTTGCGCTTTTTAAGAGTATCAGAACTAATCGAGAAAAAGGCCCAAAAGCCAAATGCAGCCGTCAGAATTTGAAAACCGAGACGAAAGAAAAATGCTGGCAGATATTGGTTAAGTAGTAAATTCTGGCTCAGTCGGGCCGATTCACCGGCTTCACCCAACCACGACATGTGAACAGGTAATAACCCAAGTTGAATGATCGGAATGGCTATGATCATGGCAGTTAACCCCTTCTGGCATGCCCAGGAGCCACTATTAAGCTGAAATAGAAGTAGTAAGCTGCTGCCAGATAAAAAGACTGCCAGATAAAATCCGATCGGAGTAAAGATGGAGTTCCATGCTGGCATGGATGGCAGTTGATAAATCCTACTCATTACATATACCAGGATCAATCCGGTTATTGCAGTTAAATCAAGCAGCCATTTATACGATCGGATGGCAGAAGGAAATCGGAATTGCAAAATAGTAACCAAAAAAAGCAGGCCCGAATAAATAAGAACAAAAAGAACTTCCCGGCTTAACCAGGAACGATCGAGGTTAGCCAGCGTATTTAATGCCTTGGACGGATTGCCCAAATGCAAAAATGAGAACAAGGCCCCGCAAAACGCAGCGATCAAAGCAACCAATAAAACCATGCTGAAGCGGATCGGGAGCTTTTCTTTTTTGCGGAATACCGGAAAAACAAGAAATAGATCATATAATACAATTACTCCTACAGAGAATTGTACCGCTAAGGTAAATACCATTAATGGCCAATTATTATTGCTCATTTTTTATCTCCTCGCGGTTTATTATCGATGCGCCAACCTCACTGGCTCTCAAAGAAGAGGGATGAGATTTAATCAGTAGCGATGGCTTGGTGTGTATGGGATCGGGTAGAGGAAAAACAACACGGTTGTCTCCAAATTTTTCAATAAGCTGGCTGAGCGGGCCAAAAACCAGAGCCCTCATCGGGCACGAAGAAACGCACACGGGCTGCTTTCCTTCCAGAATGTAATCGCGGCATAAATCGCATTTCTGCATAATACCTGACTGTTTATTGTACTGCGGTGAGCCGTATGGACAGGCCCATTCACAATAGCGGCATCCAATGCATTTATCGGGATTAATCAACACCATTCCATCTAGTTCAATATGCATAGCCGTTGTAGGACAGGCTTTTACGCATGCGGGATTTTCACAATGGCTGCAAGCGAGAGATAAATTGTAAGCCACAATATCATGTTCCCACGCTCCTTCATCGGTTTTTACCCATTTGGCTCCGGCAACTTCATACACCCGCCGGAATCTGATCCCGGGCAAAAGGTCATTCTTATCTTTACAAGCAACCTGGCAGGTTTTGCATCCCGAACAAACCGATGAATCGAAGTAAAATCCGAATGTGCTCATGGCTTAATCTTTTTTATGTCAACCATGATAGTATGCTGTGCGTTGCCAAAGGCTAACGGCGTCCATCTCTCAGACGATAAGATATTTATATTTCCATTGGTATCTGTACCATCTGGCCCGGGGATGGTCCATGCCCCCTGCGGAACCGATATCACGCCAGGCATAATTCTTGGAGTAATTCGGCATGGCAAGCTGATTTTCCCACGGTCGTTGAAAACCAAAACACGATCGCCGTCTGATAAATTGCGGACTTTTGCATCAACCGGGTTAATGAAAACACGCTGAGGAAAGGCTTCCTTTAACCAGTCAACATTATCGTGAGTAGAGTGTACCCGTGCCATGTAGTGAGGGCCGATAGCCTGAAGAGGGTAGGTGGCAGCTTCCGGACCAAAAGGCGATTCCCACTCCTGAATATATTTTGGTATCGCTGGAATTTCGTCGCTGCGACCCATATTAAACAGCGTTTCTGAGAATATCTCAATCTTACCGCTCGGAGTTTGAAGTGGATGAGTTTCCGGATCCTTCCTGAATTCCTCCATCGAAATCTGAGGATTATTAACAGGAACACTGTAAACGCCCTGATTGGATTCAACAAACTGATCAAACGGCGGCAAATTTGGAAAACGCTTTTCCCGGTAAATATCCCATAACCGTCTGGTCCAACCTTTCTCATCGAGTCCTTCCGTAAACTCGGAATAAACACCGAGCCTGGATGCAAGTTCAGCACAAATCCGGTAATCTGATTTGGTTTCGTAAGCCGGCTCAACCACCTGTGGCATCAAAATAACCTCTTCCCCGTATTTCCAACCATCCTCCAGCCCCCATGTTTCAAAATGGGTGCACACGGGTAGCACAAGATCAGCATATCGGGCTGATGCAGTCATAAACTGGTCCTGAACAACGATATATTCCAACAGGCTTTCGTTTTCCAAAATCCTGCCTGAACGATTCGCATTTCCATGTTGATTCATCAGAATATTGGAAGCCACAGACCATATAAATTTTAAATTGGTATCCAGCTTTTCAACACCGGTGAGTCCCTCTTTGGCAGTTAAACTGGTGCCACGCGTAACGGCTTCGGTCCACAGGAACGTAGGAATCTTTGCCTTTACCGGATTGGTTCCCGTTGGAAAAATGCTCCAAAAAGGTCCACCTCCCGGCTGCAAGGCAATACCAGACGCCCATCCCCCATGAATCCCAACATTACCGGTAATGGCGGCAAGAACACAGCCTCCTCTCACCGGTTGTTCTCCATATGCCCTGCGCTGCATTCCATACCCCTGATATAACATAGCAGGCTTGGTATTAGCATATTCACGTGCAATCCTGGCAATAGTTTCCGATGGTACTCCTGTTATTGGTGCGGCCCATTGCGGGCTTTTTGGCTGTCCATCGCGCACCCCAAGCAAATAATCGGTATACGATTCTTCCTTTTCCAACCCTGCCGGCATCTGAGTGGAATCAAAACCAATACAATGCGTTCTGATAAAGGAAGCATCATGCAGATTCTCCTTCACCATAACGTAAGCCATGGCACTCATCATCGCAACATCAGTGCCCGGACGGATGGAAATCCACTCATCTGCCAGCGAAACAGCAGAAAAAGTCATCCGGGGATCGATGCAAACAACGCGGGCACCATTCTCTCTCGCTTTTTTAATGAAGAAATCTGAATTGGTGCCATCACGCATTTCTGCTGGATTCCAGCCCCACATCAGAATATATTTTGAACTCAGCCAATCCTGACGCTGGTTTCCTGTGATACCAGTGCCGTAAACCGTTGGCGTAGCCTTGGAAATGCATGCCCAGGAGTAAGAATTATAATAGTCCAATGCTCCTCCAATAAGGTTCATCAGTCTAACAGCTGGCCAACGACCGTTCAAATGGCTATAACTACCTGTGCCATAAGGGACAAATAAAGACTGACTGCCATATTTGTTTCGAATCCGGACCATTTGAGCCGACATGGTATCCAACGCCTCGGACCAGGAAACCTGTCGAAATTTTCCTTCCCCACGTTTACCCGTTCTAATCAGGGGATACTTTAACCGATCGGGATGGTATTGGCGCCGGCGATAGGACCTGCCGCGTATACAGGCTCGCAATTGCGGATCGGCAATGGTATCACCGGGCCGGTCATCTGTTTCAATACGTGTAATTGTACCGTCTTTCACCAGTACTTTCAGCAGGCACCTGCCTCCACAATTGTGCGCGGGGCATCCAACCTTGATCCACCCGTTTTTTTGAATGCCTGGCGATACCGTCTGCCCGGGATTGAATCCCGATACTTCCGGAAACCATATCGGAGATGATAAAGCAATACCACCGGCAACGGCACTTGTCCTGATGAAATCCCTGCGGTTTTGTTTGTCCATCGATTGACTGGTTTAGATTCAGCTTTAAAAGTACATTTTGGCTTTGTAATTTAAAAACTCAATGTTAATGTTCTTCTGTAAAACAACCTTTACTGCCCCCTCATCAACATGCTCATTGAGCTCTTTTGCCAGTGAAGTAACTCCTTTATCCTGAAATCCGCATGGATTGATATAATTAAAATAGGTAAGATCAGTGTTGACGTTCAGTGCAAAACCGTGCATGGTAATATGCCGGCCGGCTTTAACTCCAATAGCACAAATTTTTCTGGCACGCGGTGTATCCGGATCTATCCATACCCCCGTTGCACCTGGCAATCTTGATGCTATGATCTTAAATTCCCCTAAAGTGTTTATTATGGACTGCTCCAGATAATATATATATTGCTTGATATGCATTCCAAATTGCTCGAGATCAAAAATCGGATATCCAACAATTTGCCCGGGACCATGATAGGTAATGTCTCCTCCGCGATCAATCTGATAAAAAACGGCATTGAGTTTTTTTAGAAAATTCTCATCAATGAGAAGATTGTTTTGATCGCCCGACTTTCCAAGCGTGTATACCGATGGATGTTCAACAAACAGCAAACGATTATCGGGGAAAACCTGCTGACCGGATGGTAGTGCCCTGTTCAAAATCTTTTGCTTGATCCGCTCATCGAAAAGCGCAATCTGGTAGTCCCATGACTTCCGGAAATCCATACAACCCAAATCTTCAAAAACTATCTTTGGCTGCATCTTTTGAGGAAATATGTTTCTCAGCGTGGTATGACGATCTTACTAAAGGTTGACTCTCAACAAAACGAAATCCCTTGTTCAAACCAATCTTCTCGTAATCCTGATACTCCCCTGGTGTCACCCATTCACTCACCGCAAGGTGATCACGAGTGGGTTGCAGGTATTGTCCTATCGTAAATACCTGACAACCTGCCTGAACCAGGTCATCCATGGTTTCCAGAATTTCTTCACGGGTTTCGCCCAAACCCAGCATAATTCCTGATTTTGACACAATTCCCGAATCAGATATTTGCCGGATAACCGACAAGCTGGTTTCATACCGGGCCTTGGTCCGGATATGGGGGGTTAACCTCCTGACAGTTTCCATATTGTGGGAGATCACATCCGGTGCCGAATCAATCACCTGATTAATCCATTCCGCGTTGCCATCAAAGTCCGGAATGAGTGTTTCCATCGTTACTGTTGGGTTAATCTCCCGGATGGTTTTGATGGTAGTTGCCCAGAATCCGGCCCCCCGGTCAGCCAGATCGTCACGGTCAACCGATGTGATAACTGCATGTTTTATACCCATTTGCCGGATCGACTCTGCAACCCGGATGGGCTCTCCATAATCGGGTGGGAGAGGCTTGCCGGTTGCCACACCGCAAAATTTGCATGCACGGGTGCAAATGTCGCCCAGAATCATAAAAGTAGCCGTACCTGCACTCCAACACTCACCAATATTTGGACAATTACCTGCTATACAAATAGTATTGAGATTTCTCTCTTTTAATAAACGACGTATGTTTTGATGCGTCTCATCCTGATCCAACCGCGATTTTAATTTTAACCACCCGGGCAATCGTCCTTTTTTAAGCTCTTCCATTCGTTTTTTTATCGCGCTAAAAATACTCGATAATATTCTGAAATTTGTCTGTTAATTTATTATCAGTGTTCAGAATTTTGTTTATTTTTACAAATCGATTTAGCTAAATATCTATATATTCAAATATATGATTACGAGACGGGATTTTATCAGGATTTCTGCACTTGGAGCCGGTGGCATGGCGGTGGGGATACCGTCGTCCGGAATTTGGGCCGGTGGTCTAATGGACCCGGAGCACCTGGTGTACGAGAGCATGCTTAGAACGCCTACTTATTGTGAGATTTGCTTTTGGAAGTGTGCAGGTTGGGTGTATAAAAACCAAAATGGTGAACTTTGGAAAATTATCGGAAACGATGAGGACCTTCATTCCAATGGACGTTTTTGCCCCCGGGGCACTGGCGGGGTGGGGATGTATACGGATGAGAACCGGTTGAAAACACCCCTGATCAGGACTACCACGGGCGACAAACAAACCTATCGGGAGGCTAGTTGGGATGAAGCGCTGGATTTTATCGCAGGTAAACTTAAAACGATCCTTTCTGAAAGTGGCCCTGAATCGGTTGCCTTGTTTTCACATGGTTCCGGTGGTAAATATTTTGGAGGTTTGCTAAAAGCAATGGGATCAAATAGCAGCGCAGCACCTTCGTATGCCCAGTGCAAAGGCCCCCGTGAAGCTGCGTTCCTGGCAACTTTTGGCGAGGTGGTGGAATCGCCCGAGCGCACTGATATTCGGGATACACGCTGTATGGTGCTCATTGGCTCTCATATAGGCGAAAACATGCATAATGGCCAGGTGCAGGAAATGTCCGATGCCATTGATAAAGGTGCTACAATCATTACGGTAGATCCCCGCTTTTCTACTGCAGCAAGTAAATCAAAATTCTGGCTGCCGATAAAACCATCCACCGACCTTGCTTTACTGCTGGCATGGATAAATGTCATTATCGGCGAGGGTCTTTACGATAAAGAATATGTTGAAAAGTATACCTCCGGATTTGATAAACTGAAGGATCATGTTAAACCGTTTACTCCGGAGTGGGCCTATGGAATCACCACCATTGTACCGCAGGTTATCCGCGAAACGGCCCGTGAAATGGCAAATGCTGCCCCGGCTGTGATTATTCATCCGGGCAGGCATGTTACCTGGTATGGCGATGATGTTCAACGGCTCCGGGCGATTGCCATATTAAACGCCATTTTGGGCTCATGGGGCAGACGGGGAGGTTTTTATCGTCCTGAAAGCCTTACGGTTCCTGAATTCCCACATCCACATTACCCGGAGGTTAAAAAGGGATGGCGAGATATTCTGGGTGATAAATATCCGCTTGCTGATCAACCCGTTGCCAACGCCATTGTTGATTTAAGCATACCAGCCAACGGCCAGGATGCCAAATACAAAGCCTGGATTGTAAACGGAACCAATCTGATTGAAACCATGCCCAATCAGGCAAACACTATCGAAGCTATCAAAGCTCTTGATCTGCTGGTGGTTATCGATACCATGCCGATGGAAATCACTGGCTATGCTGATGTGGTTCTGCCCGAGTGCACCTACCTCGAGCGATACGATGACATCCGCGTAAGTCCTCATCGAAAACCCCAGTTAGCTTTGCGCATGCCCGCCGTTAAACCGCGGTACAACTCAAAACCTGCGTGGTGGATGGTT
>CAIXKO010000245.1 GCA_903919925.1 uncultured Bacteroidota bacterium | reverse complement strand
TTTGCATTTTGTACATCTGCGGGAATGCGGTGTTTTGCCGGGGCATGAGTTGGTATTGCCGCACTTCCGGCAAACAAAACCTTCTGACCATTTAAGGCTGGCAAGAAATTCCAAACAAGCTTCGTCGCTGGTAAACAACAAGTCCAACTCCTGTTCAGTCAGTCCTTCCCGAAAGATTTTGTTCATAATCCGTTTGTTAACTATAGTGCAAAATTAGTAAAATAGTGATAGCAAAAAGATTTAGGTGATATCAAAGCGATTTATTAGAAACAATTTTTATCTTTGCAGAACAAATAATTCAAAAGATGGAAAAATCATGTGAAGTGGAACCGAGGCCTAAAACATTTAAAGCACTGATCGTGTCGGATTATTTTTGGACACCGGCCAGGGCAATGATCATCGGAGGGATACTTGGCTACCTCTATTACCACTTTGAAGGATGCTCAACTGGCACTTGTGCCATTACCAGCAGTCCTTATCTGAGTATAATCTTTGGTAGTTTGTTTGGTTTGGCTTTTGTTAACCGGCCATGTAAAACTTGCTAATTTTTGATAGCTTTATAGAATTATGGAGATCACGGAAATCAATAACCGGTATAGTCAGCTTGCAGAGTCAGACTGCTGTTTATCATGCGGTGGTGCTATTAACTTTGCTTTGGCTAAGCCGGGTGAAGTGTGCGTGGATTTGGGCAGCGGCAGGGGGACTGATGTTTTAAGGATGGCTGAACGGGTAGGGGAGGCCGGTTTTGTTTTTGGAATCGATATTTCAGATGGAATGCTGGAGAAAGCCAGGAAGAATGCCGATAAACTGGGTGTGGCCAATGTTTCATTTATCAGGAGTGAGCTGGAAAAGCTCGATTTATCAGATCAAACAGCTGATTTGGTCATCTCAAATTGTACCCTGAATCATGCTGCTGACAAACAATTGGTTTGGAACGAGATTTACCGCATACTAAAAGTCGGGGGTAGATTTGTTGTGAGTGATATTTATGCCACTACTGCCATTCCCGATGAATATCGTAATGATCCTGTTGCAATTGCAGAGTGCTGGGCGGGCGCGGTAACGCGTCAGGAATACATGCACACCCTGGATTGTGCTGGTTTCGAAATGGTTGAGGTAATCGAGGAATCAATGCCGTACCAAAAGGGTAAGGCCCAGGTGGCAAGTTTTACGATTCGCGGAGTTCGTACGGAAATCCTATCCGAAGGATCACTCCTGTAATGTGGAAAAGTTACTGCAATTGTCAAACAGATAACATATTAACAGATTTTATACTATGAAAAGCCTGATTAAAAAGAAGAACGAAAAAGCCACCGTTAAAAAAACGGCGCAATGTTGTGCAAAAACATCGAAGATTGTGGCCGGTTGCCATGATTAATTTTGTAATTCATTGATATAGTGGGTTTCTCAAAACATAATATTTTTTCGAAAATCTCCGGTTCAGAGAATTTCTTTATTCTGAACATCCTTACCGGCAATGCTGATATCTTAACCCCACATGAATGGAAGCTCTTGAATGATTTGAAAGAGGGAACAAGTGTTGACCCTGAATTTGAAAAGAGCCTTATTGATAATGGTTATTTGATTTCTGAGCAGGAGGAAAATTCACTGTATCGGTCAAAATATCTGGATTTTATCGATTCACGTGATAAAGATGAGATTCAGGTTTTCTTTGTGCCTAACTACAGCTGTAATTTTGCCTGCACCTATTGTTACCAGGATGAATATGCCAACCCGGGACAAGTTCTGACCAAAGAGGTGATTGATGCTTTCTTTCAGTACATTATTAAAGAATTTGCCGGACGTAAAAAGTATATTACAGTTTTTGGTGGTGAGCCGCTATTGAATTCGATCCATCAGAAAGAACTGATAGCCTATCTTTTGTATCAGGCAAATACGTTTAATCTGGATGTATGTTTTGTAACCAATGGTTTTTCTATTGAAGAGTACCTTGAAATTCTGACAAAGGCCAGGATTAGGGAAATTCAGATTACACTTGATGGCATTGGTGAGGTGCATGATAAGCGGCGATTTTTGAAAGGCGGCGGACCCACTTTTAGCAAAATCGTGAAAGGAATTGATGCTTGTTTGGCCAACAATCTGCCTGTAAACCTTAGAATGGTAGCAGATCGTGAGAATATCGGAGGATTGCCGGATCTGGCGAAATTTGCCATAGAAAAGGGTTGGACCGCAAATCCATTATTTAAAACACAACTTGGTCGAAATTACGAGCTTCATCATTGCCAGGCCTCGCCTGATAAATTGTTTAGCAGAGTGGCACTTTATGAGGCAATCTCCAAGCTCACCAAAGAGTTTCCGCATATTCTGGAATTTTATAAGCCAGCCTATTCGGTATCAAAGTTCCTGTCTGAAAATGGAAGTTTGCCTGACCCACTTTTTGATGGATGCCCGGCGTGCAAAACAGAATGGGCCTTTGATTTTACGGGGCAGATTTTCCCTTGCACGGCAACTGTTGGCAAGGCCAATGAATCGCTCGGAACTTTTTACCCGGAAGTATCGGTTCAGGGTGATCGGGTTGATGAATGGGAAAGCAGGGATGTTACAGCCATTGAAGGTTGTAAAGATTGCAACCTGCAGCTCGCTTGCGGAGGTGGCTGCGGATCAGTGGCAAAAAACAGGACCGGCCAAATATGCTCAACCGACTGCCGGCCGGTACGTGAGCTCCTCGAAATTGGTTTTGGGGCCTATCTTAATAGTTAATAAGTAATTAAAATGAAAGAGATAACAGCAGCAGATTTTGAAAACGAAGTATTGGCAGGCGGAAAAGTAGTTCTCGATTTTTACTCAACCGAGTGCCCTCCATGCGAGGCCCTTGCACCAAAGTTTGAGGGTTTGGCCGGTTTATATGGACAGGATATTAAATTTGTTAAGATGTTCCGTCAGCAAAATAAGCCACTTGCTGAAAAATTGGGAGTAAGGTCATCCCCAACGCTCCTGTTCTTTGATCATGGCGATCAACTTCCCGGTATGCTCACTGGTGGTATCAAAAGATCCGATATTATTCATCATCTCGATAATATGCTGGCCCCTGAACGTGTTAAAGAAATTAAGAAGGGGATAGAAACAACAGTTACTGAATTTGATGTGCTGATACTGGGCGCCGGCCCCGGCGGATTAACTGCAGGATTGTACCTCTGCCAGTCGAAAGTGAACACCGTGCTTATCGATATCGCACTTCCCGGCGGACATGTTTCCACTACCCATGAGGTATCAAATTACCCGGGATTTATCGATCCGCAGCCAGGGTATCTCTTGTCTCATAATATGTCGGAGCAAACGAAACTGTGCGGAACGATATATAAGGTTGCAGTTGATGTTACCCGTGTCGACTTGGAAAACAAAGAGGTGGTTATTGATGAGTATGAGACGGTAAGGGCAAAAAAAATCATTATTGCTACCGGCACTTCGCCTAATCTCATGGGAATTCCCGGGGAGAAGGAACTAAAAGGAAGGGGAATTTCCTACTGCGCAACTTGTGATGCCAAATACTATGGCGATAAGGAAGTGATAGTTATCGGTGGCGGAAACTCTGCCGTTGAGGAGGCGGATTTTATCAGCAGGTTTGCCGCCAAAATTACGATGGTCCATCAATTTGCTGAATTTAGTGCCAACAAGCAGGCACAGGAAAAACTGTTTGCCAATCCAAAAATCAGCACACTCTTTGAAACCGAACCCAGGTCCTTCCGGCGCGATGGTGAAAAAATGATCGTGGAGACCGAGAACCTGAAAACCGGTACCCGGTTAGAGCTTGCGGCTGACGGAGTATTTGTTTTTATCGGCATGAAACCCAATATCAGCTTGTTTCGCGATAAACTGGAACTTGATCAGTGGGGTTATATAAAAACCAATGAAGATATGCGGACCAGCATTCCCGGCGTTTTTGCCGTTGGGGATGTGATCAGTAAGAAATTTCGTCAGATTACCACGGCTGTTGCTGATGGAACCATTGCTGCCATAGTTATTGCCAAGGAACTAAACTAATCATTAAACCAAATATCAATGAACTCAAATCAATTTATTGTGGAACAGGAGAGCCCATTTGATGTGCAAACTACTGTCGACAAGATTATTGAAGAAGCCAAACGCAAGGATTGGCAGAATCCTGCTACGCATAATTTGCAGCAGTCTCTGGCAAAATCCGGCAAAGAAGTCAGGCCCGTACAGGTTGTGGAGATTTGCAAACCGGATTTCTCCGGAAGGATGCTCGATAAGAACGATGAGCGGATTTTTTCAGTGATGATGCCTTGCCGTATCTCGGTGTACGAAAAGGACGATGGTAAAGCTTATATCGCCCTGTTGGATACTTCCGTCATGTCGGCTGGAATGCCTGAAGCGGTGGTTGACGCCATGACCTCTGCATCCAATGAGTCGTTTGAGATTGTTGAAAAGGTTATTCATCCATAATGCAGCGGATAGGATACCAATAGTTCTTTCCTACCAAAACGGCTTTGTTTTGCTTACGGACAGGGTCGATGTACCAGGCGTATGCCTGTCCGGTAAGGTTGACAGATGATGTCCAGAAATTAGCCACTTGCCCGATACCGGAGAATTTATCTTTAACACCTGCTGTATTCGAGTCCGAATCTTTCTGACCGGCTAATACAACGTGCATTTCGCTTCGTCCGCCTTCCATCAGGTATTCAACGGCGGCATCGCTGCCAAGATCTGTCATTAACTGCTGCCATTCAACAAGTTTGGGGATGTGCCATCCTTTAGGGCAAGCATCCGGCAATCCGTTTATTGCCACATGGGGATAGAGGGCTCCGTACCTGAATTCCATTCCGGAATTATTATTGTAATAATCGGCGCCCCACTTTGCATCTTTGCTATTTGGGGCATACTTAAGGTTCGATTGCATCCACCATCGTTTTCCAATCTTGACGATCCCATAATAAGTGGGCAAATAATCGCCCCGCCTGTCCCCTAATATACCTGTTTCATGTTTTCCTGCGGTTACCCATACGGTGTCAGTTGCCGTGCTGAATTTGTTTTTCGGATCGGTTATCATGGCAGTGACCGGGTATCTGCCCGGAGCCGGAAATGTCAAGCTTATCTCAAATAGTCCATCATAAGCAGGCTCCCAGATACCATCGTTATTGATATCCCAGCGGGCAACCAGATCCATCACACTGTTGTCCCGGTCCGTACTTCTTTTAAGATGTAACAGGAATACTGAGCCGGTGTTACCGATGCGGTTCCCGATCACTAACCGGGTAACAGGCGCTGAATTCA
>CAIXKO010000244.1 GCA_903919925.1 uncultured Bacteroidota bacterium | reverse complement strand
TCCGAGCTGACCACCAAGTCATTGGGCTCAACTTCAAAAACCAATCAGATCGTTATCCAGAAGGATTCCATCATTTACACGATCGATGTGATTAATAAAACGGGCGTAAAATTAACCACCCATATCGATCCTAAGGATATGGAAAAGTGGTATGACACAGCCGATCAGGTTTACACAGACATGGGGTTCAAAAAAACCGGGGAAGAAGTGCTGTTAGGCAAGAAGTGCGATATCTGGGAAGGTATGTCGAGCAAGGTTTGGGTATGGCAAAACCTCGCGCTTAAAACAGAAACCAACATGTTTGGGAAACATATCATGGAAGCAAAAAAAGTGGAAACCGGTATTTCCATCGATAAAAGCAAATTCAATATTCCGTCGGATATCAAGATGCAGGAAGCCACTTTCAATTCAAATGATCCGGTTGCGGACAGCATCGGGAATGATTTGAAAAAAGGATTGAACGATCTGAAGGACATGTTCGGACCAAAGAAAAAGAAATAGTTTTTTTATCCTCTTTCCCATGAAATTATCCAGGTTCAAGTTCCGGCCATTTTTGCTATTGTTATTGGCCTTCCCTTTGCCGGTCCTATCTCAGAACAAAGCATCCCTCCGGTTCAGGTCAACTTCAATAGTTGAACGTAGCAACACCGGCAATCGTCAGATTTGTATTGCCAATATCAGCAATTGTGAGGCCGGTTCCTGGACATTGGAAATATTTCTACCAGAGAATAAACAGATAACTATAAAACCGGAATCCACCGGACAGGAAACGATAACGATCGGAATTCCTGTTTTAAAAGCAGAAACTCCGGTAAAGGCTGTGTTGAAAATTTCCGGAAAAACAGTGGCAGAAACCCTGGCAACACTGAAACCTCCCAAAACGTGGACCTTATTCGATGTTCAGGTATCACACCACGATCTTGGATACGCCGACTATTATCATATGATGCGCCGCGATGTAAGGGAATGGGGTATTGAGCTGGCACTTGAAAATTGCCGCAAAACAGATTCCTGGCCAAAGGAAAGTCAGTTTCATTGGACAGTTGAAACCAGTGAACCAATGACGGGCTTTCTCCAATATCAGCCGGACAGTGTGATTGCTGAGCTTACCCGACGAATCCGCGAAGGGCGCATTGAGCTGGGTGGTCTGCATAATTCGGTTTCCACCGAACACATGAGTTATGAGGTTTTGGCACGGGCTTTTTATACCCCTAACCGGTATATTGTTGACTGGATGGGAATTCCTCCTTCAAAAACCGCGCTCAACACGGATGTGGTAGGATTTGTCAGATCATTGCCTCTGTTTACCAAAGAGGCTGATATTCCCTATTTTATGATGGGAATCAATTCCACGGTGATTGCCTTTGACCAGGCTTATCAAGATGCTGCCTACTATTGGAAAGCGCAGGATAATGATCCCAAAATGACCCTTTTTAAAACATGGCCCTACTATTCACCTGATCGGCTGATGGCATATAATATCGGGGAGATCAGCGATTTAATCAACCGGTACGAATCACGTAATGATTATGCTTACACCAGCATTTTGGCTGAGGATAGTTATGATTTTGGATTACCGGAGATGGCCAATGTTGAAAAGATCAAAGCCTGGAACGATAAATACAGCAATCCAAAGTTGGTATCGGCCACTTTTGCGATGTTTTTCGACGATCTGGTATCGCAGAAGGATTTGCAAAAATTTAATATTTATGATAAGGATGCCCCAAATGCCTGGGCCGATGAGGATCTTTCAGATGCAAGGCTTGAGGGCGACGCCCGTAACCTGGGCTACCAGATTCCGGGTGTGGAAAAGCTGGCCACCCTGGTTACGGTTTCAGGCGGCGGACAATATCCCTGGAGCGATATTTATCAGGCTTTTAACCGGCTACTGATGTACCATGAGCATACCGATGGAGCATATGCTGAGGGACCGATTTATGTGCCACCTTCGCTCAAAGACAGCACTGCAGCCAATGCCAACTACTACGAGGTGGAACAGGAAATGCACCGGTCATTGGTGAGCGAAAGCCGCGAATATATGGAAAAAGCCGGGGACCAGGCAGTTACTGCCTTCCGAAAACTGATTTCCACGGGTAAGGAACAAACCCTGATTGTTTATAATCCGTTGAATTATCAGCGGAACGATGTGGTTACTTTCCATTTACCTGACGGCACCGGAGGATGGCAATTATTTGATAATACTACCGGACTTAAAGTAGAAAGCCAGATTTGGCCCGATGGGACCGTGTTTTTTGTGGCTTCGAACGTGCCGCAAACCGGATACAAAACCTATTCAATCCGGCAGGCTGCTGATGCGGGTCAGGAAACTGCAAAAACATTGGCCGGTCAAAAAATGATTGAAAACCGATACTACCGCCTCGTTTTCGACCCCAAAACCGGCGGGATTTTAAGCATCCTGGACAAGGAATTAAATCGCGAGCTGGTTGATCAATCTGCCCCGTCAACATTTAACGAATATCTTTTTCAACGATTGGAAACCACCCGGTATTCACCCGGACTGGTATCCTACAAACCCGAGAAAGCTGAACTTACCTGTATTCAGGGTAGTTTGGCGGGTATGATGATTTCAACCGTTAAAGCAGTTGGGTGTGAATCGGTCGTGCAAAAAGTAATTCTTTACCGCGATATCAAAAGGATCGATTTTGTATTGAATCTCGATAAATCACCTTCCGGCCGGTCGCTGAACGATTACCGGCAAGGCAATGCCCGGAACAAGGAAGCACTGTTTTATAGTTTGCCCTTTTCGGTACCTGATTTTACCATCAGGCATGAGTTGCCTGGTGCCGTGGTAGAACCGATAGCGGACCAGTTTAACGGATCGGCTACTGATTATTATGGAATACAACACTTTACCGATCTATCAAACAAAGATTTCGGAGTTACCCTGGCAACTGTTGAGGCGCCTTTGGTGGAATATGGCAAACCCCGCCCTGCTATCTGGAGCCGGGGCGATGATTATGAGCATAAAATGGAAAAGTCATCAAACAGCCGGGTCTATTTGTACTTGCTCAACAATATGTTTTTTACCAATATCCGTATGAGCCAGCAGGGGCCGATGAGTTTCAGGTGGTCCGTGCGCAGCCACACGGGCGATTGGAAACAAGGCGAAGCGGCACGTTTTGGCTGGGAAACTTCCTCCCCGCTGGAAGCCATGGTGGTGCCCGCCAATAATAAAGGAACCCTCCCTGCCAAACAATATTCATTTGTTGAAATCGACAAGGGAAATGTTGTTTGCACTACCATAA
The DNA here is from genome assembly GCA_903919925.1 of uncultured Bacteroidota bacterium. Taxonomy (GTDB): domain Bacteria; phylum Bacteroidota; class Bacteroidia; order Bacteroidales; family UBA12481; genus UBA12481. The sequence continues at coordinate 1,459 of CAIXKO010000244.1, read as the reverse complement.
AACCGGCTGAAGCCAATGGTTCCGGTATTATTTGCCGCTTTTTTGAGCTCACCGGAATGGAAACTCAGGTAAATGCAGACCTTCATTTCATCAGTAAAATCAGCCGGGCCAATGAAACCAACCTGGTGGAGGCCAACCGCGATATCCCGGTTAAGGTAAGCGGCAATAACCGCATCACTTTTACCATTGCACCGCATGGAATAAAAACCATCCGGATAACACCTGAATCAAGGGTTATCAGCAAGGCACTCAATCCGGTGGCAAATCCGGTATCGGACCGGCAGATCAGCATCAGCTGGACAAAACCGGGCGAGGGAGTTGATAATATCGCTTACTACCGCATTTTTAAAGGCAAAAATTCTGAGTTTTCCTGCGATTTGCGCCATCTGGCCGGCACTTCTTCAACAACTGCCTTTTTAGATCAGCCAGTACTGAATTATGGCGGCTGGATCAATAATTATGTGGAGCCGGAAACCAATTATTATTACCGCGTTTGTGCGGTTAGTAAAACAAATATCCAGGGGCCGGCATCGGAAGTTATTAATTCAAGAACTCTGGCTACTGCGGATAAAAACCTGCCCCCCAATAAGGTGGAGGAGCTGCACGTGGTTCATGTAAGCCCTATCTCCAGTGAAAATTACCTGTGTTTATTCTTTTACTCCAATATTGAGAGCGATGTCAGCCTTTACCGGATCTACCGAAGCAATAAGAAAGGATTTATTCCCGCCGAAAGCGATTTGATCGGGAAAATTAACGCCGATCAGCGGGTCAAACACACCACACCACATGGGTTTAATACGGTGGAACGTCGGTTATCCGAGTTTATTCAGCAGATGTATGCCGACGAAAGTGTGGAGCCAAATACCACTTATTATTATCGGGTTTGCGCGGTGGATAATGGCGGTAACAAAGGGGTGTTTTCCAATGAAGCATCGGGAAAAGCTGCCCTTAGCCAGCTCTTGATTGAAGGTAACCGGTTTTTCTTTTCCGGTGGCGCGCCTGTTACCATTAAGCCCTCATTCAGCGACGGATCTGAAGTGCGATACACCTTGGACGGATCCGTTCCTTCAAAATCCTCAGCCTTGTATACCGGTACTTTTACTGTATCAAAGGCTACGAATGTTAAAGCAGCTTTGTTCTATCCTGGCAATGAAAAAGCCGTCACCACTGCTGAAGCCTCGTTTTCAACTGCACTCTACACAGCCCCCGACTATCGCACCCGGTATGCTGCACGTTGGGTGGGAACAGGAATTTACAACCTGGTTGACGGGCAGCGCGGAGAGTTTTGGAACGATGGATTCTGGCAGGGATTTGAATTTGAAAACCTCGATGTGATAGTGGATCTGGGTAAAACCACTGAAATCAGCGAAGCATCGCTCGGCACCTTTCAGTTTCTTGCCTCCTGGATATTTCTGCCTGTTGAGGTCGAATTTTTACTATCGGCAGATGGTAAGAATTT
>CAIXKO010000243.1 GCA_903919925.1 uncultured Bacteroidota bacterium | reverse complement strand
TAGTATTAAACACAACCGGAGCAGTGGTATCGCTGCTAAGATTAACAATAACTGTGTAATCCTGAGTGGTACCATCTTGCGCTAAAACACGGTAAATTACCGGCAAAGCATATTCATTATAGCTAACACCGCTGGTTTGCAAACCCTTTCCTACTATCGTTACAGTCGAGAAATCTGAGCTGTTAAAGGTTGCCCGCAAAGAGTTCAAATTAGTTCCTGCCGGCACATTTATCGTGATAATTCTGTTGATTTGATTAATAACTCCCACACAAGCTGGAACAATATCCTCAAATGCGAAATAGGAAATATCCTTTAAAGCAGATGGCGCAGTGACCGCAACACTAACAGTGTAATTTCTGAAGTTCCCATCCTCCGCAATGCATTTGTAAACTAAACCATTTGTAAAGTCATTAGCGGTAACTCCACTTTCCTGAATCCTGGGACCTACAGTAACCACTGACATATATGATTTTTCAAATGTCGGAATCAGGCTGGTAAGAGTGGCTCCATAAGGCAAAGTGCCGGTTATGGTTTTAGCGGTCTGATCAATTGCACAAACAACCTCGGGGGTAAACTGCAGAAACTTATAACTCAATATTGAGTTTCCAGTTTCAGGAGCGTTATTGGAAACAGAAACAGAATAGTTCTGCATCGATCCATCGCCTGCCCGAACGGTATAAATCCTTGTTGAACTGAAACTTACTGGCGCTCCAGGCGATACTTGCTGAACCCCGTCGAGGAAAACCATTGCATTCACTGAAACCGTAAAGGAAACAATCAGGCTCGTTTTGTTATTGCTGAAAGGCACTTTTAATTGAATGGTATGCAGCGCCTCATTGATTACCCCAATAGAAGGTGGTACCAGATTATCAATCTGAAAGCTCAGGAATTTCTTCTCTGTGTTTGGAAGAACGGTAACAACAACTAAATAATCCTGTGTACTTCCATCCTGAGCAACCACTTGATAATTAATAGGATTAGTAAAATCATTTGCTGTAATACCACTATTCTGATAGATTTCCCCAATCCGCATCCATGCATTAGCCGATGTGGTGAAGGTTGCAACCAGATTGGTAACATTCGTATTATAGGGAACAGCCACATCAACCCGTTTGGCAGTTTCATCCACCACACCAAAAGCAACTGGTGCTAAAGAAGCAAACTTGAACAGGGTGATTTTCTTTTCCGTATTTGGATCCACAGTTACCGTTACCCAATAGGTCTGCGAAGTACCATCTTCAGCAGATACAACAATTGTAAGTGGATTCACATAATTGTTTAAAGTAACCCCGCTGATTTGTTCAATAGCGCCCACATTGAGCCTGGCTCTTGGCGATGTGGTAAATGTTGCAACTAAATTGGATAGATTAGTTCCAAATGGCACATGAACAACAATCGTCCGTAACGTTGCATCAATAATACCTTCTGATGCAGGGGTTACCGAATTAAACCTATAGGTGAGAATTTCTTTGCCCCGCTCAATCGGATTATTCCGTACCACCACTTTGTAGTCCCTGGTAGTCAAATCTTCAGCAACTACGCGATAAAAGACAGTATCGGCACTGAAATTTCTTACCGAAATTCCGGATTGCTGTATTGCCCCGTTAATGAATACACTGGCTCCGGGGGATACGGTAAAAAAGGCTCTCAGAGAACTTCGGGAAACAGTAAACGGAATGCCTACCCTGATAATCAAATTGTTTTCGTCAATAATTCCAATCGGTTTGGGACTGATATCATCAAATGAAAAAGCAAGAAATTGTTTCTGATTATTCAAGTCAACAATGACAGTTACCCGATAATTAACATACGACCCATCCTGTCCATAAACAATATAAGTAACCTGTGAAGTAAAATCATTGACTGTAACCCCACTGGTTTGCAATACATTATTAACCTTGGCAGTGGCATTCGCCGATAGTGTAAACGCAGCAACCAGATTGGTTATGCCGGAGTAAGCCGGCACATGGAGCACAACGGTTTTGAGATCCTCATTTATTACTCCGATAACCGGACTGGCAAAACCGAGTAACTGAAAGGACAACAGTCGTTTCTCCGGACTGGCAGCCGAAATAACCCGGACAGAATAATTTTGTGTGGATGCATTCTCACCAGCAATCGTATAAACCACATCCGAATTAAAATTATTTACTGTTTGACCGCTTACCTGAGCAACCAATCCAACCTTTGCCGATGCCATTTCCGATAATGTAAATGTTGCCTTAAGCTCGGAAAGATTAGTTCCATAAGGCACATTTACAGTTACCATTTTGGTAGTGTCATTGATAACTCCGCTGCAAGGCGGATCCAGCTCATTGAATGAATAGGCAAGTATCTTTTTATCGGTCCTAACCGGATCATTGATCACTGAAATGTGAAAATCCTGAACGCTTCCATTCTGGCCCTTCAAGGTATATGTTTTATCGGTTCTGAAATCGTTCACCGTTACCCCCGATGACTGAACAGTTCCTTCAATAGAAACTTCAGCGTTATCGCTAACCGTAAAATAGGCCTTCACTGCTGACTTTGAAATGGTATTCGGTATGTGAACCAACACTGTACCAGCGGCCATATCGATAACCCCAACCGGCTGGGTCGGTAAATCATCAAAACTGAAAGTAAGGAAAACAGGTACTGAACGAACTACAACTGTATAGAGTTCAGTAGACCCATCTTCAGCAACAATCCGGTAAACCTTTGGAAGAGTAAAATTATTGACAGTAACGCCGTTTACTTGAGTGGTTTCACCAATCTTTACGATGGAAGAATTTGATACAGTGAAGCTTGCAACCAGATTTGTAAGGTTTGTTCCATAAGGAACTTCCACAAAAACCGATCGGTCGGCCTCGGAAATAACACCATTCACCTTTTCTCCCGAAATACTAACGCTAAAGGTCAGCAATTGGTTTACCCTGCCGGCTGGTCGCTGAGTGACACGAACTGTGTAAATCCTTTGGCTGTTATCCTCTGCAATTACATTGTAAATAACATCATTTAAAAAATTATTGGCGGTGATTCCGCTCTCCTGGTTAATTCCATTAACAGTGACGGTGGCCAAAGGCGACTTGGTGAAAGTAGCCTTCAGTGTCCGAATATTTGCATTAAACGGAATGGTATCCAAAATAATATTTCCTGCTTCATCAATCACTCCGATTGCTGGAACACTCAAACCGTCAAACTGGAATGCGGTAATCTGTTTTGCGTTGCTCGGTGCCAGCTGTGTTACATAAACAACATAATCCTGAATTACGCCATTCTCCGCTACTATTGTGTAAGTTAATGGGTTAACGAAACTATTTACGGTAGTTCCGCTCAACTGAATAACAGCTTCAGGCGGCGTTCCTATCCTCACTGTTGAACAAAGTGAAGTGGTAAAAACTGCCACCAAACTCGTAATATTAAAAGCATTGGGAATAGTAACTCCAATGGTGTGTGCCGATTCATCTATCGCACCTGCTATCCCCTGAAGAGAATAGGTGAGCATTTGCCTTTCCGATCTTGCCGGGTCTCTCACTAAGTAAATATAATAGTTACGGGTCGATCCATTTTCAGCATGGATGGTATAAACAAACCCGGTGGTAAGTCCGGCAGTAAAGTTGTTTGAAGAAACACCGCTAACTTGCTGAACATCTGATCCTGTAGTAGCAGTGGCTAAAGGCGATAATGTAAATGTGGCTACCAGATTGGTAACATTATAGGTTAATGGTACATGAACTGTTACCGAATAATCACTTTGGTTTATCACACCAACAGCATCAGGCAATTGCGCAAAAGAAAAGGACAATAGTTGCTTATCTGTCAAGATGGCATTTTTGCTCACCGTAACAGTATATATCTTTGATGTTAATCCATTGGCACTGGTGACCACATAGTTTACTGCTCCATTGAAATTATTGGGTGTAACCCCGCTGGTTTGAACAACTCCACCCACTTTAACTACTGCACCGGGTGACACGGTGAAATTGGCAACCAGGGCAGGCAAATTGGCCGTATTCTTTACTGATAAAGAAATGGTGCCGGTTGTTTGGTTAATGGTCTCAGGATAATTGGGCAATAAAGTAAAATTGAAAGCCGACATTAATGCATCGGAAGTGGGGGTGATAGTAAAAAAGTTTTGCACAAAGGATGCTGTGTAATTAGCTCCGGCAGTAAGTGTTCCTCTGGTTATTGCATACGGACTCCCTTCAACGGTTTCCCCTGCAACACGCGATAATGAGCCGGTAAATGCATCACTGCCAATCAACGCAGGTGAGCAAGAATAGGTAAACACAGGATCAGAAGTTCCAAAAAGTTTTCTTTGACCCGCATCAACAGTAATGGTAATCGGCTTTGGACTAACAATACCGGTATAGGGAACGTAAGTAATGTCATAGTTGGAGATTAAAAAGCTTACGGTTCCGATAGCCAGCGATGGGGTAACTACATAGGTTGATCCTGCTGATGTTAAGGCCAAAAGTCCTTCTGCATTTGGGCGCAAGGTTACACTTAAAACGGTTTCACTCCCAACCGTTCCAAAAGTGGTAAAATCGGTAGAATTGGGACCAGCCGATAATGATGTCCCATAAATCTTCATCGGACCAGTAGCCGTAATACTTAATGGTCTGGGTGTAATGTTGCCAGTCAATCCTGTTGGTTGAGTTAAGGTATAATTGCCAGCTGTGGTTCCGCCCAACGTGCTGGTAGAGACAACCGAAATGCCATTGCCAACATTAATACTGGTAAAATAACCGGTTCCAACCAAAACAACATCATCAGTAACAACTATCCCACTCAGAATTCCAGTAATGGTTGCACCATTTGTACCTGTATAAACCCGGCTAACTACTGCAGCACTTGCAACAGTAATTGTTTTGGCAGTGATATTTGCCGTAACTCCAGTGGGTTGCAACAATGAATAATTACCAGCTGCTGAACCACTTATGGAGTAACCTGCAACCGTGATAGCCTTGCCTGTTCCAACCGATGAGGAAACAAAATTTGCACCGGGAGTCCCACCCAGAACAACATTAAGAACATCGGCTGGTAATACCCCATTCAATACAGCAGTTCCGGTAGTGGTTGCACTGGTTGTCCCATTATAAACCCTGTCAACTCCAGCTAGTCCTGTAATCGTGATGGATCTTGGAGTTATATTCGCCGTTAGTCCTGTTGGCTGGGTTAAGGTGTAATTTCCGGCATTTGCCCCACTGATAGTGCTTGTGGAGGTTACCGCAATACCATTCGCTACATTAACCGTGGCAAAAGTTCCAGATCCTGTTAGTACAACAATATCGGCTCCTAAAACACCGCTCAATGTACCGGTTACCGTAGCGGTATTGGTGCGGTCGTATATTTTGTTAGCAGCTGATGCACCAGTCATAGTCAAAGGTTTCCCGGTAATATTAGCCTTTAGTCCGGTAGGTTGCGTAAGCGTATAATTGCTTGCCTGTGCACCCGATAATGTACAGGTTGAGGTTACCGTTATATCAGTTCCAACAGCAGTGGAAACAAATGTTCCGGTTCCAACAAAAGTTACCGCATCCCCGGCAACAACCCCAGTCAAGGTGCCTGTTATAATTGCAGCATTTGTCCCATCGTACACCTTGCTATTGGCCACAGGTGTAGATATGGTCAATGGCTTTGCCGTAATATTTGCAATAAGCCCGGTGGGCTGCGATACGGTGTAGTTGCCCGCCTGGGCACCGGTCAGCGTGTAGCCAATAATAGTAATTGGTTTTGCCTCACCCACTGACGAACTGGCAAAATTCACCCCTGTTGGGCCAAGCAAACTTACCACATCTCCTGATATCACACCGGACAAAGTTGCCGTGCCCGAAGTAGTGGCCGTGGTTGTTCCGTCATAAACCTTGTTAGCTCCCGCCAAACCGGTAATGGTTAAAGCCCTGGAAGTAATGTTGGCAGTTAACCCGGTTGGCTGTGTTAATGTATAGTTTCCTGCTTTTGCGCCGCTCAGCGTACAAGTTGCTGTCACTGGTTTACCGGTTCCGATAGATGCATTATTGAAATTTCCGGTACCTGTAAATGTGATAACATCGTTACCCGCAACACCGTTTAAAGTACCTGTAATAACTGCTGAAGCATTACCATCATATTGTTTGCTGGCAGCCGCAGCCGAAGAAATCGTGAGCCCCTTGGCCGTGATATTGGCAGTCAGCCCGGTTGGTTGCGTTAACGAATAGTTTCCAGCACTGGCACCACCCAGAGTCGAGGTTGAGGTTACTGCTATACCCGTCCCGATATTCACACTGGCAAATGTTCCGCTTCCAACCAACGTGACCACATCTGTACCGATAATACCTGCAAGTGAACCCGTTACGGTGGCTACATTGGTAGCATCATAAACCTTATTGCTGGCTGAGGCGCTGGCAACAGTTAACGCACGCGCCGTGATATTTGCAGTTAGCCCTGTTGGCTGGATTAAAGTATAATTTCCGGAAGCAGTACCGGTAATGATATACCCTGTAACTGTGATTGGCTTACCCATTCCAACTGAAGCACTTGCAAAAGTAAAAACTGCCGATCCACTCAGAATTAAAGTTCCCGGTTCACCAGCCACAATCCCTGATAAAACCGGTGTTCCGGTGGCCGATGCTGATATACCACCATCGTAAACCTTGTTAACACCAGCCAACCCAGTTATCGTGAGCGTTTTTCGTGTGATACTTCCGGTTAATCCCGTTGGCTGCACAACCTGATAATTAACTGCTGCCGGGCCACCTAACGTATAACCGGTGGCAGTTATAGGCTTGCCGGTCCCTACCTGCGGATCACTGAACAAAAGCACCGGCGTTCCGGTTATGTTAACCACATCACCTACAATGAGTCCGGAAGGTGAAGGAGATCCGTTTACAGTAGCCGTACGGGTACCATCATAAACTTTTGAACCTCCAGATAATCCACTAATATTGAGAGACTTTGGAGTAATATTGGCGGTAAGCCCGGTTGGCTGAATTAAAGTATATTTACTTGCGCTGACGCCTGTTAAAGTGCCGGTTGAGGTTACCCCTATGAGGCTTCCGACGTTCCAGGTAACAAAAATCCCCGTTCCACTGAAGTAAACCATATCTGCGCCAATAATTCCCGATAAAGCTCCGGTTATTGTTGCAGAATTATTGCCATCATAAACTTTATTAGATGCAGCAGCACCAACAAGAGTTAATGCCTTGCGTCCAACAACAAGATAGGCGGGTTCGGTGGTAATGGCATAGCTTGTTGATGAAACCGTAAAACCTGAAGTACTGGGTGGCGTGTTCGCAGTGGTGGTAATGGTAACCGTAACCGGCGACGTGGCGGTTTCCGGATCTATTTCGTAAGGTGTCACAGGAAAAGAAGCAATTGCTCCGGCAGGACCTCCACCAGCTGCCACCCAGTTAATGGTTAACCTTGTTAACCCGGGTCCAGTGCCGCTTTTGGTGAAATAAACCGGAAAGGTTACGCTTCCGGCTACTCCGTAGGTCACGGAATTTGATTGCGTTCCAATGGTAAGTGAGGTTATTACCGTAACGGCCTTGAGTGACCCAAACGAAATAAAAACTGCTAAAATGACAGAGGAGATCATTGCAATTCTCTTACCGGGAAGAAAAGGTGCTTTCTTCATAATAGTATTATACTTAATTACTACAAATTTAGCTCAAAAATCAGGTACGGTCCGACTATAAGGTTGGCATTTATCAAATAGCGACATAAGTTTTCTACTAATTGTTCCACTATTTGGAGATTGTACTAAAATAACTAATTTGGAATGAATTTTGATCTTCAATTAAATAAAATATTAATATCATGAGAAATAAACGCAACCTTTGGATTATTGTGTTAGTAGTTATTGTTGGATTGCTTGCCATTTCAGCTGTCCGCAATTATAACGGTATGGTTACCAAGAGTGAAGGGGTTGATGCGCAATGGTCAAATGTTGAAACATCATACCAACGCCGCGCCGATCTTATTCCTAATTTAGTTAGTACAGTTAAGGGATATGCCGATTTTGAAAGCAAAACTCTTACTGCTGTCATCGAAGCACGGTCAAAAGCGACCTCCATTCAAGTCGATCCGAAAAACCTGACTGAAGAAAACATGAAGAAGTTTCAGGAGGCACAAGCTGGTTTGAGCGGTGCTCTTTCACGGTTGATGGTGGTTTCTGAGCAGTATCCAAACCTGAAAGCAAACCAAAATTTCCTGGATTTGCAGGCTCAGCTGGAAGGCACTGAGAATCGTATCTCAACTGAAAGACGTAAATTCAACGAATTGGCAAGACTTTATAACACCTTTATTAAAGTATTTCCGAAAAACATCTTTGCGGGCCTTTTTGGTTTTGAGAAGAAACCTTATTTCGAAGCTGCTGAAGGTGCTCAAAAAGCCCCTGAGGTAAAATTCTAACCGAATGAACGCTAGAAAGTTTTTTACGGAACAAGATCAGCTGGCTATTAAAAATGCCATTGTGCAAGCTGAAAAAGGTACTTCAGGCGAAATTCGTGTCCACATTGAGGATACCTTCTCAGGAGATGTACTGGATCAGGCTTCATTCATTTTTAAGAAACTAAAAATGCATGAAACGGAACAGCGTAACGGAGTTCTTTTTTACCTCGCTATCAAGAACAGAAAGTTTGCCATTATTGGAGATGCCGGGATCAACGCTAAAGTACCCGAAGGATTCTGGGATCTTATCAAGGAAACCATGGCCGGGCATTTTCGAAATAACCGGTTTACCGAAGGGTTGGTCGAAGGAATTAAACAAGCAGGCGAGAAACTCATCGAGCATTTCCCCTACCTAAAAAATGATATAAATGAATTGTCTGATGAGATCTCTTTTGGAAAATAAGCCTAGTCAAATGAAAAGAATATTGACTTTTTCTCTCCTTGTCGTATTGATTATTCCAGCTCTACGTGCACAGGAATTCCCGGAACCAATGAACCCTCCAAGGTTGGTGAATGACTTTACCAACCTTTTCGACCCATCTTTCTCATCAGATCTTGAGCAGAAATTACTTGATTTTAATAATAAAACATCTACTCAGATATATGTGGTTACCGTTCCAACCCTAAATGGCTACGAACCAAATCAATATACCACCACTCTTGCTGAAAGATGGAAAGTTGGAGTAAAAGGCAAGGATAATGGAGTAATGATCCTGGTTAAACCAAAAACAGCCGAAGAAAAGGGTGAAGTTTATATCGCTGTCGGTTATGGTTTGGAAAGTGTTCTTACCGATATTCAGGCCCACGAAATTATTGATATTGAGGTTATTCCTCAGTTCAAAGCAGGAAACTTCGCGGGCGGAATTAATTCTGCTGTAAATATCATCATGAAAATCACTTCCGGAGAGTTTACAGCTGAGCAGTATATTCAAAAAAATCAACCAAAAAAAGGTAACTCTATTGTTGGTTTAATTATCATGATTGTCCTGTTCTCGGTTATATTCGGCGGACGCTCTCGTATGAATCGTCATAATTCCATCGGCGGCGGCGGTGGATTGCCTCTTCTGCTCCTGATGGGACTGATGGGAGGACGTGATAACGGTGGTTCTTTTGGCGGATTCTCTTCCGGTGGCGGTTTTGGCGGAGGTTTCGGTGGCGGTGGCGGTGGAAGCTTCGGTGGCGGTGGTGCCGGTGGTAGCTGGTAATCTAATTACTCAATTCATCCAGGGCTGACTGAGCCTGACGATTAATCCCCTCACGATAGCCGTACTTGTTCAAATCCAGACTCAATTGAAAATACTTGCGGGCCAGATCAACCTGGCCCGCTTTTTTGTAAAGATAACCCAACTGTAGCGCTGAATTCGGTACCAGGTAACTTTTGATGGAATCAGCCCTTTCTATAACTCCGAGAAAACTCCTGATTGCCGGTTCTGTTCTCAATAATCGCTGCTCACACCTCCCCTTTCGGTAAAGTAACTCGCCTTTCTCCTGGCCATGAAACCGATTTGTGACGAGCAATTTATCACAATTATCCAGGCACTTCTCATAGTAACCACCATCAAACTGAAGCCGCACCTTTAACAATTCCACATCCGGCATTTTGTCAGAACCTGCCTCATTCAATGCCTGCTTATCATACATAGTAAAGGGCGTTGGAAGATTCTTTGATCGCAAGAAAAACACTTTTGCCTGAGCCTGATTTCCATGCATAAGACAATTCCATCCTGACATTAGTAGTGCCGAATGCATGTAATTATCACCACCGGGATTTTTAAGAAATCTTTCCAGAAAGCCTCCTGCCATTGTATCATTCTGATAAAGTTTACACCGGCCCAATTGATAAGTCCACAATGGAAAAACTGGCCTGCCAGATTCGCTGGTATGGTAATCCAGCAACTTAACCGCCGATTCACAATCGCCAGCCTTTAACGCTGCCAACGCGCTTTGATATCTGATTAAAGGACTATCGAGCATCGGCTTGCCCTCCATCTTAACAAAGTTCCAGGCAGTGGAAGGGTCCAATCGGAATTCCTTGTATGCAGTAATCAATAACAAATATCCTTCCTGACGCTCAATAGTACCTGGCGATGAAGCCGTATAATACCTGTCCAATCCATTGTATCCGCTTAATGCTTTTGGTCTTACACCTACCACCCGCAAATATTTTTCATACTGCTCAGGAACCAGCTGGAAAAGCACTCCAAGGATCCCGGACAACTTGTTCCGATCACCGGCTTTGAAATCACTTCCCCATTTTGCCACAATCTTATAAGAGGAAACAAGGTCCGTAAATGCCAATTTAAAATCGGAAAATTGCCAGGCCAGAATCGCCTGGTAAAGATAAATCTCAGCAATAGAAACCATAGCGGTATTGCCTGGAGATTGTAATTTTTCCAATCTCTTGATCCGTATAGCAGATTGATTGGAAAAAAGTTCAAAACCGGACTTCGATTGATAAAGAAGGTTCCGAATAAAGTCGCGGTAACTGATAAGCCGGATATATTCCGGATCATTGGATGAATAATGCTGAGCCAGCAATTTGTTGCCCTTCAGCGTATCCAGATTAAAAAAACAATATTGTATTTCCTGACTAAAAGAAATGTTTTGTCCGCTGAGCGGAATTCCTGATATAAGCAGAGCACCCAGAATAATCAGGAACCAATTTCTCATTCCACAAATAGCTCTATTCGGTAGGTGGAACTATGCCGGCAATATCATCATCAACCAAGATTCTTCCGCAATATTCACAAACGATAATTTTTTTACGCGATCTGATATCAAGTTGACGCTGAGGAGGTATGCGATTAAAGCATCCACCGCAAGCATCACGCTGAACGGTTACCACTCCGAGTCCGTTACGTGCATTTTTCCTGATTCTACGATAAGCAGAAAGCAGGCGCTCTTCTATTCTGTTTCCAATTAACTGAGCGCGCATGTAAAGGTTTTGCTCTTCAATCTTGGTTTCGGAAATAATCTCATTGAGTTCGCGCTTTTTGGCCTCCATATCCCGCTTCCGCTCCTCAAATATCGCACGAGAATCAGATGTAACAGTCTGTTTGTCCTGAAGACGTATAGAAAATTCCTTTATCCTTTTTTCACAAAGTTGAATTTCAAGTGACTGAAATTCAATCTCCTTTGACAAAGAATCGAATTCACGGTTGTTCCGCACATTGTTCTGCTGGGTTTCATATTTCTTGATCAAACCCTGGGCATCCGTTATCTCAATCTTCTTTTTCGATACTGCATTCTCAAGTTCCTTAATCTCATCTTCAAAGTTCTTGATTCGAGTTTCCAGGCCAATCAACTCATCCTCAAGGTCCTGAACTTCAAGCGGTAGTTCTCCCCTAAGAGTCTGTATCTTATCTATCTCGGATTCAACCTGCTGCAATTCGAAAATATCCCTCAGCTTGTCTTCTACATTTGTGCCCTGCTCCTTGGCTCCAGTTTTATGTGCTGTCATATCTATGTCAAATAGTTTATCGGATTGGTATTTACCGTAGTTAAATAAACCGCAAATTTAGGGAATTTTTCGATAAGAGAGTCCGCTAATACGTTAATCGCAAAACGCTCACTTTCAAAGTGTCCGATATCTGCCAGAACAAGCTTTCCCTGAATTTCGAACCACGAATGATATTTTATGTCGGCAGTCAGATAAAAATCAGCTCCGGAACCAATGGCGTAATTTAAAAACCCGATCCCGCTTCCTCCGCATAAAGCAATTTTTCGAACCATTCGGTTGCAAAGCCGGGAATGGCGGATTACTGGTAACCCAAAAACCTCCTTGGTTCTATTTAAAAAATCAATTTCCTTACACTCTTCATCTAATTCGCCTACCACTCCAAAACCCATCGCAGGGTTTTTGTTGATTATGGGATAAACATCGTACGCCACTTCCTCGTATGGATGATTGGCAACCATTGCCTCAGTAACCTGCTTTAACCAAGGCTTTGGCAATATGGTTTCAAAACGGACTTCAGGTTCCGAATGCATGTCACCAACAGAACCTGTATATGGATTAGAACCCTTACTTGCCCTGAAAGTGCCATTGCCACTAACCTGAAATGAACAATGATCATATTTCCCGATCGTTCCGGCACCTGCCTTAAATATGGCCTGACTAACCGCTTCCAGATGGGAGGTCGGAATAAAACAGACCAGTTTAACCAGATCATTTTCCCTTGGAACCAGAATTCGTTGATTGATCAGGCCAAGTTTATCAGCTATCCTGCTGCTTACTCCCCCCATAACTGAATCCAGATTGGTGTGGCATGCATAAAGTATAAGGTTATTTCTAATGGCTCGCAACAATATCTCCTCCTGAAGAGAATCGCCTGTAAAACGTTTCATTCCCGTAAAAAATGGCGGATGGTGTGAAAGTATCAAATTGCAATCCATTTTGGATGCCTCATCCAGCACCTCCGGTGTTACATCCAGGCAAACCAGAACACCGGTAACTTCCTGATCCACATAACCTGTAAGTAATCCTGAATTGTCATAAGATTCCTGAAGCCCTTTGGGTGCCAGGAATTCAATGGCGGAAATAATATCCTGTACAATCACAATTAATTATTTAAAGTTCGTCGCGCATTCCAGTCAGCAAATCCCGGATTTGCTGTAGCTTTTTAACTATCACGTGATTACTTTCCGTATCAGTTCTGTTATCTTTCAACTTCTGCTGTGCTCCAGTCAAAGTCATCCCCTTTTCTTTGACAAGATGATAAACCAGATGAATCTGCTCTATATCTTTCAGCATATAATGGCGCTTGCCCCCAGGTGTCTTTTTGGGATTGATATTCTCAAATTGGCTTTCCCAGTAGCGAATCAGTGAAGGATTTACCTCAAACATCTCTGCTACTTCGCCGATGGAATAATAAACCTTTTCTATTTTCGGTTCTTTATAAGGCAATTCTTCCTGAATTAGTCAAGTGACTGGCCACCAAGTTTCGACATCTCAATTAATTGCTGGTACTCCAGCGGGGTGATATCCGTAAACAAATAATTAATCGGATCCACCGGTATCCCATTCTTGTGAATTTCAAAATGAAGGTGAGGTGCAATGGTCAATCCAGTATTCCCGCTTTCTGCAATAATCTGACCTCTCTTTACCTGTTCTCCAACGCGCACCAGTGCTTTGTTTAGATGGGCATAAAAAGTTTCGTATGAAAATCCATTATCAATTGTAATAGTAATTCCATACCCCGAAAAGCCCCTTACCGGATTCACCTCAACTACAACACCATCGCCGGCTGAACGTACTTTGGTACCAATCGGTGCAGTAAAATCAACCCCATTGTGGGGACGGTAAACCTTGAGAATCGGATGTAGCCGGTGTGCCGAAAAAAAGGATCCGATACGTGTGTAATGCTCCAGCGGTATAATACTGGGCATGGCCGTAAGCATCTTCTGCTTATTCTTACCAAGGTTAAAGAGTAAATCGTAAGATTTCGACTGCACATAAAGCTTATTCATAATATCATCGAGCTTTCTGGTTGTCTCCGTAACGATTTCGGAATTTTTATAACCATCCAGATCGGCGTAACGGTTAACCCCACCAAACCCGGCGTTCCTGATTGATGATGGTACCGGATCGGCCTCAAAAATCACCCGGTAAATATTATCATCACGATTTTGCAGTTCTGTTAAAACACTCTGAGCCTGATCCATTTTCCTGCTGGTCAGCTCAAATTGTGTCTGTAAAAACGCCAATTCACGCTTTAATATCCGTTCCCTCGGGAGATCGGTAAACAAAGAAAGAACCAACATCAGTCCACCGCCAACAACAAAACTGGATAGTAAATATGCGATTACCCTCAAAAATTTTTGTCCGATAGTTAGTCGGATCCGGTCGAAAGAAAGAGACTCCGGGTTAAAATGATATTTGAATTTTGCCATACTTTAACACTGAATTCGCTGTGCCACACTTCCCAAGTGTGGCAAAATTATCGAAATTATCTAACTTTGCCAAACTTTTAACAAACCAGTAAGATAGGATATAAAGGATGAATTCCAAAATTATACGTCAAAAATTCAAAGATTTTTTCGAATCCAAGGGGCACCTGATCGTAGAATCCGCTCCGATGGTGGTAAAAAACGACCCTACACTGATGTTCACCAATGCAGGTATGAATCAGTTCAAGGATTATTTTTTGGGCAACCAAACACCCAAAGCTGTCCGGATTGCCAACTCCCAGAAGTGCTTGCGTGTTTCAGGTAAACATAATGATCTTGAGGAAGTTGGTCATGACACATACCACCATACCATGTTCGAGATGTTGGGAAACTGGTCATTCGGAGATTATTTTAAAACCGAAGCCATTGATTGGGCATGGGAATTTCTTACGGTTTGGATGGGACTGTCTCCTGAAAGATTGTATGTAACGATTTTTGAAGGCGACCCACGTGAAGGGATCGAACGTGACAACGAAGCTTATGAGCTTTGGCTAAAAAATACCGTTAAGTCTAAAATCCTCGAAGGTTCCAAAAAGGATAACTTTTGGGAAATGGGTGATACCGGGCCTTGCGGACCTTGTTCAGAAATTCATGTTGATATACGCTCTGATGCAGAGCGTGCTATTGTTGATGGCCGGGACCTAGTAAACAAAAGCCATCCGCAAGTAATCGAAATCTGGAATCTGGTATTTATTCAATACAACCGTAGATCCGATGGATCACTTGTTCAATTACCTCAAAAACATGTAGATACTGGAATGGGGTTTGAACGTCTGACCATGGCCCTCCAGGGAAAACAATCAAACTATGATACTGATATTTTCCAACCTGTTATTCAAAAACTCTCGGCAATAACCGGCATTCATTATGGTGCAGATAGCAAATCCGATATTGCTATGCGCGTTATAGCGGACCATATCCGCGCAATCTCCTTCTCTATCGCCGATGGGCAGCTCCCCTCAAATACCGGCGCAGGTTATGTGATCAGACGAATTCTGCGGCGGGCGGTACGTTACGGGTTTAACTTCCTGAACCTGAAGGAACCTTTTATGACAGGGCTTGTTCCTGTTTTAGTTGAGAATATGGGCGAAGCTTTCCCGGAATTAATTAGTCAGGAACATCTTATTTCCAGGGTAATCGGTGAAGAAGAGAGCTCTTTCCTGCGAACCCTCGAAACCGGTATCACCTTACTCGAAAACCGCGTGAATGCTCAAGTATCAAAAGAGATACCTTTCAGCGGTAAAGCTGCTTTCGAGCTCTATGACACTTACGGATTCCCTCTTGACCTTACTGAGCTCATTCTGAGCGAAAAGGGAATGAAGGTTAATATAATGGAATTCCAGGAGGAAATGGAAAAGCAGAAATCAAGGTCCCGGCAAGCTTCAGGTCAGGAAACGGCCGACTGGATCATGATCGGAAACCAGGACGAACAGGAATTTGTTGGTTATGATCAATTATCACTGGATGTTAAAATTACCCGATATCGCCAGGTTAAAACACCGAAAAAAACATTTTACCAGCTCGTGCTGGATAAAACACCATTTTACGCCGAAAGCGGCGGTCAGGTGGGTGACACCGGAATATTGAAATCGGAAACTGAAGTAGTTAAGATCATTGATACCCGGAAAGAAAACAACCTGATTGTACATATCACGGAGCAATTGCCTGTTGATCCTTCGGCAGTCTTTTTGGCTTCGGTCGAAGAAAACACCAGGCTCTCTACCATGAGGAACCACTCTGCCGCACATCTGCTGCAATTTGCCCTTCGCAAGGTGCTGGGCACTCATGTTGAACAAAAAGGTTCACTTGTTGATCCCGGATATCTACGCTTCGACTTTTCGCATTTTCAAAAAATGACCGAAGAGGACATTGATCAGGTTGAAATCCTGGTCAATCAGCTTATTCGTCAGAACATATCACTTCAGGAACTGCGCAACCTGCCGATTTCAATGGCCAGGGAAATGGGCGCAATGGCACTGTTTGGTGAAAAATATGGCGATCAGGTTAGGGTAATAAGGTTTGGTGAATCAGTTGAATTATGCGGCGGTACTCATGTCCAATCGACCGGACAAATTGGCTTTTTCCGGATTATTTCTGAAAGTTCCATCGCCTCGGGGATCAGGAGAATAGAAGCTCAAACTGGCCAAAAGGCAGAGGAAGAAATTCGCAGTCAGTACAAAACAGTTCGAGGACTGAATCTGATTTTCAAATCAAATCAAGACCTTGTTCAATCTGTTAACCAATTAATAGATGATAATCAGCAACTCAGAAAAAAAATTGAATCGTTTGCCAAGGATCAGCTAAAACAAATTAAAAATGACTTGAGGCAAAAAGTTCAACCATTAAACGGAGTAAACCTGATTTGCGAACGTGTTGATCTGGAAGATACTGCTCAAATCAAGGATCTGGCTTATCAGATTAAAGGAGAAACCGAAAATCTTTATCTGGTTATCGGATCGGTCATCGATGGAAAACCCATTCTTACCGTTATGATTTCCGAGAGTCTGGTGACAAGGCTGGGCCTTCATGCCGGAAACATTATACGCGAAAGTGCACGTGAAATGCAGGGTGGAGGTGGAGGTCAGCCATTCTTTGCCACCGCCGGAGGTAAAGATGTTAAAGGACTCGACCGTGCAATGACCAGCGCAAGGCAGGCATTAATGAATAAAATATCGGATTAAGAAACAGGATAAACTTTTTTAAGCTAAGGAACTAAAAACCTTAGTGAACCTGGCAGGCACGTATAAACAATCGGTGCGGCGCCTTCGATTTCACCATCGGCTTCAACAATAACAGTTCCTCCACCGGACTCCACAAACACTTTGCTTGTCCGGTGATAAAAAACCTCTGGGTGAATGATCTTTTCTGCCTTGCGTAATCTCGAGTAATTGAGCAAATAATCTATGATGCTCAGGTTAGCAAAAATCACCAACTCAAACTTGCCGTCATCCGGCTTTGCTTCTGGTGCAATTCCAAGGCCACTTCCAAAGTATCGGCCATTGGCAACAACCAGGCTCAATACCTGACCCTCCCACTCATTTCCATCCCATGAAACCTTGACTCTTTTGTGCTTGTAACTCAGGAAGGTGACCAGAATTGCAACAAAAAAGTTAAATTTTCCACCTAAAACCGTTTTTATCAGATGCACTCCGTTAACCCGGCCAACCACATCTCCGCCAATACCCAGGTCCGCGATATTGTCGAAATACCGGATGGTTTTGGAGCCATCGGGGTGCTGAAATTCCATCCTACCTGCATCCAGCATCCTTGGCTGGTTAAGCCGGATCATCTCACTCAACTGGTTTATATCCCTGGTGATACCGGTGCCCCGTGCAAAATCATTCCCTGTTCCAAATGGCAGAACACCAATGCTGGCATTAACACCAGAGGTTAAACGAGTTTTGAGATATCCGTTGACCATCTCATTTAAAGTGCCATCACCACCCACCGCAATCAGGAAGTTGCAACCCTCGCTCAAGGCCTTCCCTGTCAGCTCTTCAGCGTGCCGTGGCTGCACTGTTTCATAAAATCGCAACTCGTAATCCGCGGAGAACTTGTTAATCAGGGATTGCTTAACTTTCTTCTTTCCCCGAATTTTCCCATGAAGAATAAACCCTATAATCTCCATCATCTGCCGGCCCGCCTTCAGGTTTCACGAACCGGGCACAATTTAATAACAATTTTGAAGGAATTACAAATGGCACTTTTGAATTTGGTAAACTGTGTTATTTTTACATCTTTACATAATTAACTACTTGTATGGATTTTTTAGCTAGCGATAACCGATATGACAGAATGCCCTACCTCAGGTGTGGCAACAGCGGGATAAATCTTCCCATTCTTTCTTTAGGGCTCTGGCACAATTTCGGAGAAGTTGACGATTTCGAAACCAGCCGTGAAATAGTGCGGCATGCTTTTAACCAAGGGATTACCCATTTCGATTTGGCTAATAATTATGGACCTCCTCCGGGCTCCGCTGAATCCAATTTCGGGAAAATTCTAAAAAAAGATCTGACCCCTTATCGTGATGAACTGATCATCAGCACGAAAGCCGGATATTTAATGTGGCCAGGGCCATATGGGGATCTGGGTTCCAGAAAATATCTGCTTGCCTCGCTCGACCAGAGCTTAT
>CAIXKO010000242.1 GCA_903919925.1 uncultured Bacteroidota bacterium | reverse complement strand
TGTACAATTTCGCGCTTCCTGGTTTTGGAATGCATCAGATCTATCGGGATATTGAAATAGTCACTGACTACTTTCTGAATGTAGTCGATCGACAGTTCTTTAGTAGTGTTCTTAACCAGTTTATCAATCATTTCCCGGACCAAATCCAGGGTAATTTCCTTCTTGTTCAACGTAGACTGGGCAAGCAGGGATATCAAAGCTCCTTCAAGCTCTCTGACATTATTGGTAATCTGGGAGGCAATATATTCCAATACCTCGTTTGCCATGTGAATGCCATCGCTATAAACTTTTTTCTGCAAGATGGCTACCCTGGTTTCAAAGTCAGGCACCTGAAGATCGGCAGACAAACCCCATTTGAACCGCGATAACAAACGTTGCTCCATTCCTTTAAGCTCAACAGGAGGCTTATCGGAAGTCAGAACCAACTGCTTTCCGGATTGATGCAAGTGATTGAATATGTGGAAAAAAGTGTCCTGTGTTTTTTCTTTACCGGCAAATTCCTGAACGTCGTCAATAATCAGAACATCAATCATTTGATAAAAATGCAGAAAATCGTTCCGGTTATTGTTCCTTGTGGCTTCAACAAACTGGGTTTGAAACTTATTGGCATTGACGTAAAGAACTATTTTATCCGGAATCCGCTGCTTCACCTCGATACCGATAGCCTGCGCAAGATGCGTTTTCCCAAGACCATTTCCACCATAGATCAGCAATGGATTGAAAGCAGTCCCACCTGGATTCTGCGCCACAGCATACCCGGCCGACCGTGCCAACCGATTGCAGTCACCTTCAACAAAAGTATCGAAACTGTAATCAGGATTCAACTGCGGATCAACGTGCAACTTTTTGATACCCGGAATGATAAAAGGATTTTTTATCGTTCTTTCTTCCTCATCAAGAGGCAAAGACAAAGGTTTGTTTTTTAGGGTATTTTTTGCTTGAGTCGGAAATTTAACCGTGTAGGGTTTCGCATTCGAATAACCATTCTGCTCCATTACTACATTGTATTCCAGCTTGGCATCGGGCCCTAACTCCTTAAGGAGCGTCTTGCTGATAATGTCAATGTACTGTTCTTCAAGGTATTCATAAAAGAAAGGAGAGGGAACCTGAATAGTCAAAACGCTTTCATCCAGCCGTAGGGGAACGATTGGCTCAAACCAGGTGCGAAAGCTAATGGATGGAACATTATCCTTTATAATCGACAGGCATTTATTCCAAACCTCTATGTGGCTTGACTTCATCAATACTGATTTTTAACGAATTAGAAAACGGGATTAGCTACTGCAATATGCTAAAAAAAGATCATCCGCATAGGGTAAATCCATTTTTTTTTTTGAATTTCCGCATCCGGTTAACAGTCAGTTAGATAATTTCATTTACATAATGAAAAAATATAAGTATCAGTTGTTCAGGTGTCTATGTTTATTTGCTTGACTATTAGAACAATGAGTGAACCTTAGATTGCGATAGAAGTTTCGACAAAAAAGCCCTGGCTATTTGCCTTGATCCCTCTAAAGGTTTGATGGAAGAAACACTTTCTGAACCGCTGACATTAAGTCGTTTCAATAAGTGCACTTAGCGTCCCGTTTTGGTAAATAATTGTTAAAGTCCTTTTTTATGAATTGGAACTCTTTCCCCATTTTTAAATGCCACAACAAAAGCTCCATGAAAAGAGACACCTAGTTTTTTGCTGAGTTCAAGCGCCTCCTTAAACGTCTTCACCGGTGGAGACATATACTTGTAATACCCATCTAACTTTATTTCTTTCAGCCCTTTAACCCCCTTAAAGCTTTTCGATCCCGGAGGCAACTTTTTTACAGATGCTAAAACCTGAACCCGGTATTCTACACCGGCTTTAACCTCTTCATCTTCTTTCACACTCTCTCCCGTATTCTTCTTCTCTTCTCCTATTTTCTTAACCTCTTCTTCCCTTTTTTCCTCTTCTGCCACATTCTTCTCTTTTTCTCCCAAAATCTTAACCTCTTCTCCCAACTTCTTAACCTCTTCTCCCGCCGTCTTCTCTTCTTCTCCTGTCTTCTTCACCTTTTCGCCCGCCTTCATTTTTGAATCCACTGATTCCTTATACTCACGGAATGCCGTAAAAATACACGAGGCAATAATGTCCTGTCCATTTGCCGACATCAGGAATTCCTCCTCATGTGCATTGCTGATAAACCCGGTTTCAACCAAAATGCTTGGTTTTGCAGAGGTCCACAGCACTACCAGATTGCCCTGATGAACGCCGATGTCCTTACGGTGGCCCCTGATTCTAAACTGATCCTGAACAGCTGTAGCAATTTCCAGACTTTGGGTTAAGTTGTTGTTCTGTACAATGTTAGATAAAATATAGGATTCTTCCGAAGAAGGGTCAAAATTGGCGTAGTTCGTTTTGTAATCTTTCTCTAACAATATGGCTTTGTTTTCCTGCATCACCAAATCAAGATTCTCTGCGCTCCTCGAAAAACCCATCACATAGGTCGAGGTTCCTGTTGGCACGCTACTCTTGTTGGCGTTTACATGGATGGAAATGAAGACATCTGACTTGTTATTGTTGGCAATCTGGGCCCTTTCGTACAAGTTAACAAAAACGTCAGTTTTCCGGGTGTAAAAAACATTAACATCTTCCATCTGATTTTCAATGTACTGACCTAACTTTAAAGCAATTTTAAGTGCAATATTTTTCTCAACCGATTTCTTACCGGGTGCTCCGGAATCATGTCCTCCGTGGCCGGCATCTATGGTTACGCCGAACTTTTTGCCCGATGAGGATTGCCCAAATGAAAATTGTGTACAAATACAAATTAATAAGGTAGATATGGCTAAAAATGTCATTGATCGCAGCCATTTACAACAATGGTTTCTTTGTTTTTCCGTTATGTATGAAAGGTAATCCGGCATGGTAGCATTTTTTTCTTTAGTTTTGGATCGTTCTCGTCACAGGGAAACAACCGGTTAACTATTGATATCGATTATAAAAATACAAAAAATTCAATTAGGGATATTCGTCCTCGCCGTTGGTATGCTTAAAGCCTACGGACAGGTTGATACTGTGACTATTCCATTAGTCAAACCCGATACGGCCCGCCATGTTGTGGCGGTGGGAAAAGCGTATCTTGATGCTCCCGTCATCTATCCTGCCAAAGATTCCACCGTTATCAGCATGACCGATAAGAAAATCAGAATGTATGGCGGAGCCAAAATCACCTATCAGAAAATGGAGGTTACTGCTGATTATATCGAAATGAGTATCGATCGTAAGGAGCTTTATGCTACCGGCCGCAAAGATACCAGCGGTCAACTCACCGGAAAGCCCGTATTTAAGGACGGTGAAGAAACAATCGAATGCAAGGAGCTGCGGTTTAATTTCAATTCCAAAAAGTCTTATGTGGTGGATGTTGTGATGAAACAGGAACCCGAAGGTTTTATGCATAGTCAATATACTAAAAGGGATTCATCCGGGACACTCAATATAAAAGATGGTAAATACTCCACCTGCGATGCTCCGGAGCCGCATTTCTATTTTAATATTACGAAAGGGATGATGGTCCCCAATAAGATGATTGTTACTAAGGCCCTCTACCTGGTTGTTGAAGGAATTCCACTATATGTGATTGGCTTGCCATTTGGGTTTTTGCCAAAACAGCAAAAGAGGGCAACAGGAATATTGATGCCTAAATACGGCGAGGAGCGTAATCGAGGCTTCTTTCTACGGGATGGGGGCTACTACTTTGCTTTTAATGACAAATTGGATCTTTCCCTTACCGGCGGCATTTATTCACGTGGAAGTTGGTCGCTGGGTGCCCAATCGAGATATAGAAAAATCTATAAATACTCTGGTAACCTTGGCTTTAATATCGCAAACAACGTAACCGGGGAAAAGGGGCTTGACGGTTATAAAAAACAAAAGGATTTTAGCGTTACCTGGTCACACGCCCAGGATGCTAAAGCTAATCCCTACAATGATTTCAATGCCAGTGTTAACTTCAGCTCCAGTTCCTATGATAAGAACAATACCTATTACGATAACTCCACTCAGAATCAGAATCCATTGGAAAGGCTGACCAATCAGAAGTCATCTTCTATTTCGTACAGAAGGAAATTTGCCAATCCACTATTCAATTTTACTGCAAAATTAGGGCATTCACAGAATAGTATTGACAGCACCGTGGTGTTGAATGCACCTTCCGGAAACTTTTCCATCGGCAGGATTTATCCGTTTAAGTGGGCATCAAAAGGGGCCAAGCAGAAATGGTATGAGAAAATAGAAATGCGGTATACCTCTTCATTCGAAAATAAAGTGAAAGCGCGGGAGGACTCCATTTTCAAACCTGAAATCTTTTCAAAAATGCGAAACGGGTTTCAACATGAAATTCCGCTATCAGCTTCCTTCAAACCAATTGAAAATATGACCTTTACTCCATCCCTCAATTACCAGGGGATGCTATATTTCTCCTACATCGAAAAAACTTGGGATCCTGCGTTGAACAAGGTGATCATCAACCGCATTAATCAACTGAATTACGTTCAGGCATTGAGTCCTAATTTTAATTTGAGCTACTCTCCAAGAATTTACGGCTTTTTCGATTTTAAGCGTGGAAAGATCAAGACTATCCGCCACATGATGAGTCCATCACTGTCATTCGGTTATCGCCCTGATCTGGGTTATGATTTTGGCAGATTTCAACGGACACTCGTTACCATGGAAACCGATGACAAAGGATTAATGTACGCCGATGAGCAGTCCTATTCCATTTTCGATGAGGGTATTTACCGGCTTCCATCGGTTGCCGGCCGATATGGTAATATCAGTTTTAGCTTGGGTAATAACATTGAAATGAAAGTTAAAAACCCTTCGGATACTACCGGGCAGTTGAAAAAAGTTAAACTCCTGGAGAGTCTGAACCTTAGTACCAGCTACGATATCTTTCGCGACTCTCTTAAGCTTTCCCCGGTTCAGCTTACGGCCCGCACCATGATTCTTGAACAGCTTAACCTTTCCTTTCGCTCAGTTTTTAATGCCTATGCCATAGACTCTTCCATCAGGTACGGCCGTACAACCTATCGCACAATCAATACCTTTGAAGTAAGCCGGTCGGGGAAACCACTACGTTTAACGGATGCTGACTTCTCGCTGGGCTTCGCTTTTCCTCTTAAAGCAAAACAACAAGCTTCAAGTCAGGCTCAATCCAAACCCAAACCTAAGGAACCTGATTCTGGTGAATTTAAGGATTATAAGCCAAAATGGAACCTCCGGGTAGATTACAATTTCCGTTACTCCAAGCCTTATCTGGAAAGCACGATAACCCAATCATTAAGGTTATCCGGAGACCTGGGTTTGACAGAAAAATGGAACCTGACCTTTTCATCTGGTTACGATTTTGTAAATCAGAAATTTACATATACCACCATGGGTATAAGCCGGAACCTGCATTGCTGGACCATGAATATCAATCTGGTTCCTTTTGGTGAATTTAAGAGCTACACCTTTAGCATCAGCGCCAACGGCTCTCTGCTTAAAGATATTAAGTATGAAAAACGAAAAGACTGGAGGGATAATTAATACGGCTGATAAAACTAGCAACTAATAACAATATCCATATGAAAAAAGTGATTTCTACAACAGCAGCCCCGGCCGCTATCGGACCATACAGCCAGGCTATCGACACCGGGAGTTTAGTGTTTATTTCAGGTCAGATCCCAATCGTTCCTGAAACCGGTAAACTCATTGAGGGGGATATCAAGGTACAAACCGAACAGGTGATGAAAAATATCGGAGCCGTTCTGGCTGCTGCAGGCATGCAGTTTACCAATGTCGTAAAATGCACCTGCTATCTATCTGATATTGCTGATTTTAAGGAAATGAATGAAGTGTACGGCAGCTATTTCACTTCTGAACCACCAGCCCGGGCCGCATTACAGGTTGCAAAGCTTCCCCTCGGAGCAAAAGTGGAAATCGATACAATAGCCCAGCACTAGAATTGCCCGAGTTGCCAACTTTTCCTCAAGTTGGCAACTCTAAACAAAAAAAGTTGCCAACTTTTCCTCAAGTTGGCAACTTTAATATGTACCTCCCAGCTTTATTTAAAGCTAGCGAATTTTATGTCTTACTCAGAATAAACTTCAAAGCTGATCTCAGCCTTAATATCCTTGTAAATCTTAACAGTAGCCTTAAAGCTTCCGATTTCTTTTATTGCTTCTGCACTCAGGGTGATGTTCTTGCGATCTACTTCAAATCCCTTTTCAATAAGGGCTTCAGCAATCTGAATGGTGTTTACCGAACCGAAAATTTTCCCGGTGGTAGAGGTTTTAGCACCAATTCTTAGTTCAACAACTCCCAGTTTAGCGGCAATCGATAAAGCATCAGTACGTTTCTTCTGTTCTTTATGTGCACGCTGACGCATATTTTCGGTATGCATTTTCTTTGCAGATTCAGTAGCCAGGATAGCAAAACCCTGCGGGATCAGATAATTCCGGCCGTAACCATTGCGGACTTTCACCACATCATCCTTATGACCAAGATTGGCCATGTCCTGTATTAAAATTATTTCCATGATTTACCTCCGGTTATTATTTCATCATATCGGTTACGTACGGGAGAATAGCAATGTGCCTTGCCCGCTTAACTGCCTGAGCAATTTTCCTCTGGAATTTCAGGGAAGTACCGGTTAAACGGCGTGGAAGAATTTTACCCTGCTCATTAAGAAACTTCTTGAGGAAGTTTGGATCCTTATAATCAATGTACTTAATCTTGTTCCGTTTAAAACGGCAATACTTCTTCCGCTTCACATCAACTGTGGGCGGTGCAAGATACCTGATTTCTGATTGACTGGCTGCCATGGTTTACTCCTCCTTTTTTTCGCGGGTTGGTTCATTACTTGCCAATCTGCGGCGTTTCAGGTTGTACTCAACAGCAAATTTGTCGAGCCTGACTGTTAAAAATCGGATGATCCTCTCATCACGACGAAACTCCACCTCTAAGCGGTTAATTAGTTCTCCACCGGACTTGAACTCAATAAGATGGTAAAAACCCGTCGATTTCTTTTGAATCGGGTATGCCAGCTTACGGAGGCCCCAGTTGTCCTCATGCACAATCTCCCCGCCATTTTCGGCAAGGTAACCAGAGAACTTTTTAACCGTTTCCTTCATCTGTTCATCAGATAAAACGGGAGTTACAATGAAAACGGTTTCGTACTGATTCATCATGTGTTATTAATAATTAATAAATCTCATTATCGGGCGGCAAAGTTAGAAAAAATATTGATTATCACAAGGGTTTCAGCCATCACCAAAAAAGGTACCGTTTTATGCATCTTATTTTTACTTTTGCAGTGCTCAATAACGCCAGAAATGGAAAAGCAATTTATTGTAAGTGCCCGAAAATATCGACCAGACAGTTTTGAAACTGTCGTTGGTCAGCCATCGATTACCCGTACCCTGAAAAATGCTATCGCCGGGAACCACCTGGCTCATGCATACCTTTTCACAGGTCCCAGAGGAGTGGGGAAAACCACCTGTGCCCGGATTTTTGCAAAAACAATCAATTGCACCAATCTTTCCTCCGATACCGAAGCCTGTAATACCTGCGATGCTTGCCTTACCTTTCAGGAAAGCCGCTCATTCAACATTCATGAACTCGATGCCGCTTCCAATAACCATGTCGAAGATATTCGCAACCTGATTGAACAGGTGAGAATTCCTCCGCAAATGGGCAAATACAGCGTGTATATTATCGATGAGGTTCACATGCTCTCTCAGGCTGCTTTCAATGCCTTCCTGAAAACCCTGGAGGAGCCTCCCGCCCATGCAATCTTTATTCTGGCTACCACTGAAAAACACAAAATCCTGCCAACCATCCTTTCTCGCTGTCAGGTTTTTGATTTTCATAGAATACAAATCCGGGACATTATCGCACAGTTGCAGCGAATCGCCGATAAAGAAGGGATTAATGCGGAAAACTCTGCCCTGAATATCATTGCTCAAAAAGCCGATGGTGCCATGAGGGATGCCCTGTCGATTTTTGATCAGGTGGTCAGCTTTTGCGGCAATGAAGTTACCTACCAGCAAGTAATCGATCATTTGAATGTTCTTGATTATGAATATTATTTTCAGCTGACCGATTTCTTTTTGACAGGCGAATACAAAAAAGCCCTGCTGGTTTTCAATAAAATCCTGGAAGAAGGATTCGATGGTAATAACTTTATTTCAGGACTTTCAACCCATTTTAGGGATCTATTGGTAAGCCGGGATCCGCAAACGATTGAACTACTTGAAGTTGGACAGGAAATCGGTAATAGATACCAGCAAATGGCTTCTTCATGCTCAGTCAATTTTCTGTACGAGGGATTGAAAATATTGAATAGCTGCGATTTATCTTTTAAGCAGGCCAAAAACCCAAGATTACTGGTGGAACTTGCGCTGATGAGCCTCTCCAGGTTGCACGGAAACCCGGCTGAGTCTGTAGAATCCGCCATGAGGCCAGTCGCCCAGACTCTTTCTCCATCCGGTCCTCAGCCTGTTGGTCCTGGCAAAGCCCCATCTGCTGTTCCTAAAGAGGTACCTGTTAAAACGGAATCAGCCCCAACTCCTCCAACCCGCCCCCCGCAGGTGCAAATGACTCGTCTCAGCGATTTACAGTCCAGAAAACCGGCTACGGCTGAACCTCCTGTGGGATCAACAATTCCTGAAGGGTTGAAAGAGGATCAAAAAAAACCGGATATTCTGACCGCTGCATTGCTAAAATCTTACTGGATTGAATTCGCTGAAAAACTCAATGTCGATCAACCCAGACTTTATAGTACATTGACTACCCAGATACCCGATCTGTCTGCTGATAAAAAGATCATACTTAACTTAAATAACCCCTTGCAGGAAAAGGCAATCCGCAGTATTCAAACTGAGTTGCTGCAGTTTCTGCGTGCCCGTTCAGGTCATTTTGATCTTGAAATGCAAACATCTGTACCTGAGGAGCAAACTGAGAAAAAGCTATATACTCAAGAAGAAAAATATCAACATTTGCAAAAGAAAAATCCTGATCTGGACCTTTTCAGGCAATCGTTGAACCTGGAATTAGAGTAACCCGGACTGACAATTATTCAGAGGTTCGGTTTTGGCTTATGAATTGACTAGGAAAAATTAGAAATACATTGAAATGTCTATACTGAATAGTTTAATATCAGGTTTTTTTGGAAATAAATCTGATAAGGATTACAAAAATGCACTTCCGGTTGTGGAGCAGGTTAATAAGTTTACTGCTCAGCTAATCAATCTGTCAAACGATGAATTAAGGGATCGCTCAGCTGCTATGCGGCAGTCAATTAAGGAAACCATCAGCAATGAGGAAAAGGAAATCCTTGAGATTAAGGCAAAGATTGAAGCCGACGAAATTCCGATGCAAGACCGCGAAAAGTCATTTGTTTATATTGACAAACTGGAGGGTCAGATAAAGGAGAAACTGGAAGTTAAGCTTAATGAGCTGCTTCCATTGGCTTTTGCAGTTGTTAAGGAGACTTCGCGCCGGTTTAAGGAAAATGAACAGCTGGTGGTTACTGCACGCGATTTTGACCGGGACCTGGCTGCCCGGCGCGACAGCATAATTATCGACGGTGATCAGGCCATATGGAAGAACCACTGGATAGCCGGTGGGAACGATATTACCTGGGATATGGTTCATTATGATGTCCAGCTCATTGGAGGGTTAAACCTTCACCAGGGAAAAATTGCTGAGATGGCCACTGGAGAAGGAAAAACCCTTGTAGCTACCCTTCCGGTCTTTTTAAATGCATTGCCCGGCAGAGGTGTTCATATTGTTACGGTTAATGATTACCTCGCCAAACGTGACTCCGAATGGATGGGGCCGATTTTTCAGTTCCATGGTTTAACGGTGGACTGTATCGATAGGCATCAACCTAACTCCGAACCTCGGCGGACAGCCTATCTGGCAGATATTACTTTTGGCACGAACAACGAATTCGGTTTCGACTACCTTCGTGACAATATGGCTATTTCCCCGGACGATCTGGTTCAGAGGGGCCATAATTATGCTATTGTTGATGAGGTTGACTCGGTGCTTATTGATGATGCCCGTACGCCGCTGATTATCTCGGGCCCTGTTCCTAAAGGCGATGACCAGCTTTTTGGTGAACTGAAACCCCGTGTCGTTAAACTAGTCAATGCTCAGCGAAACATTTTCAATGAAACCTTTACCCAGGCAAAAAAACTCATCGCCGAGCAAAATGAACAAGAGGGCGGAAAACTTCTGCTGAGAGCCCACAAAGGACTTCCTAAAACCAAATCACTCATCAAGTTCCTGAGCGAAGAGGGGATGAAAGCCCTGATGCATAAAACGGAAAACGTTTACATGCAGGAGAACAGTAAGAATATGCATGTAGTTACCGATGAACTCTTTTTTGTTATCGATGAAAAGAATAATTCAGTTGAACTAACTGAAAAAGGGATCGACATGATCACTGGTGACGGAGAGGATCCTGAATTCTTTGTACTCCCGGATATCGGTGTTGAAATGGCGGAAATTGAAAGAACTTCAATCGACGAAAACGAGATTTTACACCGTAAAGATGAACTAATCAGGGAATTCTCAGTCAAATCGGAACGGGTTCATACCATCAATCAACTTTTAAAAGCTTATACCGTTTTCGAAAAGGATGTGGAATATGTTCTCATCGATAATAAAGTGAAGATCGTTGATGAACAAACCGGGCGTATTATGGAAGGCCGGAGATATTCCGATGGCCTTCACCAGGCTATTGAGTCAAAAGAGAATGTGAAAGTTGAAGCTGCTACCCAAACTTTCGCAACCATCACGCTTCAGAACTATTTCCGGATGTACCATAAGTTATCCGGTATGACAGGTACTGCTGAAACTGAAGCAGGTGAACTCTGGAGCATTTACAAGCTGGAAGTGGTAGTTACTCCAACAAACCGAAAAATCATAAGAGATGACCGCGAAGATCTTGTTTACAAAACCAAACGTGAAAAGTACAATGCGGTAATCGAGGAAATTGCCAAAATAGTGACCGCCGGTCGGGCCGTATTGGTTGGAACTACCTCGGTTGAGATTTCAGAACTCCTGAGCAGAATGTTGAAAATCAGGGGTATTAAACACAATGTGTTGAATGCTAAACTCCACCAGCGTGAGGCTGAAATCGTGCTCGGAGCCGGACAGCCCGGTGCGGTAACCATTGCAACCAACATGGCCGGTAGGGGTACTGATATAAAATTGCATCCAAGTGTACGAGATGCAGGCGGATTGGCCATTTTGGGTACTGAGCGGCATGAGTCGCGGCGTGTCGACCGGCAGCTCAGAGGTCGCGCCGGCCGCCAGGGTGACCCGGGAAGTTCTCAGTTTTTTGTGTCCCTCGAAGATGACCTGATGCGCTTGTTCGGATCTGATCGTATAGCAAAAATGATGGACCGCCTCGGCCTAAAAGAGGGCGAAGTGATTCAGCATTCTATGATAACCAAATCAATAGAACGCGCTCAAACTAAAGTCGAGGAAAACAACTTTGGTATCAGAAAAAGATTGCTGGAATACGATGACGTGATGAATAACCAGCGAGAGGTGGTTTATGGCCGGCGCCGCCATGCTCTCTATGGGGAACGGATTGAAATTGATATCGCAAATATGATGTCCGACTTAAGTTCTTCGCTTGTTGAGGAGCATAAGGGCAATTCTGATTTTGATTCATTACGTCTCGATATGATCCGTTACCTGGCTGTTGATGCCCCTGTGACTGAATCAGAGTTCCATGAGTTAAAAACTGATATGGTCAGCCACAAGCTGAATGAGAAACTGATTAAGGCCTTTGAAGCTAAAAATCTTTATATGGCTAAACAAGCCTGGCCGGTTATCAAGGATGTTTATGAGCGTGCTTCCCATCAATATGAGAACATAATGGTGCCAATTACTGACGGACAAAAAACTATCCATATTAGCACCAACCTCCGCAAATCTTATGAAACTCAAAATAGGGAACTGGTCAAATCTTTTGAAAAGGCCGTTATCCTCGCTACAATAGATGATGCATGGAAAGAGCATCTGCGCGAAATGGATGACTTGAAACAATCAGTTCAAAATGCCAGTTATGAGCAAAAGGATCCGCTCCTGATCTACAAATTGGAATCTTTCGATCTATTCAAAAATATGATCGACAAGGTTAACAAGGAAGTGATATCCATGCTGATGAAAGGGCAAATCCCGATCAGCCAGCCAGAACAGGTAAAACAGGCGCAGGCACGCCAAAAGCTGGACATGAGTAAATATCAAACCAGTAAAACCGATATGCCTTCGTATAGCCCGGGTTCATCAACAGAGCCTGGTGGGGCAGCACCGCCTCCTAAGCAGGTTCAGCAAATCAGGGTTGAGAAGAAAATTGGCAGGAACGACCCTTGTCCTTGCGGAAGTGGTAAAAAATTTAAACAATGCCACGGCCGGTCTGAGCTGCAGGGTATGGCCTGATTCAGAAGAAATCTTCTGATTAAAGGGTTGAAACATAATCCCGTATCCTGGTGCTCAATGCATCAGATACGGGGGTTAATGGCAATCTTACCTCGTCACCACAAATACCCATGTGCTTTAAAGCTGATTTAACTCCTGCCGGACTGCCTTCGGCAAAAATCAGGTGAATGAGTTCAAGCATTTCGTAATGGAGTTTTTGAGCACCACTGATATTCCGCTCATCCATTAACTTAACCATTTGACTCATACGGTCGGGACAGGCATTGGCAACCACTGAGATAACCCCTTCTGCTCCAAGAGCAAGAGTTGGCAGCGTAAGTGCATCATCGCCTGATAAAACCGCAAACCCTTTAGGTCTGTCCCTGAGGATTACCATAATCTGATCGAAATTGCCACTGGCTTCCTTGGTAGCAACAATATTTTTGTATGCCCCGGCGAGGCGAAGGGTAGTATCTGCCGAGATGTTGGACCCTGTCCGCCCTGGTACATTATACAATATCACTGGTACCGGGCTGCACTCTGCAATAGCTTCAAAATGCCGGTATAATCCGGTCTGATTAGGTTTGTTGTAGTATGGAGCAACATTTAGCAGAAAATCGATACCCTCAAAGGATTGTTCACTGATCAACCTGACAACCGCGCGGGTATCGTTACCGCCAATCCCCAGAACCACCGGCTTGCGGCCTTGATTAGTATCCAGAATTACTTTGATAATTTCCTGCTTTTCACCTGAATCAAGAGTAGGAGTTTCAGCAGTAGTTCCAAGAACTACCAGAAAATCAATACCTTTTGATATGGTGTGCTCTGTTACCCGCACTAATGCAGGAAAATCGATATTACCGTTCTGATCAAAAGGGGTAACCAGGGCAACCCCGGCACCTCGGATTGGGCTGTTTAACATATTAAAAAAGCTTTAATGGTTCTGCCTGAGGCTTAACAGATACAGTTTGAGGCTTAACTGGATCAATTTTGGATTTAACCGATTCAGGTTGAGCCTTAAACTCTTGCCTGTTTTGAATCGATAAAAGGTATTTTATTAAATTATCTGAAAGATTTGACAAATCAGTTCTCTCTTTCATACTGATCTCAAAATCAAGTACTCCACCACATAAACCTTCAGGTCCGGAAAACATCCTGGCTTGAGATTGCCATAAAACAGACCCCAAAGCAAAATTCTCCTGGGTTTCCAAATAAAAAACTATATCAAAAGCATGGTCAGTAAATGGTTTGCATTGTAATTTCCTGACTGCCTTAAACAGAGATAATTCATCCTGGCATACGAGTTCCACTGGCATTCCAGGGAAATTCTTCTCGTAATCGAAAGAGTTAACCTCTTTTCGTTTATCCGGTATGATGGCCAAAACATGACACCGCCGGTCTTGACGGTGAATAGCCTGGGCAAATTTCACAACAGTGGGCATGTGTCCCGGATTTCGCAAATCGGCAAGAATGCCTATTGTTCTGGCTTCCTTGAGCGGAATAAATGCTTTTTTACTGCGCATACGGTGAAAATGCGCCAAAAGCTGCGGAATTAATAATACCCGTTGGATGAATGATATCATAAGGTTACAAACATAACAAATTAATAAACTCATCTTCTCCCATTAAAGGAATTGAAAGATCGCCTGCTTTCTTTAGCTTCTCCGGTCCCATATTCTCTCCAGCCAGTATAAAACTGGTTTTTGATGATACAGAAGAAACGTTCTTTCCGCCAAATCTTTCAACCAGCTCCTTCAGCTCCTCCCGGCTATAACGACTAAAAGTTCCGGATATTACAACAGATTTTCCGGTAAGAAGTTGAATTTGCCGGACATTATCTTCTATCTCCTGACTAAGCTGCAACCCGCTACTTTGAAGTCGCTTGATTAAATCACGGTTTTTCTCCTGCGAAAACCAGTAAATGATGCTGTCCGCAATCCGATCACCAATCTCATCAATCGATAAAAGCTGCTCCCTTGTAGCATTCATGATGGTATCGATGCTCCCTAATGCCCGGGCAAGCTTCTTCGCCACTGTTTCCCCTACATATCTGATGCCCAGAGCAAAAAGTACACGCTCAAATCGTATACTTTTCGATGCCTCAATCGCGGCAATCAGATTGGATGCCGATTTGTCCGCAAACCGATCCTGACTTTTAACCTGATCGTAAGTAAGTGCATACAAATCAGCAA
Organism: uncultured Bacteroidota bacterium; assembly: GCA_903919925.1. GTDB lineage: Bacteria > Bacteroidota > Bacteroidia > Bacteroidales > UBA12481 > UBA12481. Next base: position 1,195 of record CAIXKO010000242.1, on the reverse strand, counting down.
TCGAATGGATCAGTTTAGACTCAAAAAGCTGATTCACCGTTTCAATTCCGGCACTATCAATGTTCATCGCCTTTCTACTGACAAAATGTTCGATCCTGCCTTTTATCTGAGGTGGACATAATTCCTCATTTGGACAGTAATGCTTTGATTCTCCAGCGTCTCTGATCAACTCACTTCCACATTCAGGGCACTTTGTAATAAACACTATTGGCGTGGCAAACAAATCTCGCTTTGATAAATTTACTCCGGTAATTTTTGGAATGATTTCACCACCTTTCTCAATAACAACATAGTCTCCAATATGCAGATCCATCATACTGATCTGATCAGCATTATGTAAGGTCGCTCTTTTTACGGTAGTCCCGGCGAGTAAAACCGGCTCCAGATTGGCCACCGGAGTAATTGCTCCTGTTCGGCCAACCTGAAAGTCGACTGTCAGCAGACGCGTTTCCGTTTGGTCAGGTGGATACTTAAAAGCAATGGCCCATCGTGGGCTCTTTGCAGTAAAGCCAAGTTTTTCTTGCTGAATCAGTGAGTTCACTTTAATAACCACTCCATCCGTATCGAAAGGCAATTCCTTTCTGGCTTGTTTCCATTTATCAATGAATGATAAAACACCCTCAATATCCTGAAAAACTTCCAGATAAGCAGGAATCTTAAACCCGGCATTACGGGCCCAAACTAAATTTTTGCTGTGTGTAGGGCAGGGTAGAGCATCTCCGGCAAGACTGTAAAGAAAACAATCCAGCTTACGCCTGGCAACTAATGAGGAGTTCTGCATTTTTAGCGTCCCTGATGCTGCATTTCTTGGGTTTGCAAATGCTGATTCTCCCTCCAGAACTCTTTCTTCATTTAATTTATTAAAAATATCACGATGCAAAATAATCTCACCCCTGATTTCAAAAACCGCCGGACATTGAGGATCGGAAATCGTAAGCGGCACACTTCTGATGGTTTTTACATTGGCGGTAACATCATCACCCATCACGCCATCACCCCGGGTTATTGCCCTGGTTAACCTTCCATCCTCATACGTTAAGCTGATAGCCGCCCCGTCATACTTAAGTTCACATGCATATTCAACGGGTTCTTCTATCAATTTTGCAATTCTGCTATCAAAATCAATAACTTCTCCCTCATTGTAAGTGTTTGAAAGTGAAAACATGGATACCCGGTGCTCACGCTGAACAAACTC
>CAIXKO010000241.1 GCA_903919925.1 uncultured Bacteroidota bacterium | reverse complement strand
TGGAATATGCCTATCAAGCTTTTCTTACCGCCTCGGAGAATTAGCCAAGTCGTCAACAACAGACAAAATCAACTGTATCAACCCAAACAAAAACGACTTACCGCAAACCGCTGTAAGTCGTTGATTTTCAACTGTGAGACATACTGGATTCGAACCAGTGACCTCTTGCCTGTCAAATTACATCGAGTATTTCCGGACCAAAACCCGGTACACGAAATCCTTCCGGATCCCGATCATTGAACCCTTGCGGGAAATTCTAAACTACTGCCACAACTATTCGCCCAAAGGATATGTTTTCACCATCCTGAATGAATCTGTAACCGATACGGCCAAACAATACACCCGGATCAAAACCGCAACCCGGCTGGTTAACCGGGTTTTAAAGGAAATTGGCAAAACCCTGGAGATTGAAACCCCGCTGACCACTTACGTTGCCCGGCACACGTTTGCCTCGGTCCTGAAGAGCCAGGGCACCTCTTCAGCTATAATCAAGGAAATGATGGGCCACACCAAGGAGGAAACCACCGAAATCTATCTGAAAGGATTTGAGAATAAGATATTGGACGATGCCAGTGAGCTGCTCAATCTGAAGTAGTTAATTCAATAATGTGTCAAGTATTTTGCGCAAGATACTTGACATGTGTATAATTTGTTTTACCTTTGACATCGTTAAAGCAAAGTTTTAGTGGCCCATGTATATCGCAGAGAAGATAAAGAAGAAAATAAATGGCATGAAGGATGGCACAACCTTCAGGTATCAACAACTTGGTATTACCCCGCATGAATACCCTGCTGCTGCAAAAGCGATTGAGCGCCTGATCCGCCAGGGTATAATCAAAAGGGCCACCACCGGCGTATTTTATAAACCCAAGCAATCCCCCTTTGGCGAATTGCAGCCGAGGGAAGAGGAACTGCTGAAGCCTTACCTCTTCGAAGACAACAAGCGAATTGCTTATGTCACCGGTTTAGGCCTTTTTAATCGCCTGGGCTTAACAACCCAAGTTCCCAAAACGATTAAAGTAGCCAGCAAATCCAAGAGGGTAACCGCACGAATTGGCCAGGTGGCAGTGAAACCGGTGACCAGCTATGTGGAAGTTAACAATGAAAACTACCGCTTGTTGGAACTATTGGATGCACTCAAAGATTTTAAGACCATTCCGGATTTAGACAAAAAATCGGCCATTACCATATTGCGAAATAAGATCAAAGCACTTGAGGTAAATGATCTGGCTCGGTTAATCCGGTATTCTTACAAATATCCACCCCGTACCAGGGCTTTTCTCGGCGCAATATTGGCAGAAACGAAAAAATCCGAAAACGAAATGACTCTGCGTGAAAGCCTGAACCCCCTGACAAGCTATAAGTTAGGCATTAACAGCCAAATGCTACCGTCTGCAACTAAATGGAATATTGAATAGATGAACCTGCACCGCAACACGGAACTTTTAAAGGACGCGATTCTGGCGACCGCCCAAATGTATGGCATCCGAGAGATTTATGTGGAAAAGGACTACTGGGTAACTGTAGCACTTTATGAGATCTTCAATTCTGACATGGCAGACCAGGTTGTTTTCAAAGGAGGCACTGCTCTCTCAAAATGTCACCGGTTAATCGCACGATTTTCGGAAGATGTTGATTTAGTCGTCCTGCGTGAATCCGGCGAAAATGACAATCAACTCAAGAAAAAAATCCGGGCCATCAGCAAAATTGTTGAGAGCACCATTCCCGAAATCGAGATTGAGGGATTGACCAATAAAATGGGGAACATCCGGAAGACTGTGCACCAATACCCTAAGTTGTATCCCGGTGATTTTGGTCCAATCCGTGAACATGTGGTATTAGAAGCAACGTGGCTAGGAGATTCTGAACCTTTCTCGTTTCTTCCGGTGAGCTGTTACATTACCGAGATGATGGAGAAGACCGGCAGGAATGAACTTATTACTGAATACAAAATGTCGCCTTTCACTGTTAAGGTTCTGAGTAAAGAGAGAACCTTATGCGAAAAGATTATGAGCTTGGTGCGTTTTTCCAGGACCGATGATCCGATTTCGAACCTGCGAAACAAAATTCGCCACGTTTACGATATTCATTTAATGCTGGTAAATGAAGAAATAAGGTCCTTCTTCAATAGCGATGATTTTGAGGCGATGTTGGTCAGCGTTGGAAAAGACGATTTGGTCAGCTATAAAAACAATCATGACTGGCTTTACGAGCATCCTGCTACTGCAATGATATATGCCAAGCCAGGTGAGACCTGGGGGAAGATCAGATCCGCCTACAGCACAACATTTAAGGAATTGGTTACCGGCGATCTTCCTATCGAAGCCGAATTGATCAAGACCTTACATTCAGTGGAAGCCCGCCTTACCAAGGTTGATTGGAAGATGGAATAATCATTGCGGATGATTATCAGAACAACAACGAAAAAGGAAACGATTTAAACGAGTTTTAAACGAGTTCAAGCCAAGTTTAAAAGAGTTGTCATTATATTGTGCTGAAAATAAGGCTATGTCCGGAACAAAAAAATCTTACCATAATTGAGTTCGAGGCGAGAATAAATCGCTTTGATCCAACTTATGTCCAGGATTGGGATTCATGGTTAAACGTTCATCCAGACCAGCAAGCCGCCCAGTTTGGTTTCGTTTTGCGAAAATGGCAGGCATGCCGGCCCAATCGAATGCGAAGGACCAAGGTGGACAATCTACATGAACCGCCCTACCTTGAAGACCTCCTTACGGAAGCTAATCCTTATCTACGAATCCTGGATGATTTTGAAATCCGGCAAAGCGAATCCCTTTCCCAAGAAAAAACTTATGCCTTATCAGAATTATGGAGGGTTTTTCAAAACCTTCCCTATCAAGGACGAGCCTTTAATGGACTGGCTAGCGTTACTGGAATCTCCAAAGCCGTTTTACTCTTGACCAAGGGTCGGGTTGGTCCGGCTCTTGACTCAACAGTTCGAGCAAACTTGAATGTGGGAAATATCTTGACCGCTGGAAACTGGATTGACGTATTAAAGGCTGTCAATGAAGATATTCAAATTTTCGAAGCCAAAAATGGCATTACACTAACAATGGCAGCACCCAGATGGGCTCAACACCTGAATAGTGGCCGTATCTACGATATGGCACTAGGGCCAGGAGATTGAGCGGACAAGCGTTCCAAGCTACTTGTCGGTGTAAATGACGGTGTAAATAATCCTGAAATTAATACGGTTAAACTCTTAGAACAGCGAAAAAAATGATGATCAGGGCAACACAGCAGTTAATGCGGTTATCCGGAATTCCACCAGTTAAAAACACCAATGAACCCACCTTACCTTTGCCGGGTGATTGGTATGCCAACCAGGTGACACGATTCGATGGAAAGATGAGTTTCCTGAAATAAACGGCCTTTCTGAAAGAAATCTCTTCTACATCAGGCGCTTTATTATTATCTATTCCGAAATTTCACTGCAGCAACTTGCTGCAGTGAAAGATTTGACCAATACAATTAATTCACTGCAACAAGTTGTTGCAGTGAACCAAACAACCAATGACGACCGTTCAGTCCAACAAGCTGTTAGACTGAACCCTGAAAGTCTTTTGCACATTCTGACTCAATTACCCTGGGGACACCATGTGTTGATTATCAGCAAAGTTAAAGAGACCTCCGAAGCCTTTTTTTATCTCCGGCAAACCATTGAATATAATTGGAGCCGTGCCATCCTGACGCTACAAATTGAACAAAACCTATATCAACGACAGGGCAAAGCCATTACCAATTTCACGACCACGCTGTCCGAGAAGCAAGCACTGATGGCCGTGCAAATGCTCAAAGAAATTTCGTTCTCCGGTCTTCACAATGATTTTCCCGGCATATCCTCAGTGCCTTCCGGTATTTCAATTCCTCATTGATGATTTCCTCCAAACGGAACTGGCTGAGCCGCTCCCATTCTGATGGGTGACACCCCAAAGAAAAGCCTCGGAAACGGGGCTTTTTTTATGGTGGCAATGGATCCAGCTGGAGATATAGCTGGCTAACCCGATAATGTCACTCTTGCCAACAAACCCGGATTACTGGCAAATGTGACATTTTCAAACATTTGACAATTTTTACATTTTATTGTCTTTTGTTTGATTTGATTTCCAAATCACCCGTTCAGAAAATAAGTACTTGCACAGTGCCCCTCATTGAAAAAATCCTGGTGGATCTGTATGCGGATACAAAGCTGTTCACACTTTTTCAGGGTGGTGAACTGGAATTCATTTTTAGCAGCGTCCTGGAAAAATATTCGGTTAATGAAACCCGGATGCTTAATTATGCGGCAAGACGGGGGAAAAAGCAAGATCTGGCCTTGTTTATTGAACGACTAACCAACCAATCAAACGGCTGAAAGGGACTATGATAGGGACTATGATAGGGACTATGATAGGGACTATGATAGGGACCATGATAGGAACCAAGTTGAACAACCCAAATGCATACCTTTTCTGGTGAGATTGGATAATCTTGGCTAGTTTTACTGGCAAAAAGGAATGATTATCAGGGCCACACAACAGTTATACCGGCTATCCGGAGTACCATCTGTTAAAAATTCCGAAGAGTCCTCCTTACCATTTCCTGGAGAATGGTATGCCAATTTTGTGGAACGATTCGACGGACGGTACAATGCCATTCACTTTCTTCACAACCCGACGAGAATTTCAGTGCTGGTCCCCGGCCCCTTCCTTGATCAATCCATTGCAGGTTTGAGGGAACGGGCTGCCACCTTCCTGTTGAGAAAGGGATACGGCCGGCTACTGTTTCAATACGACTTATTAAGCCCTCCGGTGTTTTATGATACTAACAGCCGAAGTATCCTGGCCAGCATGAATCAGATGCGGTATGAAATTGAGTATCACCTTTCGATGCCCGAAACCATTAAGAAAATCAATTTGGACAAGCTTGAGGAAATAGAGTTTGACACAATGATCAGGACAGGTAAGAAACTGATGGATTTTACCACACCTGCCAGGATTTTAGAGCAACTCATGACAAGGCTAACATGAAAAAGGAAAGAAAACTCACGCTGAATAAAAACTTCATTCCTTGCGATGCCTACGAAAATGAGGAATTGGCAAGCGCAGTGATCAGTTGAATATCAGCCCGATAATATCCTTGCCCAGATAAAACAGCACGACCAGGCCGTATATCACCTTGATCAGGGTACCGGCGACAAAACCGAGGAAAGAACCCACGGCCGACCGGAATGCATCTTTTTCTGGTGTTCCGGCCATGCGCTCCCCGATCAGCGCGCCAAGGAAGGGTCCGAGTATGATTCCCAGCAGCCCGAAAGGCCCAATGACGATGCCCAGAACCGGCAGGACGATGACCCCGATGATCAGGCCGATTATGCTGCCCCTGACGCCGGCTTTGGTTCCGCCGAACTTTTTGGTACCATAAATCGGTATCCAGTAATCGATCAGGGTGATCACCACGGCGATCACCGCCATGATGATCAGGAATTTGCCGGAATAGTCGATCGCCTTTGTGAGGTGAAGCAGGAGCAGCGCCCCGTAGCTCAGCGGGGTACCCGGCAGCCCCGGTATCACGGCCCCGGCGATTCCGATTAATGCTGCCAAAACAGCCAGTATGATCAGCAGTACATCCATTTTTTTATAAAATCAGGCCTGAAGGTACGGAAAACCATTTAGTTTTAACGGCTTAGGAACCCCCACCCGGCCATAATCAAAGAATTGATGGGCCACACCAAAGAGGAAACAACCGAAATCTACCTGAAAGCATTTCCTTTGTTTGATTTCAATTTCCGCAGAGGACAGGAGAATAATTCGGTTTTTGTGAACCAACTGGATATATTAACATGTCACTCTTGCCAACAAACTTGTATTATTGGACTAGATTTTAAATTAAATGACCAATATGATCAGACAAAAAACCACTTACACGGCGATTGTTTGTACTACATTGATATTAAGTGTATTGTCGTACTCCTCGTGCAAAAATTCATCACGGAAAACAGATCAGGATGAATTGAAATCACGAAGTATCGCCGCATTCGGACGGTTTGAGCAGGTATGGAATTTCAACGATTTCTGGAAAAGGGGCAACACCTTCGATGCCTGTCTGTGCTTCGTGAATGCCGCCAGGCTGCAATGGCCTGACGATCCGGAGATCATGGCCATTCAGGACACCGTAACACGGATGCTTAAGGAAAACCTCACCTTTTTTCACCAATTTGATCCTGGCAGCCTTTGGGCAGATGATTTCGGATGGTGGGGACTGATGGGTTTGAATGCATACAAACATTTAAAAAACCAGCGAGAAACTGAACTGGCCGGCCAGTTCCTCAAATTATCGACCGACCTGTGCTGGGAGTACAAAAAAACCACTGCTTATGATCTAAGCGACGGAGCCATTCCGGTTATGCACGGATGCCGGAACGGGGATGCCAACGGCGCGAGCCGGGGGGTAAAAAATACCGTCACGAATTCGCTGCTTTTCCGGCTATCCTCCCGGATCTACCGGTTGAGCCTCACTGAAGATATCGCCGATCCCGACAAATATCTGGATATGGCCTATCGTCAATGGCTGTGGTTTGATGAATGGTTCCGGCTCGACGAATACGAATACCTCAAAAAGGTTCCGCCGGCCGGGGCTTTGGTTCAGGAGCGACCGATGGCCATGATCGAAGGATCGGATTATTTCCTGAAGGAGCATCCGCTGTGGGCCGAAGGATGGGTATGGACCGGCGACCAGGGGATGCTGCTCGCCGCGATCACCGACATGTACCTGATCCGGGAACAATTGGGCGAATGGCTCATTAAAAATAAGATTGATGAGGATTTTGATGTTCAGGCATTCGGCGAAAGAACCCGTTCACTGGTATCAATGATCGGTCACGGGGTACAGTCGGCACTGGTAGGCCAGTTGGATGGCATCATCCGTGAGGCGCCCTGTGAATCAAGCTTTGGACCACATTTTGGAAGGGACTACATTGCCGGTCGGGGTATTCTGATGCGTTACCTTGGAGAGAAGGAAGTTCAAAGTCTGATGGGAGTCGACCTGAGCGGGAACATCCGGGCCACAGCCGATGCCATCTGGCAAACACGTGACCCGGTTAACAACCAGTTTATGGCTGAATTTACCACACGCGCTAACGACAGTCTGTATATCAATCAGTTCAGAAATCTATGGGGACTCGCCGACCAGGTATACCAATGGGATATCCCCAAAATGTTAGAACCGGAAAAAATTGCAGTTTGTCAGGCTATTGGGCTGGATGCTTTTGGAACTGAGATCCGGCAGGAAACGAATTAAAAGAGTTTTAAACATGTTTATACGAGTTGTCATTATATTGTGCTAAAAATAAGTGTTGCGATTTAGCCTTATTTTCCAATAAGCCGGTTGTCGATATTCTTCCCGATCTGCCGCAGTTTATAATTTAATCCGTTTGCCGTGATGGCATCAGTTCTGGAGATAGTGCAAACATGCGGGCATAATAGCCGAGCCGGTCAGAATAATCGTCAATCCGGCCAAGATTACCATCGGTCATCGCGAGCACCCTGTTCATGTTGTCCAATATAGTGGTACTGATATGATCCGGCTTAAGAAAAGGCTCCGCCACCGAATAATCCTGATATTCATCAAACAGGCCCGTCATGTAAAATTCTCCCAGAGTGGAGGATCCCTTAAAATTCAAAAGCAAACGGCTACCCTCAGGCCTGGCAAGCATTGCGGCTTCAAGTTCAGCCAGGTTTTGCACATTTTTCAAAGCCTCATCCTCCTGCCGGCAAAAAAGAAAATTACCACAAACCCAGTGTGGTGCTCCATACCATGATCCATCCTGCTTGCCAATTGAAGCCATCGGAAGAAAGTCAGCCTCCCGTAATTCCAAGAAAGCTGGCAGTTTCTGAATTTTCCCTGATGCGATAAAATCCTTCAGAAAAACACAATCCAACTCATAAACATCCGCTTCATCAAAATTGATCCCATGCCTATTTGTGCTGTCCTGGGCGTAATAGTAATCTGAGTTCAGTTCTATGATCAGATTGATTTCAGGGTATTTTGCCTCAAATTGCGATTCAACTTCCCAATACAGTGACCCTATATTCGGAAGGTAGGGATATAGCGATACTTTCAGTTCCCTGCGTGGCACCAAATCTTTGGAGCAACCCCAGAAACCAAGGATAAGGAAGACCAGGAAAATCAGTCGGATATTTTTCATAAATCAAATTCTGATATAAATATAGGTCTTTACATTTAAAATGGTTGTTCACCTATCCGCCAGCGGTTGTAATTTCTATCGGCACGTCTACTTTGTGAGTTGAAGCAGGAGCAGCGCCCCGTAGCTCAGCGGAGTACCTGGCAGCCCCGGTATCACGGCCCCGGCGATTCCGATTAACGCTTCTAAAACGGCCAAAATGATCAGCAGTAGGTCCTTTTTTTTGTCAAATCAGGCCTGAAGGTACAGAAAACCATTAAGATTTAACGGATTATGAACCCCGGTTGGTTAAAACGGGAGGATAGGTCATAAGTCGTTGATTTTCACCTGTGAAACATATTGGATTCGAACCCGTGACCTCTTGCCTGTCACTGGATATCAACCCAATTATAAAGCTAGATATCTGATTGTACCACTTATACTTATCAAACATATACCTTTATGTTTTGGGTAATAAGCTATACCCATTTTACCATTCCTTGGCAATTTTCCTGGCAGAATTTTTTGGCTTTTACAAAACCAAAACACCCGCTCTTCTAGATATTCGGGTACAGGAATTTTCATCACGTTAAAGTATCTCAAAATCAATCTCCGGCGAACTTCCATGAACACCTTCTGCCGACCCTGTGTATCGATAGCGGGCCATATTCCTTGACCACCCAGACATCAGTAAGGATAGGGCTTTATGAGTATTATCACTAAGGTTTGGCAACCTTTGAGGGGACTGGTCAACTTCATTCGCCGGAGACTGAAAAATTTGTTCGTTTGTTCCACTCCTATCTGAACAAAATAACCGTACTCTCCTTGGCTGGAATACTCAGGGAAACCTCCACCTCACCCTTTGAAATCACCTTATACTCGGGCACTGTAATTTGCGCGGTTGCGGGATCCCAGATTTCAGGCTTGCCGGTTGCCTTGAATATGGCAGTCAGGCTGGTGGAATTTGCTGCCCCGTTCCAGAGCATAAAAACATCCATGCCCATGCGAACCCGGTGGTTGTAATGGGTCCATTGATCAAAAACACCACTGGTTACCCTGAAATCCGATTCGACTCCGGTATTCTCCAATATGCTCCGGAGGGCGACGGTTATTGCCTCTTCATCAGTAGCAGCAATAAACCAGGCCTTCCCCCCATTGGCGTTGGTATTCATTGGGCTGTTGCCTTCCATGGGGCTGGTGGATTTCCAAATGGCCTCTGTAAGACTTTTGATATCGCGGTCGGTTTTATCAAACCGGGCCGATCGGGTCGGCAGCCGCTGCCAGCCAATCACCGTGCCACCCATGTCATAGAAATCCCTGACCTTTTTAAGCACCTCGTAAGGGATAATCTCAACCGGCGGCAAAATGAGGATTTTATAGCGCGATTGGTAAAGTTCGATCTGTCTGGTAGATGAATTCAGTGCCGATGTACTGTCGAACCTGCTGTAAGTCATAAGATTATGATCATAATGGACCCGGTCGAGGGCCGACTGCATACTATACGGGTATTCATTTTTGTAATCCGCATTCACCGGCTCCTCGGCATATTTCGAATATCCGGTCCAGAGCATGGCCACCGGTGCGACGCTGAAGTTTTCAGCATCATTGCCAGTGAGCAGGTAACCCAGCCGGTTCTGCCGTTCGCACCAGTCTTTGTATTTCGGCCAGTTGGCTTCATCACCGGTGTAATAAAAATAGGGTGGACAATCCGTATCGGAAGCCTTTCGTGTTCCCTTGGGATTGAAGGAATGCGGGTCCATCACATTTACCCCGTGCACCTGGCACCAGTCGCCCCACCATTTCATATCGTCATAAGCCAATTCCCATCCGGCCGCTCCAAAGATT
>CAIXKO010000240.1 GCA_903919925.1 uncultured Bacteroidota bacterium | reverse complement strand
GTGTTCTTAAGTATAATCGCTGCCAGACCTCCCATCAGACCGACTGCCAGGCTAAGAATTATAACAAACTTATTATGAGGGATATATTTCTATCGCCAATAGTGAACCTTTTTAAAGAGTATCAATCGTGTAAGCATTGAGCTAATATATGAATTGATTCCGATAAATCAGTAGGTGGAAATTGCGCATCCGCTCCGTTTGAATTGTTCCTGACCTTCATATTTTCATGTCTTTTACTAAATTGCAGCCATGGTATTTTCGAGCATCATTTTCATCCTGTTTTTTCTGCCGGTCTTTCTTGCGGTCTATTATATGGTGCCGCGATTTGCAAGGAACTATGTGATTTTAACGTTCAGTATTGTTTTTTTCGCATGGGGAGCCCCGGATTTCTTACCCTTTCTACTGGTCAGTTGTATCGTGAATTTCTATTTTGGTTTATTCATTGGTAAAAATCCGGAAAAGAAGATTAAACGGTTACTAGTTGGACTGTCAGTAGCGATTAACCTGGGACTTCTATTTTACTTCAAGTATGCGAATTTTTTCCTTGAGAACATCGGCTTTCTCAGGCATCTAATGGGTTCACCAGAGCTTTCTTGGGAAAGGATTGTTTTACCAATCGGGATATCCTTTTTTACCTTTCAGTCGATTACTTATACTGTTGACATCTTTAGAACTTCGATAATCCCTATATCTCGGGCAGCGTTACAGAATTCTGGCGCCGCTGGCACATGACCTTCAGTAATTTCATGAGGCATTATCTGTATTATCCACTTGGCGGCAACCGTGTAAACACGCAGCGCAGGTTATTCTTTAACCTTTGGCTGGTATTTCTGGTATCTGGACTTTGGCATGGCGCCTCGTGGAATTTTGTGCTATATGGAGCTTTTCATGGTTTATTTATGGTTATGGAAAGAGTGTTCCTCTTGAAAATTTATGCCAGGATCGGGAAATTAATCCCAATCGCATTTACTTTCCTGGTTATAGTGCTTTCGAGAGTCTTTTTCCGCATCGAAGACCTGTCTGACGCGTTGAGTTTCATGAGGGTTCTTTTTTCATTCCGGATACAATCCGGTTTGCTTCCGTCAGAACCCCATTTTTATCTGATCATGATTATCGCTGTGTTCTTCGCCTTTATCACACTGAATCCTTGTGGGTTAAAGCTTCAATCTTTTTTTATGAAAGGGAGTACTCAAGTAACGAGCATAAGGCAATGACCTGGTTATATGCATTTCTGTTTATATTAAGCATAGCATCCCTAACGGGTCAGGGCTTCAGTCCATTTATTTATTTCCGTTTCTGATATGACCGATAAAAAGTTATTTATAAAACTCAGCCTCCTGTTTTTCGCCATAATCGGCCTGCCGGCGATTCAAACCCTGACCAGGATTTTGCCCGAAACCCGTCTGATCGGAGCTGTTACTGAAAAACCGTTGCCACAGTTAACCTGGAATAATTGGTATCACTTCCAATATCAGCCTGATCTTAATCACTTTATAGAGCGAAACTTTGGATTCCGTACCTCTTTCGTCAAGCTGTATAATCAATTCGAATACTCACTTTTCGGGCAGTCAATCCCTGCTGATACCGTGTTGAACCCTGATGCTGACCTGGCTGATCTGATGAACCTGTTCTTTCCTCCTGTGCAACCGAAATTATGTTATCCTGAAGTAATATCTCAAGATGCGTATTCTTTTAATTTACCAACCAAAACTCCGATTTGGTTATCTTGATGGCGAATCCGTCGAACATACAAAACATTGGCTGGGGTTTTCTGGAGAGGGCAACAAAGGAGCTTTACCAGCCTGAATGGCAAAAGGAATATGATAAAATGGTCCGTGAATACATCCAGGCAATCCATAATACACCCGAGTGGGAGAATCAGATCATCGAAAAAGCGAAACAAAAAGGCATACCTGTAGATAGTATGATGTTGCTCAATGCTACTTTTATGGTTGAACAATACCTTCTTAAGAACGATTTGTTTTAACTCGCAGGGTACCTTAGAACATAGTTAATGCAACAGATACTTCGCCTGATCTGATGTAAAGTTGGTTAGGTGAATTGCGAAAAAAAGTAAAAGGAACCAGAAGAAAAAAGTTGCCCACGATCAGAGGCATTACCTATGACCATGGACAACTGAAACTTTCATCAAATACTAATATCCTCGTCTATTTGCCGTAATAAACCCTGGTAAGTCTTATTTGGTTATTCCTTTAGTCCCTGGTTTTACGCCACCAATTCCCCATTCGGCTAATTTAGCCTTGACAGCGGCAATGTGGGCAGCGCACAAGGCGGTCATTTCTGCACGTATAGCCACTTTCTCAGCCAGTGTAGGTGCTGCAATCAGCTCAGCTCTCAGCACAGCTATTTCAGCCCGGTGGTTTGTTCTCATTTCGGCCAGTATGGCCTTTTGCTCCACCGTTAAAAGACAGATGTTGCTACAGGTGCGAATGCAAGTGGTAGTGCAACCTCCACAGTTTCCTGGTCCCCTTACAGTCTGAGCCTGAAGGCCCAGGGTTCCGACTGCGATCATGACCACAGCCAGTGCGATTTTCATGCTAACATTTTTCATTTTACTAAACATTTTGTATGCGTTTAGTGGTTAGACAATCGTTTTGCTGAAAACTTGCGGTCCTGATTAAAAATTGAGAACTTTAACTGGTTATTCTGGCCATTGTGTTCAGGCTTTCTTGTTACTGCTTAACCCAAAAGGCAGGTAAAGCGGACAAAAGCCAATTAAAATATCAACATTTATGCTCTTACTGGTTTCATTTATCTATTGAATTTCCTTTCATGAGCTCTTTTTTATGCTTTGGATCTGCTGCAAAAGGAACTGTTTACTTTTTACTCCTACAAAACGGCTGATTTCCTTGCCATTCTTAAACAGGATTAAT
>CAIXKO010000239.1 GCA_903919925.1 uncultured Bacteroidota bacterium | reverse complement strand
TCTGATCTCTCCCAAACCTTCGAGGTGAAGATAATAATAGCGCAAAATTCCTTCGAGAAGCTCAATCCGTATGGGCCGGTCAATTTTTATGGAAGCCAGATCCGATACCTGAACCTGCAGCAAACGGATCAGCAGGGTGGTAAGTTGCGGCGTCAGGAATGAACCATGCAGGGGTGGGGAGGTCGTGAAAGTGCCGAGGGTGAGATCGAACCAAATGTTGGTTTGAGCCGGAGGCACTCCCGGGTTGAACCCGAGATGGCGCGATAAACGGAGCAGAAAATAGAGGTGAAAATTAGCAACTCCCTCATCGGAGATATCCAGAAACTGAATGTGACTGTTCAGAAAATCGAAGAGTTCCTCATTCGGTTCCTCTTCCCGGAGCGCTTTGTTCAACAAGTCGGCTAGAAAAAGAGCTATTGCACATTTTACAGGATCACCGGTGAGGTGCAGCAGCGGAACGTGGTTTTTTACTTCTTTAATGTTCTGCAGATCCCTGTTGGTTTTGTAATAAATGTCAAGCTCAAGTATGGTCAGTGGCTGAAAAAGATGGGCTTTACGGTTTTTTGAAGACGTCCGGGCTCCCGGAACTATGATTCCAAGTTTGCCCCAGCGCCGGGTATAGAGTTGGGCAATAATGCTGGTATCCCCGTACTTGATCTGCTTTAGAACAATTGCGAGGGTTTTTTCAATCATGGTTATCTGACTATCAGAATCTTGGTAACTGCCTTGGACATTTGATCCGTGGTGGATGCAAAAACCAGATAAACTCCTGTCGCTACTGGTTTTCCCGATCGCTCATTTCCGTTCCAGGTGATCTGCCCGCCAATGCTGTTCCCCTCAAAAACCAGGTTACCGGTTAAGTCGGTTATTTTTACAACAGATTCTGCCGGGATCCCCTTAACCGTAATGGGCCCGGTATAGCCGGGCCTCACCGGATTGGGAAAAGCATAAACCGGACCCTGGTAAAGATCGGCACGGGTAGCGGTGGCCCGGTAGGAAATTACACCGCCCTGGGTGCCAAAATAAACATCGCCCGATTGATTATCAATCACGATAGACCCTATTTCATTGGACGGCAACGGGGAATTGGTTATATTGAACGATTGTATCAGCTCTGTGCCATCGGGATTAGTTAAAAACACACCGGAATTCCGGGTTCCAAACCATTTTTGGTTTGCACCATCCACCGCAATAGCGGTAACAATTTCCGTTGCCAGCAATCCGTGATATAAAGTATCGCCCTGGTCCACGCTTGGCTGGGAAGCGTAAAAATCGGAAGATGAAAAAACCGATGAAGGGTCATAATACACCACTGCCCCGGAGTTGGTTCCAATCCAAAGCCTGTTATCCAGATCCACCGCCATCGAATAAATATCGTTCAGTATTTTGATTGTATTTTTTGGTGGAAACGCCACTCGCAGAGGCATTCTTACGGTTTTATCATCGGATTCATCAGCCAGATCCTTACCGTTGCTAAAAGCGAATAGTCCGTTACCTTTTGGCAATTGTATCCACTTGATATCCCCATTGGTGATCACCATCCGGCCGGTAAAAGCTTCGCCGAGGTACTGGCCATAAGAAAAGTTTTTCCAGGTGCCATTTTTCTGTTTAACCGATACCGGTGATGGAACGCTTGAGTTGGTAACCCACAGATTATTTTTTGAATCGAAAGCCAGTCCGCCGATACGGATAAACGGACTTCCAGGGAAAACACTCCGAAGGGCGCCGTCGGTATTGGTGTCATTATAAATTCCAACGTATTCCCCATTGAGGAACTCCACAACACCATATCCCCATGAAGCGCCGTAAACGTGGTTTGGGTCCAACGGATCTACCGCCAGGCGGATAATATCGCGGGTTAGTCCCATTTTAGGCTCCACCAGCGGATTAAACACCTTCCATGTTCCATTGAGTTTGGCAGATAATCCGCTGATATTCCAGATGTTGTTCCAGGATGCATCATAAGCACCACCGGCGATCCACAAATCACCATCGGCAACCACCATATCAAAAGTTTTACCATCCCAGGGACCAGCAGGCCGAATTTTTGTAAATACCGTATAATCAGGCGAGTAGAGCAAGCCAAAATCGCGATCGGCTATCCAGGCTTTTCCTTGAACATCCAGCAGAAAATCATTCGGATTCATCAGATCCTCGCCATATCCCTGTAAATGCTTTTGTAATTGCCCGTCCGGACTGACGAGGTTGATCTGGTAGGAGCTGACAATGGCAACCTGACCGTCTTCAAAACGAAGTCGACGGATATCGTTTAAATACCAGGGGAAAAGGGTCCATTCATATCCATTGTAAGCAAAGATTGAATCTATTCCGCCGGTGGTGCTAAGATGTGAAGCCCAAAGCTTTCCATCGTTGTAAGCCAGATGATTGTAGGGCTCGCCGGCAAAGGGAAGTTCCTTAACCGGTGTCCACGATTGATAATTTTCCAGTTCAGGATCGTTGATAAAGGCCTTGTATATGCCTTTTTCGGTTGCGGCAAAAATGGAATCAAAATTAAATATTGCTGTTTCATAAATCTCCAGGTGTGCACCACCGGGTCCGATATAATAAGTAGATGAAACCTCATCGCGCGTGAGGTTGAGCCGGATGATCCCAAATCCGCACGACAGCAAAACATTATCGCCTTCCACCTGGATGCTGTTTATTTTTTTACTTCCAGTCATCATTTTGTGCTTGATATCCGGAATATTTATGATGGTTTTATCCCGGAGCAAATCGATATTGGAGTTGGCGTAACCAATAATCAGGGTATTATGTTCCTCGCTGTAGGCCAGGCAGGCGATTTCGAGATCGCTGAGACCGTTGATTTTCGACCATTTGCTGATGTTGGTGGTTGCAGGATCGTAGGAAAACAGACCGCTGCGGGTGGCACAATATATAACACCCCTGGCTTCCACCAGGCTGATTGCCTGACTAAAGGACAAGTGATCCTGCCACTCGCCAACGCGGGCCTGGGACTTTCCGGGTAACCAGAGGGAAAGGAAGATTAGGGTTGTGAATATTTTTTGCATAAGGGGTTGGAGAACAAATAACAAAACTCAAATAACAAAACTCAAAATACAAATAACAAATAAATAACAAAACTCAAAATCCAAACAAAATCCAAACAAAATCCAAACAAGATCCAAAACTCCAAAAAACAGGAACAAAACAAAAATACAATGACCGGATCAATCGGTGTGGTTTGCATGAACCCAAAATGAGCGGTACTTTAATAACTCATTAAGGGTCGAATTATTTTGCAGGATAGGTGGTTTGACGGAGGAATTCCTGGAGTTTGGCTGTGGCCCGGCCACGATGGGAAATGGCATTTTTTTCATCAGATGACATTTCGGCAAAGGATTTTTCAGACTCCAGCGGTCTGAAAATGGGATCGTAGCCAAATCCGGTTTGCCCGATTGATTGGGTTAGAATTTCACCATCCACCTGACCTTCAAAGAGGTATTCCCGGTTGTCCAGGATTAAAGCAATTACGGTACGGAACCTCGCACCACGATTGTGAAAGCCGGTCATGGCTTCCAGAAGTTTATTGACGTTATCGGCGTAGGTGGCATTTTCGCCGGCATAGCGGGCCGAGTAAACTCCCGGGGCCCCATCAAGAGCATTAACCTCCAAACCGGTATCATCAGCAAAACAGTCGAAGCCAAAACGTTCATGGATGTGCCTGGCTTTTAACAGGGCATTCCCTTCCAGATCAGGTTCTGTTTCCTCAATTTCTTCATTAAACCCGATTTCAGAAAGACTTAAAATTTTACAATAATCACCGAGTATCTGCCTGATTTCGGAGAGTTTGTGCTTATTGTTGGTTACGAATACAAGTTCCTTCATGTTTGTATGTGTGTTGATCTAAGCGGCAATTACCGTTTTTAGGTGGCACAATTTTACTACATTTGATCCTTCCAAAAAAATCAACAATTCAAAAAATACTATGGAAACACTCGATTGGAAATCGCTTCCATTTGGCTACATCAAAACCGACTACAATGTACGCTGTTATTATCGCAACAATCAATGGGGCGAGATCGAAATATCCTCATCGGAATATATTAACCTCCACATGGCGGCAACCGGCCTCCATTATGGGCAGGAAGCTTTTGAGGGAATGAAGGCTTTTATGGGCAAAGATGGCAGGATCAGGCTTTTCCGGTGGGATGAAAATAGCATGAGAATGCAAAAGTCGGCCGAAGGGATTATGATGGCAAAGGTCCCCGATGAGCTGTTTCATCAATGTATTGTTAAGGCGGTACAGATGAACAAAAGGTTTGTGCCACCGTACGGTTCCGGTGCATCACTATATATCAGGCCTTTGCTGATTGGTTCCGGAGCTCAGGTTGGTGTTAAGGCAGCATCGGAATACCTGTTTTTGGTTTTCATTACCCCGGTTGGTCCCTATTTTAAAGAAGGATTTAAACCGGTAAAAATGATGATTACCCGTACTTTCGATCGCGCCGCACCACTGGGAACCGGACATATTAAGGTTGGAGGAAACTATGCGGCCAGTTTGCGTGCTCTGGATGTGGCACACCACAAAGGTTATGCCTCAGCACTGTTTCTGGATGCGCGTGAAAAAAAGTTTATCGATGAAGCAGGCCCGGCCAACTTTTTTGGAATCAAGGACAATACATACGTTACTCCTGAATCTAATTCCATTTTGCCTAGTATAACCAATAAGAGCCTCCAGCAGATCGCCCTGGATGTGGGCATGAAAGTGGAAATCCGTCCGGTGCCCGTTGAGGAGCTCGATACGTTTGAAGAAGTAGGCGCCTGCGGAACAGCGGCTGTTATTACTCCTGTGGAATCTATTGTAGATGAAGATACCGGTAAAATCTATCAGATCAGCAAAACTGGTGAGCCGGGTGAAATTTCCCGCAGGTTGTATGAAAAGCTGACCGGAATTCAAACAGGCGATCTGCCAGATCCTTATGGCTGGATCGAATTTGTGTCGTAAAATCGGATGTTAACCTATCCCTGCAAATATTTTTCGATCGGAATCAGGGAGGTTTGAAAGGTACTTTTATAGAAAAAACCGGCTTAGGGCCGGTTTTTTTGTTTAGGAACGAAAAATTATCTTATTGATTACAAGAAAGTTAAAAAATATTTCAAAAATATTTAGTACTATGTGATACAAGGTAATGGTATTCCAATATATCTTTGCATACGAAACAACAATGTTAAAGCATGTATTCTGAACAATTAAACTAGTGTGTTATGAAAAGGACAATTCAAATCAATCTGGCAGGCACCATTTTCAACATCGATGATGATGCCTATGACATTCTGCGAATCTACCTGAATTCAGTGGAGCGGCAATTTACATCAGGTGTGGAAGGTCGTGAAGTAATGAATGACCTGGAAACAAGAATGTCGGAATTATTTACCGAACGCCTCAAACCGTTACGTCAGGTAATTTCGATCGATGATGTTCGCGAAGTGCTGATAGTATTAGGTGCACCGGAAGATATTGGCGGTCGCCCTGATGGCGGTCAGCGATACTCAAGGCCCTATTCCGATAATTATGGCGGACCACGCCGGAGCCGGCGGATGTACCGCGATGGTCAGGATAAATCGATCGGCGGGGTTTGCTCCGGGTTGGCTTACTATTTCAATACCGATCCTCTTTTGCTCCGTATTCTGTTTGTTATCGGACTGTTCATCGGTTTTGGATTCCTCCTGTATCTGATCCTCTGGATTGCCATACCACAGGCTCAAACCATGGATCAGGTAAATGAGATGAAATCCGGATCCAATTATTACTGATATCACTCAATCATGAAAACAACAATCAGCATTACCACTCTTCTGATATCAATCGCGATGGCTATACTCACCCTGACAGGTTGCCAGGGCGGGATAGTTGGAAATGGCAAGGTAGAAACACGAGAGGAGAAAATCGGGAATTTCGACCGGTTGGTTATATCAGGCAACTTCCACGTATTTCTGGAACCATCGGATAAAGCTTCCCTGCGCATGGAGATGGATGAAAACCTTTATGACATTGTGAAAGTAAAAGAGGAAGGATCGACCTTACGGATTGAAACACGGCTCAACATTTTCCAATCACGGAAAAGGAACCTGTACATCGGGATCAAAGATTTGGAAAAGATGGAATTATCTGGTGCCATAAAAATGGAATCAGATTCCGTCCTTCAATTGGGATCGCTGAGTATACTGGTGACAGGAGCGGCTAAAATCGATTTTGAAATTGAAGCCAAGAGCCTGAAAATCGATCTTTCGGGTGCCTCGGAGTGCGATTTCAGGGGTAAAGTAGACGAATTGCAAGTTCAGTTATCTGGTGCAGGCGATATTGATGCACTCGATCTTTTGGCAAACAGAGTGAACATAGATATGTCGGGTGCAGGTGGTGCCAGGGTATATGCCAAAGAGAAGCTCGATGTTTCGATCTCGGGTGTTGGCTCGGTAAGGTACCGTGGTGAACCTGAGATTCACAAGAATATCTCAGGCCTCGGATCATTAAAACGAGATTAATAAATATAAGTCATGGAAAACGAAAAAATCGAAAATGCCAAGGCTCAGATGCGGAAAGGTGTTCTGGAGTATTGCATCCTAACGATAATGAATCAACAGGATTGTTATGCAACCGACATTCTTCGCAAACTGAAAGATGCCAGGCTGATTGTGGTGGAAGGAACTCTTTACCCGCTGCTGACCCGCCAGAAAAACGCCGGTTTACTGAGTTACCGGTGGGAAGAATCGCCCCAGGGGCCTCCCCGGAAGTATTATAAACTGACCGATACGGGCAGGGATTTCCTGAAGGATCTGGATTCATCCTGGGAAGATTTAGTGAAAGCTGTAGCTCTGATTAATCAACAAGCCTAATCTGCTAACAATGAAAAAGTCAATTAAAATCAACCTTGGTGGATTAGTCCTGCATGTGGATGACGATGCGTATGATCTTTTAAGAAGCTATCTCGATCAGATTCAATTGCGCTTCAGCCAGGTTCCGGGTGAATCTGAAATTCTGAATGACATTGAAACACGTATGGCCGAGTTATTTCAGGAAAAACTGGTACCAGGAAAAGAGGTAATCAGTTTGGACGATGCAAAAGAAGTGATTGAAATCATGGGCAAGCCCGAAGAGATCGGGGAGGCTGGTGAAGAAGAAGCCGGACCAACGATTCCCCCACCATTCAGAAGCCGTGGGCGCCGTATGTACCGTGATCCATCCAACCAGCGGATTGCAGGGGTTTGCTCCGGATTGGCCGCTTATTTTAAAATGGATCCGTTATTTGTCCGGATTTTGTTTGTGGTGTTTACTCTCGCCTATGGCGCAGGTATCCTGATCTATTTTGTACTGTGGGCTGGAGTTCCCGAAGCTCGTACCGCATCGGAGAAACTGGAAATGTACGGCGAGCCGGTAAACGTATATAACATTGAGCGCCAGGTGCGTCAGGAATATCCTTATAACCCGGATACCCCTGATTATCAGCAGCCTGTTAGAAGGGGGAGTCAGGGAACCCTGATCGGGCGGATGATTGGTGCGGTAGGAACCATCATTCTGGTATTCTTTAAAGTGATTGGATTCATCATCGCCTTTTCATTTATTATTGCCGGAATTGTCATTCTTGGCTCCGTTATAGGATTGGCAGTGAGCGGTAAAGCCATGTTTATCAATTCCGACTGGAACCTGGGTAATATCGGGTTCAATGAAGCGATGGACTTCTTTGTTTCTCCTACTGCGGCTACCGTGGCTGTTATCGGACTGATTCTTTTGATAGCCATTCCGCTCATCGGACTGATTTATAGTGTTGTAAAAGTAATCTTCCGCTTTAAGGCCAGAACCAGGGTTGGTGCCATCAGCCTTTCAGGAATTTGGGTTATCACGCTGATTGTTCTTATTGTTGTCGCCATAAATGAGGGAGTACAATATTCTTCGGAAGGCAGAACCACCGTAGACAAGGAATTAGTAATACCTCAGAATAAAAAATTGATAATTAAATCTTTACCAACACCTGCTGATGCTCAGGGCAATGATACAGAGTATGGTTTTCATAACGAATTCTGGATTTCCAGGCAAAACGATTCGGTTAATCTGTTGATCCGCCCAACGGTAAGAATTGAGTATTCAGAGGATTCAGCTAAAGGCATCAGGATCCGGAAAACGGCTAGGGGAGCAAATTTCCGCGATGCCAGGAACTATGCCGAAGAGATAAACTTTTCGTGCGAACTCCGGGATTCAGTTCTGACGATTGACCCGGTATATCGCCTTTCTCAGCGTAGCCGGTTTCATGCACAGGAAGTTGATGTAACGATATCATTACCATCAGGTACCGTAGTTTTTCTTGATCCGAGCATGAAGCACCTGCTGAACGGGGTAAGGAATTCAGAAGACACCTGGTCGGGCGATTTGGTTGGCGATTCCTGGGTAATGACACCGGATGGGTTGACCCGCGTCATGAAAACGCCATCAGCTGATCAGAAATAATAAAACTAACGATTGGTTTATTTGTTCGGGGCCGGCCTGGGTATGGTTTTCCATCCCGGCCGGCTTGAACATTTTTTGTAATTTTGACCGCATGGAAAACCAATATTTCAATACCCGCCATCCTGTTATCCAGATACTGATGTTTGCCTTAATTACGCTGATCAGTACATTGGCTGTTATGCTGTTGTCAATTGTACTCGGCATGATTATTTTTCGCATTCCGCTCACTGAATGGATGAACCTGCTGGATGTTTCTGACCCGGCTAATGTTCCCGTTCTTAAGTTTCTCCAGATTACTCAATCCCTTTCCATGTTTGTAATCCCTCCGATTGTGTTTGGATGGTTTGCGGTAAGAAACCCCTGGAGTTATTTGAATATTAACAAAGCACCCGATAATAAGCTGGTATTGGTGGTTCTTTTGCTTGCTGTTTTGATATTGCCGGTTCTGAATCTGCTATCTGTACTCAACCAGGAGATCCGGTTGCCTGAATTTCTCAGTGGGATTGAAAGTTGGATGAAAAGAACCGAAGAGCAGGCTGCTGATTTAACCGAGGCCTTTTTATTGGTAAATACTTTTCCGGGTTACCTGGTTAATATATTGATGGTTGTATTAATTCCTGCCTTTGGGGAAGAGTTTTTCTTCCGTGGAGTTTTGCAAAAAGTCTTTCACCGGTGGTTCCGGAATCCCCATGTAGCCATTATTTTTGTAGCTGTCCTGTTCTCCGCTTTCCACATGCAGTTTTATGGATTTATTCCACGGTTTGTTTTGGGATTGCTATTTGGATACCTGTTTTTTTGGTCGGGCAACATCTGGTATCCGGTACTGGCTCATGGAATCAATAACTTTTTACCGGTAAGCCTTACCTATTTTTTCCGCAATCAGTTTGATCCGGCTGAACTGGATACTGTTGGTACCGGGCCTGGTGCCTGGCTATGGGCCATTCCGGCGCTTGCATTAAGTATGGTGGCAATTGTGTATTTTTACCGGAAAAGTGTATCTTCAATTAATGAAAACCCCAATCTAACTATCGGAATATGAAAAGAATTCTTGCTTTGCTGGTCTCCCTGGTACTGATGCAGACCGGGTACAGCCAAAAGGAACAGGACACTACCAACCTGCTTAAGGTGGGGGACGAAATGCCAGAATTCACCCTGGTTACCCTCGATGGCAAAACGGTAACTTCCGATGATTTGTATGGGAAAGTTGTTCTGATTAGTTTTTATGCTTCATGGTGCGTGCCCTGCAATTTGGGGTTACCCCTGGTGGAGCGGGATATATGGGCAAAGTACAAGGACAATGAGGACTTTATGCTATTGATAGTGGATCTGGAGGAGACGACAGAATTAATCCAGCCTTATGTGGAAAAAATGAAATGGACCATGCCGTTTTATCTCGATGAAAAGAAGGAAGCTTATTTGAAATTTGCCACCAAATTTATTCCCAGAAACTACCTGTTTGAGCAGCAAAGTCAGTTAATTTTACACTCAAATGGGTTTAATAAACAGGATCTTAGCACATTGAAAACGGAAATAGAAGCTTTACTAAAAAAGAAAAACTAACCGGCTTCTTTTTCACCCTTACGGATAACATAAACAACTCCGTACCCTTCGGCTAGTTTCCGCCGTTCGGGCTCCGGATAAGTGCTGTAGAATTTCTCGATTCCATCCCATACTTTAGCCAGAAGGGTATCAACTTCTTTGCGGATCTCTATCATTTTGAGATCGGCCCGCTTGGTTGATTTATTGGCTGTGAGCATATTATAGTATCCGTCATAAAATTGGTCATACCAAACTTTTACGCGCGAAACGTTTGGAGTCATAATGGGCATACCTCCTTTTTTGAGCCGCTGATTTTCACCATCCATAATCTTTTTCCCCCATTCGAGAATATCGGTATCGGTTTTCAGATCAGGTAACCGGTTGCCCAATTCCTCTAATCCATAAAAGCTTCTGGCGGATTCGGGAATTTCCTCCCGGATAATGGAAAAATTGAGTACCTGGATAAAATGGGAGAGATACAGCCTGGTTTTCAACAGCTTGGGCTGATGCTCACGATTAAATGAAATCTGGTTTCTGCGGGCCTGATTCTGCTGATGCTTTGCCCCCTCGAGTTTGTTAATGATATTTCGGAGGGTATGAATATGTTCTGCTGCGAAAGCGAGCTGGTCAAGTCTGGTAATTTCCGCCATGCGCGTACAGGTATGCAAGGCCTTTAGCCTGGCAACATCGGTTGTTGGTAATCGTCGGTACGGCATTGTTGTTAAATCCGGCTGAAAGTTAGCAAAATCAGCATAAAACCATCGGCTGGGAGCGGTGAGGTTAACGAATTGCCGTATATTCGTTCGTTTTTAATAAATCCGAACATGTTTGAATCATCTGTTTACTCAAAAAGAAGAACGCTGCTACGTAAGAGTATGGGCAGCGGGCTCGTATTATTACTTGGTAATGAGGATGCTGCGTTTAATTATCCGGCAAATCAATATCATTTCAGACAGGATAGTTCTTTCCTTTATTATTTTGGATTAGATCATCCGAACCTGGCAGGAGTGATTGATCTGGATTCCGGGGAAGACTGGATTTTTGGTAATGATGTGGATATGGATGATATCATCTGGATGGGCGTTCTTCCGTCGATAGCAGATTTATCGGTTAAAGTGGGAGTTATCAAAACAGCGCCATATTCCGGTTTGCAAAAAATGATGGACACCGCGGTTAGCCAGGGACGGGAAATACATTTTACCCCCCCTTATCGCGGGGAGACCAAGCTTGAGTTGGAGCGGTTAACAAAAATCCCGGCTGCTGAATTGAAAGCAAAATCGTCGGTCAGGTTAATCAAGGCTATTGTTGCGCAGCGATCGATCAAAGATCAATATGAAATTGCGGAAATAGAAAAAGCTATTGATACGGCCTACCTGATGCATACAACGGCTATGAAAATGGCCATGCCCGGCACCTGGGAGCAGGAGATCGCCGGCACTATTGAAGGGATCGCCCTGGCTCATGGCGGACCGGTTTCATTTCCGGTAATTCTGAGCATGAACGGGCAAACCTTGCACAATCACGATCATAGCCAGATACTGGAGCCAGGCCGCATGATGGTTGTTGATGCAGGCTGCGAATCGGCCTTGCATTACGCATCTGATCTTACTCGAACCGTACCGGTTGGGCTTCGGTTCAATAGCAGGCAAAAGGCCGTTTATGAGGCTGTTTTGCAGGCTAACCTGAAAGCAATTGAGGCGATCAAACCAGGGATATTATATAAGGATGTTCATTTGCTTGCTGCCGGAGTAATGGTAGATGCACTGAAAGAAATCGGGCTGATGAAAGGTAATACGCAGGATGCAGTTGCTGCCGGTGCGCATGCCCTGTTTTTCCCTCACGGTTTAGGTCATATGATGGGCCTCGATGTTCATGATATGGAGAATCTGGGTCAGATATATGTTGGTTATGACGATGAAATTCAGCCGGCCAGTCAATTTGGTTTAGCATTCCTGCGCCTGGCTCGCCGCCTGGAACCCGGCTTTGTTCTGAC
>CAIXKO010000238.1 GCA_903919925.1 uncultured Bacteroidota bacterium | reverse complement strand
TCTTTACCAATATGAACTTTACCAGACGACATTTTATCAAAGCTACCGGCACCGGAATTGCGGCTGTCAGCTTGCCCGCCTTGGGTACCGTCAATGCTCAAACTCCTGCACCCGCCTCTAAAAATACTTTCAGGTTGGCGGTGGCAGGCTATTCTTTTGCAAAAATCAACCTCGATCAGTCATTGGCCATGATGAAGCGCATTGGGGTGAGCAGCCTGGGAGTTAAGGATTTCCATGTTCCGTTAAACAGCACACAGGAGGTGATTGATCAGACCCTGGCCAAAATGAAAACTTTTGGAGTGGAACCTTATGGGGTTGGTCCTATTTATTTGAAATCGGAAGATGCTGTTGAGCAGGCATTTGCTTATGCACAGCGGGTAGGGGTCAAGCTGTTGGTGGCAGTGCCCGATGTTCAGTTTCTGCCTTATGTAGAGAAGAAAGTCAAGGAGAGTAACATCCGGGTGGCTATTCATAATCACGGTCCCGATATACCGCTTTACCCAAGTGCCGGCGCAATTTGGGCGGAAATTAAAAACCTCGATCCGCGCATAGGATTTTGTTTGGATATCGGGCATACGCTTCGCCTGGGCCTCGATCCGGTAGAAGCATTCAACCAATATCAGGATCGGATATTCGATTTTCATGTATGGGATTGTGATAAAGCCGAAAAGGCTGGTGTTTGCGTGGAGGCCGGGCGTGGAATTATCGACTTTCCGGCGTTTTTCAAAGCGCTGATTAAAGCAAAGTATTCCGGTACGGTGAGTTTGGAGTACACCAAAGATATGACCGATCCATTACCCGGAATTGCAGAATCAATCGGTTATTTTCGCGGGGTATTGGCGGGACTGAGTTGAATTGGGTTACTTTCGCCAACTTAATTTTAACATTCAATATGAGTGATTCATTTATCCATATCGTTTTTTTCTGGCTACGGGAGCCTTTGAACAAGGGGCATCGTCAGGAGTTTGAAGCTGCTCTCCAACGTTTTTTAACCGAATCTGAATTTGCAGGATCCTGGCAGGTTGGTACCCCCGCTGGCACTGCACGCGCGGTTGTCGACAACACCTATACTTACTGTTTGCTGATAACCTTTTCATCTGCTGCCCGCCATGATGAGTATCAAACCGAGCCGGCACACCTGAAATTTATTCAGGAGGCGGGTCCGCTTTGGGAACGCGTTCAGGTTTATGACTCCAATACTATGCGGATTTGATCTGGAGATGAATTTTTATACGATCAATTATTCAAAGTTCCTGGCCGATCTGTGCAAACTGGAAATGAAGTGTTTATTTAATCATTTAAATGATGATAAGTATTTCTTTTCCACCCGGCTTATCAAGCCCTCCCGGAGTCCTTTCATCAAGGAAAGGTTGTCCGTGATTTTTGAAGGCGATACACTGGATTCCCTGGTGGAACAAGTACTGATCAACCAATTTGCAGCTGATGACTTTAAGGTTATTTACCAGCAAATCGAGGGGGAAAACGAGGGTTACCAGGAGCGCCTCCGCAGCGGAAGGGAACTCGGAACCGCCATCAAGGGGGAAGCCGATATGCGCAATCCACGTATCATTTTCGGGGTGACAAGGGTGAATGGGAAATGGTATTTCGGGACTTATGAGAAAAACGATTATAGCTGGCACCATCATGATAATAAGCCACATACTTATTCAAGCTCTATCAACTTCAGGGTGGCCCGTGCCCTGGTAAATATCGGTATGGGACCCAATACCTCCCTCACTTTTATTGACCCGTGCTGCGGAGTGGGGACCGTGGTTATTGAAGCGCTTTCCATGGGAGTGAATGCCAAAGGATATGAAATCAACAGGCCCATCGCAATCAATGCTCAGCAGAATTTATCTTTTTTTAACTATCCCGATGTGATTACCGAAGGCGACATGCACACCATAAAGGATCATTTTGATGTTGCTATCATCGATATTCCGTATGGTTTGTACCAGGTAGTTACGCTGGAGGAGCAGCAGGAAATTATCAATACCGCCCGCCGGATTGCAGACCGGTTGATACTGGTTACCTATGATAATATGGAGAAAATGATTGATGTGGCTGGCTTTGAGCTGATCGAAAAAGTACGGGTTGCAAAAGGGAAACTGGTGAGATGGGTAAACGTTTGCGAATAGATTAAAAGATTTAATTGAATGCAAATCAGGCAGGCAGCTATCGATATTTTCCTTGCCGGGGTGGAAAGTGTAAAACCGGTAAATATTATTCGCCGGGTGGTGAATTTATCCGGTAATATTTTGGCAATAAATCAATTGAAATTCGATATTTCACTGATTAATAATATTTTTTTAATCGGTGCCGGTAAAGCTTCCGTATATATGGCCCATGAAATGGAAACCATTCTTGGAAACAGAATAACCGATGGGCATATAGTTACCAAATACAAGCACCTTTTGCCTTTGAAGCATACCGGAGTTACCGAAGCCGGCCATCCGGTTCCCGATGAAAATAGTTTGAAGGGAACGGCAAAATTAGTCTCTATTGCAAAAGGAGCCACCAAAAACGATCTGGTCATTTGCCTTATTTCCGGTGGCGGTTCCTCATTACTGGCCGATCTGCCGGAAGGTTGTACCCTGGAGGATCTGAAACTGGTGAATGAAGTTTTGGTGAAATCCGGACTTAATATCGGAGAGATGAATGTGATACGAAAGCATCTTTCAGCGGTTAAAGGGGGCGGATTGATCAAAGCCATCGCACCTGCAAGTTCAGTTAGCTTAATACTTTCAGATGTTACCGGCGACCGTACCGATGTTATTGCCTCGGGGCCCACTGTTCCTGATCCCTCCACTTTTTCCGATGCACTGGAGATTATTAATCAATACCAGATTGAAAACCTCCTCCCAGTTTCAATCATGCGTTTTTTGCGCGATGGGTTATCCGGTAAAAATCCGGAAACACTGAAGTCTGGTGATGATCTGATGCATAGGGCGCATAGTATCATTATCGGAAATAATGCGATTGCTTTGAGCGGATCGGCTGAAAAGGCCCAACAGTTAGGATATGAGCCTTTTGTAATAACTAATTCGATTGAAGGATCTACAGAAACCATCGCACATAACCTGGTAGAATTAGCCTTGAAAATGCAAAAGGAAAGAATATCAGAGAAAACTTGTTTGCTTTTCGGGGGCGAACCAACCATAAAAGTTAAAGCCGCGGGGCTCGGAGGGAGAAATCAGCATCTTGCTTTGATTGCTGCAAAATTATTGGAAAATCACAGCGGGATAACTATCCTCTCCGCTGGCACCGATGGCACCGATGGGCCCACTTTAGCCGCAGGTGCTGTGTGTGATTCAAACACCATGGCAAACGCCGGTAAGATTAAATCCGAAATCAATAGATATATTAATGATTACGACTCCTACCATTTTTTTGAAGAAGCTGGAGGCTTGATTATCACCGGGCCTACGCAAACCAATGTGATGGATATTATCGTGGTTTTAATTAATTGATTATTTTCGGGAACCAATAACATCCCTGATAATGAACAAAACAGTATTAGCCATTTTCTCTCATCCCGATGATGCGGAATTCCTTTGCACGGGAACCCTGGCATGGTTAAAAGATGCCGGCTGGAAAATTCATATTGCCACCATGACTCCCGGCGATAAGGGAACGGCCGTTTATACCCGTGAGGAGATTAGCAGCATCCGCCAAACCGAAGCGGCTAAATCGGCTGATTTTTTGGATGCAAGCTATCATTGTCTTGGTTTCGAGGATGTTTATATTTTGTATAACCGGGAATCAATCAACAAAACCTCCGCCCTGATCCGCAATATTCGCCCTTCCATTGTTTTTACCTCCAGTCCAACCGATTATATGATTGACCATGAGCTAACCAGTTTAATTGTTCAGACAGCCTGCTTTTCTTGCGGGATAAAAAACATGGAAATTACGGAGGAAGCATTTGAGCCGGTACCTTATCTGTATTATTCCGATCCGATGGAGGGTAAGGATAAGTTGGGCAGCCCGGTACATCCTTCTATTTATGTGGATATCAGCAATAAAATGGAGATTAAGGAAAAGATGCTTGCCTGCCATGAGAGTCAGCGGAATTGGCTTTTGCTGCACCACAAAATGGATGAGTACGTGGAGTCGATGAAAAGATTTTCAGCCCTTCGGGGCATGGAAGCCGGAACGCAGTACGCTGAAGGTTTCCGGCAGCACCTGGGTCATGGTTTTCCACAGGATAATATACTGACAGAAATACAGGGTATTTTAGTCATAAACCGATAACTAAAAAACAAGTTATGTCAAGAAGAATCAGCATGCTGGCACCTGGTTGGTGGGATTTTACCACTTTGGATGAACAAATCCTGCATGATGCGGCAAAGCTTACTCCAAATGATTTGCTGCAACTTTCGAGACCCGGCTTCCGGGTGGTTTTTTACGATACGATAGAGGATTTCTATCTGGCCGAGGCGCTCGAGTATATCACTTCCTGGAAACAGGCAACTCCGGGAAACCCGGTGGGTATTTGCGGCCCGATAGGTCCCACCGAGCAATTGCCCCTGGTGGCCAGGCTGGTGAATGAGCTGCAGCTGGATTTGGCTGATGCCCACTTCTGGGGAATGGATGAGTGGTTCATCAATGGCAAAGAGGCCGATGTTACCAACCCTTTATCGTTCGAAAAGGCTGACCGCGAGCTGTGCTTCGATCGGATTGATGAAAAGCTCCGTATGCCGGATTCAAATATGCATTTCCCCAAAGCTGATACCCACACCTACATTCAAAGCTGGGAGAGCGCGATACGTTGTGCCGTAATGCAGGGCGGGCAGGGCGATACCAAGCACTGGGCCTTTAATGATCCGGTTAAACGGGAAGGTAAATACCAGGATTCACCACCTTCACCTGAAGAATTCCGTAAGCTCACCACCCGGGTGGTTGACCTGCACCCGGTAACCTGTATGCAAAATGCACGCACCAGCGCGGGCGGCGTCGTTACCGGTATTCCGCTTCAGGCGCTCACGGTGGGCCCGGTGCAAACCTGGAAAGCGGAAAAAGTGTCGATCTGGCATGCGGGAACCCATGATAACGCCTTTGGTCAGCGCCTCACCGCTTTTATGATTAGCAAAAATCTGATGGACAGCGCCGTTCCAATGTCTTTATTGGCCGGGCATCCTAATGTGCAGTTTAACTATTTTCGGGGTGGGGTGGGTGTTTGCGAAACAGAAATGCATTAAACGATTAATTGATTTACTATATTTTTATCGGGTTTTAATTATTTTTCTTATCAATAATTTATTTCCTGAATTTATTTCACAATAATATATTCCTGAACTTAATTTATCAGCATGATATTCAAATTGGTAAACACCTTTTAGCTTGTAACCGCCTGATATTTCTTCAACCAGGTTGTAATGGATATCATAAATACGAAAACTTATCTTGCTGTCTTCAACAATCTGGTAGGTAAAAGTAGTAGTTTGATAAAATGGATTCGGATAGTTTTGACTGAGAAAAAACTCATTCGGCAAACTCATTTCGGTTGATGAGGTTGGATTAAGAAGATAAGAATCGGACCAATCGCTCCATTTCAAATTGTTATCGCGGTATCTTACCCGAAAATAAAACCGATCGGCACCGGTAATGAGTGACGACCTGATTTTTATTTGATTCAAATTGATATCCTGGTTAAGATTTACCGGTTTACTATTGCGATCGACACCGTAAATATTTTCCCAATTTGTAACCGAATCCTTAATGACAGCTGTAGCGGGCGAGTTTTTCGAAAGCTGCAACTGAACCGACATCAGGGAGTCGGAGCCAACAAATCCGGAAGTATTGATCAGGACAAAATCACCCGAAATGCCGGAGTTTAATACAACCGGTTTTTCAGGGCCCGGTTGATTGATCTTTTTATACCAATTATCCACGGGTAGATTATTCCGGGGATCGGTGGGGCTTCCTAAACTATAAACGGTATTTTGCCAGGAGCGGTTTGCTAAATCGATTTCTAAAATCTGATATACATAATGGCTTAGGCAGATATGAATATCATTAAAGTCGTGATTTTCCCCATAAGCCCAGGGATCCAAAGCGCCACCGCTGCCACCGCCGCAAACGATTCTGAAATCGCCACCGGTGGTTTCCGATTGAATGGTGCCCCGTTCAAAACCATGGGTATGCCCGTAATTCATTTGCTGAACTTTGGAATATCTTTTTATGATGGGGAAAAGAACGTTTTTCACATAAAGGGTACCGGCGTCGGAATTGTTAATATCTGCCCACAGTTCCGTAAATGGTGGATGATGAAAAAACAGAAAAACAAAATCAATGGCCGAATTCTTTTCGGTTTCTTTTAATGTATTATCAAGCCAGGTTGCTTCGGTTGTTCCGTATTGATCGGTAATATTGGTGTTCATTCCTATAAATAAAGAATTTCCAACACGTAGTTTCCACACTTTTTCATTGAGCCCGGCCGTTTGCGGAAAAGCGGAGAGTTCGTCCATTTTAAGGTAGCTATAAAACATGGAGCTTTCATTTTCATGATTTCCAGCTACCACCATCGTTGGAATATTGGGGGTTAGTGGCGATAGTGGTTTGAAATACTGAGTGGAATACTGCTCGGGAACTCCGCCGCTCACCACGATATCACCGGAATGAAGTATCCCATTTATGTGGTTTTCAATATCCGGCCCATAGAGTTCAGCTACTTTTGAACGGGCCGCATCAACCACTTTTTTCGCCATCGTGGTATCGGGACAATGGGTATCGCTCAGTATAATAAATCTGATTTTCCCAGTGTTGGCTGTATCTGGCAAGGTTTTGAATGAGTAAATCCCTGAAACCCCGGCTCCGCTGCCAACCCGGTAAAAATATCGGGTATCAGCCTGCAGCCCGGTAAGTTTTACCGTATGCCAGCGCCAGGGCAAACTAATCATTTCCGATGTTCCGGCGATTTCACTGCCTAACAAAGTATCGGATCCGAATTCCACTTTTGTCCCGGTTTGAGCGGTATCGTGCCAGCAAATATTGATGGAACTAACCGATGGACTCTGCAGATAGGGAATCCGGGTCATCAAAAAAGGTTCCGTATCCGTGGCATGATGGTATCCCCCCAGATCAGCCGCCTGCTGTGCATCAAAAGCCTGGTCCCATACAGCAAGTTCAGCACAATAAACAGGCCCGTCTTCTGCATCATTATCGGCAAAAATCAGTAACCGGTCGACTAAAGAAAACCGCCCGTCGATGGGTTGAATTTTCCCACCCATAATTAGCTTTCCATCGAGGTAAAGCGTAAACTGATTTCCATTTTTTACCGATACCAGCAAACGGTACCATTCATTCGCTGCAATTACGGCGCTGCTGTATCCAACAGCCGCAACACCAATATTTCCGGACGTATTGATAAACAGGTCCCCATCATCGGAATTGGAAAGAGTTATCTGAAAAAAGCAATGCCATATATCGTTCCGTGGTATTTTAAAATCATACTGAAGAGTGTATTCATTAACCCGTGTTCCGCCGCCATTGGGCAAAATCTGGTGTTTCATGGAATAATAACTGCCAATGCCAATCATCACGGCACCATTATCTGACGTGGGACCCGATGCTGCCGTTTGCGTACCGGTTAAAACCAGCGATTCACCATATCCCGTTTCCGCTTTAGTCAGGTTTGAAGGGGAATCAAACTTCCACCAGCCTTTCCGCTGCGGTATGGTGGCCTGGGTAGGGATGCTGACTATCAGTAATAAGAATAGGATTGATTGAAAACTTTTCATATCAGGCGATTAAGTCTTTAGGGTGCTAAAAAAATTCAGAAAATATTTCATCTGCCTTTCAAGGAAATAAACAGGTTCTGATGTGTTTCCCAATGTAGCCGACTGTGATTGTTTGTGTAGAAGGGTTTGGTAAAAAATAAATCCTAAGGTCAGAAAGCTTTATGTGTAATTCAAATTGAACTTTCTTTCCATCCGATAATCCGAATTTTCTTAATGAAGAATAGCGCTGCATTGTGCATTCGGATTCCCCATTAACATCCAAAGAGTAATGCGTTTTAAGTACATTTAAATTAAACCCACCGTAGTCCCATGCTTTGGAGAATGCATCCAATTTTTTCAGACAATCAATCAATTGATAAAACTTTTTGGTTAACCCAATTTTTTGGAGTTGGTTTTCTAAATCAACTCCAAAAAGAATGTTTGGAAAATACTCCTGCCTTTTATTCCAGAGGTCAATGCTCTTTTCAAGACAATCTTTCTGCTCATTCTCAATCCACTCCTTATGGGTTTCCAGAATTTCTATTGATGAAAAGTTCAATACTTTTACGGTGGATAGGTCCTCAATACCTTGATAATCTACTGAGTAATGGTGAATATCCATAGTTGACAATAACCATTCTTCATGTGTGGCCAAACTAATAGCCAATGTTCCAAAAACATATGAAGCACCAAGTCCAAAAACAGAATGCTTAAACTCATCCAATGTTTTAAAAAATTCAGACCTGTCAAAAATCTCCTTTTCCACTATCTCATCATCTCGAAGTAAAGGCGGATTGGCAACTATATCTCGAAATCTATCCCGAACATCGTAATCCACTTCACAGTCTTTCAACCATGAATCGATTCTATAATTTTCAAGAAGATTAAATTGATACAAATCTTTTACACTTTCATGCAATCGAATTTCTGAAAATCCAAATTCTTTTGCTCTAATTGATGCTTTTACAAAGGTTTCCAATGCATTTCGAGCATCAATAATCGACTTCACGGGAGAGAGCGATAGCTCATTAAACATGTAGACCATAGCTCTTTATTTCAATAATTCATCTAGCTGTTTTGAATATTCATCAAAAAAACCAGGCGGTTTATGACTAATTCTTCCATTTTTCTCAATGACTGGTTGCTCTATTTTGGTAATATGTTCGCTCGATTTTTCATCTCTCACAAAATAGAAAACAGAAACATCATCAGTTTTTATAAAACCGTTTTTTATAGCTACACGAATACCGTTAAACAAATGATCGGAATGGGATTCTATAATTAGTTGAACTCCATCATTTGCTGCTCTTGCAATCAACTCACCTAGTTTTGCCTGACCTTGAGGGTGCAAATGTGATTCAGGATTTTCAATAATTACTAAATCACCTTTTTTTGCAGATAGAATTGCAGTAATGACAGGCAGAGTATAAGAAAAGCCAAATCCAACATTTACGGGACTGAATACTGGTGTTAAATCTTTTCCACTCTCAAATTGATAACCGAGTTTTACAATATCCAATTCATTGAAATAGGTTGATATTACATGAGTTCCAGGTACGATTTCATTAAACCAGGCATCAATGTTTGAAATCAAATTATTTGTTTTTACACAATCAAGTTTTACGCTTTCAAGTTTCAAAGGTTCAAGTTTTTTCAGTGCTATGAATAACGGCGTATTTTCTCCTCTAAATCCCAAGAAACCATTTTGTTGAACTGCTGCCAGGTTTGCTTTGTAATTGTGTTCGGGGGCAATTCTTTCTGCTTTTAAGTATTTAAAGTTATTACTAAACAAAGAATAATTCCCTGCACTGATTAAATTCATCTCATTTTTCTTATCATAGGGCAGTACATCGCTTTCAGCAACAAAATGATATGAAGCATTAACTATTTTCACGTAATCAAAATCTACTTCAAAACTGATAATATCACTATCCGCATGAATGCAGTGAGCATCTTTGCCTTTTCCAATATCAACCATTTCACCCTTTAATTGCAGTCCAGTCAATTCTGGAATAAAATTAGCGTCGGATTGGCGTAGCAAAAGCAAAGACTGAATTAAAGTCGATTTTCCCATACCGTTCATACCAGTGAATAAATTCAGAGTAGAAAGATTGATCTCTGCCTCTCTAAAAGCTTTAAAATTTCGAATTCTTAACCTTGTAATCATTTTGAGTACTTTTGTATCAAGTTTTGAATCTTGCTAAATCTTGTGGTGACTGCTCCTTTTCCTGAAGTAGAAGAAACAACTGCTCCAAAAAAAACTTCGTCTTTAAACAAGGTTTTATATTCTTTAGTCAACGCAATAGCATTTTCAAGAAGTTTATCTTTTTGAAACCTTGTTAATTTATACGTCTCAGAAACCCAAACTTCAAATAATGCGCTATTTAGCTGGATCCTTTTACCCTCAGCAATTGAACGACTGAAAATATGTTTGCCAAATAATTTCTTTTGAAAATAAATAGCATCAATAATTCCATCTGACAGTTCATCAAGCTCCAAGTTTGATTTGCCAAGCAATGTTTCAATTGTTTTATCTAAGAACCCGGATAAAGGGTTTTCATATTCAGAAAAGTCTTTAACAATAAAAGAATATGCCCTTAATAATAATTCTCGGTCTTCCATCCTTTTATCTTGAAGTCTTAAAATTGATTTCAGCTTTGAGTTTTCAGACAACTCCTTTAAAAATACTGCTGGACTTTTCTTGCCGTTATTAGGCCTTTCTTGATTTAGAGCATTTCTTATTTCCATGGAATTCAACCCTAAACCGCCAGAATTTATTCTCTTAAACACATTGTATTTTACGTTTTTTGGAGTATCAGGCTGAATCAAATATGTTGTAATGGGAGTCTCCAAAATTCTCCTTTGCATAGTTCTATTCAACTTGTCGTAAGTAATTCCTTTGTTATTTAGGTCAACCAAAATTTCTAAGCCAGTTAACTGAATTGGTTGGTCATCAGGTTTTCCAGAATTCTTAAGTTCAACATTCGCAACAAAATTTTTCAAACTCCATAGCCTTTGCAGACCGTCAACCACTAACCATTTGTTATCATCCGATGCGTCAAAATAGAAAGCTGGCAAAGGCAGTCTAAGTAAGAGAGATTCAATTAATCTACTTTGCTTGTCAAAACTCCAAAGATTCCCTTTTCTTTGAAATTCAGTATTCATGTCAATCTCATCGTGACGAATACGAGAAACCAAATGATCAATAGTTTTCGGTTCAACAATTATTTTTATATCTTTTGGATTGAAAGGACTGATAATTTGGTCCAATCCGACAGGCGATTCTTCATCTTCCTGAATTTCAATTTCTAATAATTCTTCATCATTTCTTTTGATATTATACTTCGTTCGTATCATACTGAGCCCATATTTATGAGAACAAAGGTAAAACTTTCACTTAATGGAATTTCATTCGACTAAAACTTTTAAAAAGTGATAAGGGTTGAGGGTTTAGTGATTAACATTAGCAGAACATAATCTTATATTATAAATACGGATATCAAGAGACCCCATCCTGAATCCACATACCCATTTCGTCTTTTAAAGCTAAAGTCAGGTATGATTGTATTTAATATAAAAAGAGGGTATTTCCTATGCAGAAATACCCTCTTTATCAAATTTCAACAAACAATGGTTATTTTACAACAATCATTCTTTTTACCGTTGATTGTTTATTGCTGATCATCTGGAGGTAATACACTCCTGATCCCAATTGATTGGAATTCAATTCCAGTTGATAGGATCCCGGAGTTTTAACACCTGCTTCAATAACATTTATTTGAGTTCCGGTAGCATCAAGAACACGGAAAGTTACTTTTCCTGCTTCCTGAATGGTATAGGGGAAAATGGTATTAATTGTCCAGGGATTTGGATAGTTCTGGCCCAGTTCAGCGGTGTTTTTAACCATAACACTGCCAATTCCGGAGCTGGAATTTGTGGCATTACCCAATTCCAGAGCCTGAGCGGCGGTTAGGGCTACATTCCACATGGCCAGTTCTGAGCAATTTATGTCGCCATCATCGCCATCATTGTCCTGGAAAATCCGCAGAACTGGATCAAGGGCCCATCTACCTTCCAATGGTTGAATAGCGCCTTCCAGCCACAATGAACCATCGATATACACCCTGAAAAACTCACCATTTTTTACAGTAACCAACAAACGATACCAGGTATTTGCCAATAGGGTATTGGCCGAATAACCTGTGGCGGCGGTACCGATAGCGTTTGCAGCCCGGCCTGATGAATTTGCACTGCTGGCCACAAACAAGTCGGCATCATCATTGATTGAACCCGTTTGAAAGAATGCATACCAGGTTTCCGTTTTTGGAATGGAGAAGTCAACCTGCAAGGTCCATTCATTTACAAAGGCCCCGCCTAAATTCGGATCAATACCGTGTGTCATGGTCAAATAGCTTCCCAGTGGTACCATAGTGGCATGGTTGGAATCTGTAGGACCTGCAACAGCTGTTTGTGTTCCGGTTAATTCCAATGGCAAGCCAATGGTAGCTTTGGTCAGATCAGCGGCATCATCAAACTGCCACAAACCTTTTCTTTCGGGGAACCCAACGGTTGTAGCATCACCTAATTCCAATGCCTGCTCTTCAGTAAGGGGAACATTCCATACAGCAAGTTCAGAGCAGAAAATGGTGGGATCTTCGCCGTCATCATCGCCAAAAATATAGGATTGAGGTTGCAACGAATGTCTGCTGTCAACTGCAATTCCGAGTTTTTCCAGGAATAATTCCCCGTTCACATATACCCGGTAATACTCTCCGCATTTAGCCGATACGATCAGGCGATACCAGGTATCGGGAGCTACTGTTTTTGTTGACCATCCCAAAACACCCAACCCAATGGTTCCGTTTGCTTTGATAAAAAGATCACCATCGGCATCATTCATTACACCAGTCTGAAAAAAGCAAACATAGCTGGGAATCGGACCGGGAACGTAAAAATCGATTTGAAATGAATATTCATTCACATTAGCTCCGCCTCCATTTGCGGCAATGCCATGGTCCATGATTAAAGCCTGGCCAACCGCATCGGAAATGGCTAAATTGCCATCAACCGGGCCGGTCAGCGATTCATGAGCACCAGTACCGTAAGGAGTAAGCGGATTCCCGATCGTTGCTTTCATTAAATCGGCCGGATCATCAAATTTCCACCAGCCTTTACGCACCGGAACCGTTGCGCTTGCCATTACAGCACCAAAGAGTGCGATAAACACAAAAAGCAGTAAACGTTTTGTTTTCATAGTGTTGGTTTTTTATTGTAGAATTTAGAATAATATTAAATCATCATTATTTCCCGAATTATTTCAACAGCCACATAACTTTATTAACCTCATCGTATCCATCATACTGAATGTTAAGGGCTTCAATAAGATTTTCACGATTGTAATCGGTTTCTGAACCCGGATATAACCAACGCAGCGGCAAACCGTTCTTGTTGTTTTCGTTCAAACTGGTGGCAGGATTAATGGGGAATACCGGATAGGCATTCCTACGATATTCAAAATAGCTGTATTCAGCATCCTGCATGAAGTTCAGAATATAGCGCTGCATCCAGATTTGTTTCAATTGTTCATCAACGGTCCCTTTAAATGCGGCTTCACCGGTAAAATATCCATCAATGTATGCCTGATCAATCGGCTTGGTGTGCGCATAACTCGATTTGGTTGCCATAACTGCAGCCAATGCCGATTTTACTCCATCCTGATAATAGGTTTGGGCCGTTCCGGTAGTGATCCATCCGCGAACAACCGCTTCAGCCAAAATCAACTCCTGCTCTCCAAAAGTCAATAGCATCCTGGGCTCACAGGCAGACTCCGTTAAGTATCGCTTGTTGAGCAGTGAGTATTGATTGGCACTGTGACCGGTATTCATAACAGCATAATCTATTTCAACATCAACCCCCACATAAGCGGCGGTATCGGCCTGGGTTTTGCCTGCCGATATCTTTGCTCCTGCCGGATCAGCATAATAAAATAACCTGCGGTCATTTAGTTTCTTTAAATTGTTCATCAGTAATGAACTGATAATCGTTCTGCTGGTAAACAAATTGCTGGTGCCCGATAATGGATGTTTGTTTTGGGTTGAATAATTGAGCCCGAAAAATCCGGTAGTTGACTCCATCAGATTTCCTGCGGCAACAATTTCCTGAAACCGGTTTTTTATATCCAGCGATGCAACACCTTCTTTTTTGCTCAGCGACATCAATATCTTGAGCGCAAGAGCATTAGTAGCCTTTCTCCATTTTGCCGGATTACCACTGTAAGGGGTGGGATCGCCTGAAAAAGTACGGCCATTTGCAAAA
Organism: uncultured Bacteroidota bacterium; assembly: GCA_903919925.1. Lineage (GTDB taxonomy): Bacteria > Bacteroidota > Bacteroidia > Bacteroidales > UBA12481 > UBA12481. The sequence continues at coordinate 3,233 of CAIXKO010000238.1, read as the reverse complement.
AACCCATCAGCCGCTTTCAAATCATCCAAAACACCTTTCAGAATTTCTTCCTGCCGGTCATATTTCGGGCGGTAATTTCCGGTTGAACCCAAATTAGTTTCGGAATAGGGAATATCACCCATTTCCATGGTGAGCCGGAAAAACAGATAAGCTCTTGCAAATTTTGCAACCCCTTTGTACGAGTCTTCCAAAACACTGCCTTTTGCGTATTCCAACATCTTATCAATATCCGGAAGCAGGGTCATCGCGTCAAAACTGCTGCTCCCGATACTGTTGTACTGAGCTCCCATCTGGCCCTCGTTGGCATAACCTATATACTTGGGTAAAGCATTGTCGGTCAGATAGCTTTTAGCATCCCTGCCATTAAATCTGGCCGTGTTTAATATCACATTGGTACACAAAAGCGATGAACTCACCTGGGTGGTAGCATCGGGATTTGTGTTGATGTCCTCAAATTTTCCGCAGCTGGCAAGCAGAAAAATGGAGAGGAGAAATGCTATTTTATTAGGGTTAAATATCTTTTTCATCTGACTGGATTATTAAAAGGTAACTTTCAAATTAAAACCGAGGTAACGCAAGGAGGGATCACTAAAATTCTCATACCCTCCATCAGGATCGGAATACTTAAACTGCTTGGCCCACAAAAAGATATTCTGACCTACTGCCGAAATAGAAACCCCTTTGGCATAGAATTTTTTGCATAGCTTTTCAGGTAAATTATAGGTTAATGCCATCTCCCGTATTTTCAAAAAGGTGGTTGAGTAAAGATCAAGGGTTGAAGGTGCACCTCCCCATGCCGTTCCCCGGTGGAGGGTGTTGGTATAAGTTTCATGCGTAACAGCCTGATCATTTGGGGCATATACTCTGGTATCGCTGGTTATGTTGCCATAAGTATCGTAAGTGGCTGCTCCGGATACCACTTTAACTCCTGTCCCAATATAGTTTTTTGATCCTGGTACCGTGGCATCCAGGTATCGTTCCGGAACCAATGACAGCGGGTGTGAGCCAGCTCTCCACATATACATTTCTGTAGTGGTTGCCGCTAAACCGCCAACCCGGCCGTCAAATGAAATGTTAAATTCCAGGTTTTTCCATCTGAGTTTGGTGTTTACCCCCCAAATCCAATCGGGATCGTAATTGCCATACTTTGATTGGTAAGCTGAATAAAGAGGTAACCCATTGTTGTGTATAATATTGCCGTTTGGATCTCTCTGATAATCAGTAAGGATGTAACTATCTGCTCGTTCACCTACTTTTACCCAGGGTTTATCGTCGGAATAAACCGAATCGAGTTTCGTATAAAACCGGGCATATTTCGACCAGTTAACGGAAATATCCCATTGCCAGTCTTTACTTTTAACCGGGGTTACATTGGCGGTGATTTCAACACCTTTCCTGGTCACTTCTTCGCCGATATTAATATAGTTGTATGAATATCCTGATGCTGAGCTGATTCCGGTGGATTTTAATGCATCATACATTCTTTTTGAGTAGAAGGAAATATCGGCTGATGCTCTGTTTTTGAATACGTTTACAGCAGTACCAATTTCAAATGTTGAACTGCTTTCCGGATGAACATCGGCTCCCCTGATCGTATTCGGATAGGATGCCGCTGATAAAGAACCCCATGCATTGTTTGTAATGGAGTAAACGGAATTTATTTCGTAAATGCCCGCAGGTGTTCTCGATGAGGTCCAGGAGCTACGTAATTTCCATAATGATAACCAGTTGTACTTAGGTAACAATTCCGATGCAATCAAACTTCCGGATACGGAGGGATACAGATACGACCGGGTTGATTGGGGTAGGGTAGAACTCCAGTCGTTACGCATAGTGCCTTCAACATAAACTAGCCTGTTCCACGATAAGGCCAGCCGGCCAAATACGCTGTTTACTTCCTGCCGGTACATCATTGATTTAACGCCGGCCGGGCTCACCGATGCATTTAGGGAATAGTAACCGGGAATAGACAGACCATCTTTTGTCCATGCTTCAACACCTTCATCCTGGCGATAATACATGGTGCCGCCAAGTAAACCATCAACATTAAATTTACCCAACGATTTATTTCCGGATAGCAAAACATCGTTATTCATACTGTAACCCCGGCTGAGGCCGGTATTGAAAGAACCATTGGCCGATTCGCCCCAAACCTGCGATCCGTTAGGTATCAAAGTTGCGGAACCTGCACTGATCAGCGATCCTTTTGAAACTTTAATATCCTGCCGGTCGCTGTATGTATCAAAACCGGTGCGCAAGGTCAACTTAAGCCATGAGGTCATATCGTAATTGATGGCCAGGGTCCCATTCAAAATATCCTTGTTTGTACTATGGGTTCTCTGATACCGGTCGAAATAGGGATTATTGCCGGAGTCAGTATAACTATTATTCTGCGATTCATTGGGTACCAGCCAGTAATCCCGGTAGTCTTTAATATCGTAATCCGGAGCACTCCAAACGAGCATCGTATACATAGGATCATAGCTGGTATACCCGCTAAATCCGATATTTGGAGAGGTTTGCTTGTTGAATGACATGTTTGACGACAAGGTGAATTTCTTAATCTTCATGTCGCCACCCATGCTGTAAGTGAATTTGTTAAACACTGAATTTGGATATTGACCTTTATTATTAACCCAGGTGGCCGAAGTCCGGAAACTACCAAATTCACCTTGCTGAACCACATTGATGTTATTGTTCAGCACATAGCCCTGTTCTAAAAAATTCTTGAAATTATCTTTACCTCTTGGCAGATAGGCCATGGCCTTGAATGCTTTTGAAATCGGGTCCCACTGGATAACTTCCCTTCCATCCAATGGCACTCCCCAGGAACCATCGCCACCGGTTGAGTAGGTATTGGTCGCCGTGTTTACCACGCGTCCATAGGTGGATTGTATCTCCGGAATAGCCAAAAAACCAGCAGTATACATGGTGCCGCTGTTAATGGTAACTGAAAGGCCTTTATATGCGTTGCCTTTTTTTGTTGTTACGATAATCGCTCCGCTTGCCCCACGATATCCATAAAGCGCAGAAGCTGTGGCCCCTTTTAACACGTTTAACGATTCGATATCGTCTGATGGGATATCGCGCAAAGTCATGTTACCGTAAGGAACCCCATCAATGACTAAAAGTGGGTTTTCACCACGTATTTGAATTTCAGGTGCTTCCGCAAATTCAGTACTGTTTAGTACGTTTAATCCTGCAATTTTCCCGGTAAGAGAGGTTCCCATATC
>CAIXKO010000237.1 GCA_903919925.1 uncultured Bacteroidota bacterium | reverse complement strand
TACCGCACAAACCGGGGCAAGTGAATGGTTGCAAAACTGTTCCAGCCTGGTCATACCATACTCTTTTGCAAACACCACTAAACAGACTATCAAGGTAATTAACAGTGCAACCGGCGTATTACCCAGCATGCGTAAAAACCCCACTACCGGTGCTTTGCCATTAATGATCCCATCCACAGCCAGTGTGTTCAGCCCTGTATCCATAAAAATCAGCAAAACAGGCAGAACCAGAATAGTCATCACTGTGGCAAACCTGGGAAGTTTGGATGGGTCGATGATCGAGTCGGCATTAAAAATGGACGAAGGGATTGGAATTTGGATTTTTTTGCCTGCGTAAAGCCCAAACAGGTAAGAACCAAGATACCAGGTTGGTATCGCAATCAGGATACCGACAATTACAAGTAATCCGATGTTTGCCCCGAGCAGTTCGGCGGCAGCAACGGGTCCTGGATGCGGAGGCATAAAGGCGTGCATGACCGCAAATGCTCCGGCTGCGGGTAACGCGTATTTGAGCAGTGATCCCCCAAAACGTTTCGCCACACTGAAGATGATCGGCATCATTACAATCAGGCCTGCATCGAAGAAGATCGGAAAGCCAAACAATAACGAGGCTACTCCCAGCGCAAAGGGGGCCCGTTTTGGCCCAAAACGCCCGATTAGCGTATCTGCCAGCACTTTAGCGCCGCCCGTTACCTCAAGGATTTTACCAATCATTGCACCCAGGCCAACCAGCAGCGCTACTGAAGCCAGGGTGCTGCCAAAACCGCCCATCATGGTCGGTACCACTTTATCAAAAGAGACACCGGTGGCGACTGCAGTGCCCAGGCTCACCAGGGTGAGCGACACGAAAGCGTGAACCTTAAATCTGATAATAAGCAAAAGCAGAACGGCAATGCTCAACACTGCAATGGTTAATAAATAGGCCGGGGATGCGGTTTGAACAATTGTATCCATGCATCTTAAATTAATCGGAGACAAAGCTGACTTAGCACGAGACCTCTCCAAGGTAACATGTTGTTTTTGTTGTTTTTATATACATATTAGGCAATGTATTCTTTATTTGAGTATTCTACGGTTCTCAACTTCATTGAGTATTGTCATTTGTTGATTTGCTATTTCGTTAAGTCTCTTGAATACCATTTTCATTATTACGCCATATTTCACCGAATTCACCAAAGGAAACAAATTTAACATCAGGCCATTTTTGTAATGACATTTCGCAACGTAATCTCTAATTTGTTTGAAGTTTTTTCGTTGATGGCTGGCATTTTGTTTTCAACACTTGGTGGTAACGTAGCTGTTATAGCCATTTGCTTCATTTTTAATTGTTTACTTGACAGCCAAAACATTATTCATTGAAATTCTTATGGATTATTGAAAGAAGTATTTCCTTGTTAATGGGTTTCGAAATATAATCGTTGCAGCCCGCTTCTATTGCCTTTTCCCGGTCGCCCGATAGTCCATAAGCTGTTTGTGCTATAATGACAACGTCTTTATTAAATTCCCGGATTTTTTTGGTCGCTTCATATCCGCCCATTTCCGGCATCCGAATATCCATCAATATCAGGTCTATGTCGGGATTATCACGGCAAGCTTCAACGGCTTGAACCCCTGACCTTACTTTTAAAATTTCCTTGCCCAATGTTTTTGCAGTTATATCAATTAGCATTTCCGATACTTCATCATCTTCGGCAATCAGAATTTTTAGCTTTCTAATAGGCTCGGTTATTGCTGAAGGCGCAAATTGCTGATTAATAGTTTCTATCACCGTTTCAGCATTGAAAGGTAAGCTGAAATAAAATGTTGAACCCAGGCCCATTTCACCTTCTACCCAAATTTTGCCACCTAACAATTCGACATACGATTTTGAGATGGCTAAACCCAGACCTGCTCCTTGCCGTGCTTGTACATCAGCCATATCAGCCTGAATAAATCGTTCAAAAATGGCGTCCTGACGATCTTTTGGGATACCAATTCCAGTGTCTTTTACGTAAAATTGCAGAAACGATTTTTGCGGTATAGACAGGGCATGCCCTGTATCTACTACCACGCTATACCCAAATTCGATTGAACCCTTATCGGTGTATTTAATGGCATTTTTAACCAGGTTGGTAAGGATGGCATAAACTTTTTCGCGGTCGGTTTTAAGGATGGCTTCTTTTGCCGGCAATGCATTTCGGAAGGCGAGCCTTATCCCTTTGGATTCAACTTCGGGCTTGAAGAACGTATAAATGTATTCTATCTGCTCATTTACATTTGTTTCGTTAATAGCGAGTTTCATCAGCCCTGATTCAATTTTTGATATATCCACAATATCGTTGATGATGTTGAGCATTCGGGCGCCGCTTTTCTCGATGATTTTAATATACTCTTGTTGCTGTTCGCCTGTAAGGTCTGGTTCCTTCAGTAGTTCGGCAAACCCAAGAATTCCATTCATCGGTGTACGTATTTCGTGGCTCATATTGGCCAGGAAAGCGGATTTGAGGCGGTCGCTTTCTTCAGCGTGAAGCTTGGCAATCAGCAAATCTTGTTCTGTTTTTTTCTGATTCGTAATATTTATCAACATACTTAAATTAAAATCAGATTTGATTCTAACAGCATGGTAGTAAGCAATTTTTCGTTCTTCCGATTTGGTAAAAAAATCAAATTCTCCTTTTTCTTCGCCTAATTCCAAATATTTATGGTACCTGTCATGAGCGTCAGGTTTTATTGTTGTTTTCAAATCGCCAACGTTCATTTTCAACAACTCTTCAATGGGAAATCCCAACAAATCAGCTGCAGCATTATTGGCCGATAAAAAATCTCCTTTATCATTGGCAATGAGTATTGCAACCAGACTTTTGTCAAAAATCAATTTGAATTTTTCCTCGCTTTCTTCTGCTTTTTCTTTGGCCAATAAAAGATTCTGCTCTGTTTCAAATAACTCAGTAATATCCCGGCCAATAACTGCAAGTCCCTTTCTTTCACCATTTTGATAAAACGATGGAATTTTATAGACTTCAAATACTTTTTTCCCGCCACTAACCGTCGGGATCACTTCAATACCTTTAGATATTGATCTTTTATTCCATGACTTTTCATCTGTTTCCATGCAGGCTCTGAAAGCATCTGCATAGAGTTCATTGGTATATTGAGCTAATTCCCGATCAGTTTTACCAAAATATTCAACTCCTTTTAAACAAAAGAGTTCCAGATCCGCATCATTTGCCAATAACCATTTTCCTTCACCGTCTTTGTAACATATTATATCAGGTATTGCATTCATAAATGCGGATAATCGTTGCTCGTTTACTTCGGCTTGTAGTTTGGCGACATTCAAATTCTGCAAAATCCTGGTTTTTTCAATATAAACACCTAAATCATAGGCTATCTGTTCGAATAGCATGGCCCCGGAAGCATCGTAGGCTTTTGGGTCGATATAGCTTTGTATTACCAGAACGCCTATGGGTTTTTTATCAACTAAAAGTGGTACTCCCAACCAACATTCAGCCGGCGTGCCTGTAATAGGTATATTTTGTTCTGCTGCCAGTTTTGTAATTTCCTGCTTGTTGATCAGCAATGTTTTTCCGGTTTGTACCACATAACCGGAGAATGATTTCGCGGCATCCCATTCTTCATAATTGTCAACCTCATCAACCCAGTGCAATTTTTTCAGTGTATTGTTTTGGGCGTTGTAAAGTGCCGCAAAGAAATTTGTGGTGTCGAATAACTGGCTTAATTCGATGCGCACCAATTCGAGTAATTGCTCAACGTTATCCGAAGCAACTACTGCAGTAGCGATATTGTATTGAATTTCGCGAATTTTTTCCAGGTGCTTGCGTTCGGTAATATCCTGTATTATGGAGAATAGGATTTTCTGATTCTGAAAAATAATTGGTGAGGAGTGAACTTCCACCGTACGAACTTCGCCATTGGCCAACCTATGTGGGAATATAAAATAATTCCTTTCTTCGCGAAGGGCTTGTTCACGCTCTACTTTTATTTCATCTGGCGGCAAGATGTTAATTTGGTCAATGCGCATGGAAAGTAATTCCGGTTTGCTGTACCCATAATAAGTGGCGGATGCATTGTTGGCACCTGTTATCATACCCGATTCCGGTTCAACGAGCAACATAATTGAACTGTGTTTTTCAAACATGTTTTTGAAACGTTCTTCACTTTCTTTTAATGCTTTTTCTGACTGCTTGCGTTCGGTAATATCATTAACTGATGTAATAAAAAACAAAGGTTTTCCATCCCTGTTTTTCTGTAAAGTAGTAACCACATCTGCATACACTACTGATCCGTTTTTATGGATGTATTTTTTTTCAAATCGGTATACCTGTGCTTCACCTTTTAACAATGCTTCTACAGCTTCTTTTGATTTTTGAATATCATCAGGATTAGTAATGGCATCAAAGTTTTTGGTCTGAAATTCTTCGAACGAATAACCCAGCATATCACTAAATGCCTTATTCGTTTTTAGTGATCCATCCAAACCGGTGATTGATTTACCAACAGGGGAATTTTCAAAAATACTGCGAAAAAAAGCCTCGCTTTCTTCTGCTTTTTCTTTGGCTAACTTTAATTCATTATATGCCTGACTGAGTTCTTGCTCCGCTTTTAATTTATCAGTAACATCATGAGCAAAAACTAATTTTGCCTTTTTACCTTCAAAAACAATATCGCACCTGATAATTTCAACCTGAATAATGTCTCCGTTTTTCTTTCTATGAAGATAAATACCCACATCAGCAAGACCTTTATCAATTACATTGACTAACTGTTTCACTTTTTCTATTTCAGATTCAGGTCTGATATCCAGAATAGTCATAGTTAGAAATTCCTCTTTTGTGTAGCCATATTTTTGAACAAAAGCATTGTTTACCGAAAGGAATTTTAGCGTATCAGCTTCAAAAATTGAGATTGGCATTTGGTTCGAATCGTATAGCAGCCTGTACTTTTCTTCACTTTCTTCGGCGTGTTTTTTGGCTTCAATTAGTTCATTTTCCGCTTGCTTCCTGTCCGAGATGTCGTGGTAATTGCCCAAAACACCTTGTATGTCCTTGTCATGCAAAAGATTTATCACATTAATTTCAATCCATACATAATTACCGTCTTTGCGTTTGTATCGAATTTCTTTTGTGCCGGTAGCGTTGGGTTCAGTTAAGATTGTGCCAAAAAATTTCTGTCCTGCTTCCAAATCGTCGGGGTGAACATTATCCCACGTATTCTTTCCAATTAGTTCTTCGGGTTTCCAACCGAACAATTTTGTAATGTTCGGGCTTTTATACTGGGTTATTCCATTTTGGTCGATAATGACGATTACATCGCCAATATTTGAAACCATTGTGTTTTTTATTGCTTCGCTCTCTCTTAGCTTCTCTTCCGCATATTTGCGTTCAGTCGTATCCATGGAGACGATGATCAGGTATTCAATCCGGCCATTATCATCCTTTGCAGGTACAATGGTTGAGTGATACCATACTTCATTCCCGATTATATCAACAAAAGGGGCTTCCTGGGTAATAACTTCCCCGGTTTCTATCGCCTTGTTCATGTTTCCGGTCATTTTGGTTTTAAATGACTCGGGATAAAAGTGGAAAGGATAGGGCTTGCCATAATAAGGCGTGATATCGTCGATTTTTAGTCCTTTTATTCCGGCGCTGCTCATGAATTGCAGATTGAAATCAAGGTCAACGATTTTGGTACAGGTGGGTGAATTCTCTAACCATGCATGGCTTTGCTGTTCAAGTGCCTTTAGTTTTTGTTCTTCCTGCTTTTGTTCGGTAATATCCTGAAATATACCGGTTAATTTTATAGGTTTTCCATCTACCAGTGTAACCTGACAAGTGGTTCGGACATATATTTTCCGTCCTTTTGTGGTGTAGGTTTCAAGAAGCAAATCATACCCTTTACCTTGTGTTATGGCAAGTTCCAATGCCTCACTAATTATTATTTTAGACTCGGGTAAAAAGTAACTCACTCCGGCATCGACTGTAGGGTTAAATTCTTGAGGTGAGGTATCATGTATCCGATAAGTCTCTGCAGTCCAATAGAGTTTGTTGTTGACAATATCAAATTCCCAACCGCCAACTTTGGATATTGATTGCGATTCATCAAGCAATTGGTTACTCCGTCTATACTCTTCATTTGTTCTCAGTAAGTTTTTTTCACTTTCAAGCAAAGCAATTTCAGAAAGTTTGCGTTTAGTAATGTCCTGAAAAGAACCTGAAACAGATTTTGTTTTTCCGTTTTCCTGATAAGGCTTAGCAATGGCGTTAACCCAGCGTTTATTGCCTTTTGTGGTTATAACTTCCCATTCCTGGTTATAGGGTTCGCCAAATTCGATGGCACGTTGTATGCCAAGCAGGGCCATGGGTTGATATTCGGGGGCAATAAAACCAATCCCTTCCGGAACATCAGGTGCGCCATGGGTAGTATCAATTTCAAGAATATGAAATATTTCTTCAGTCCAGGTTTGAACCATGGTTTCCACATCGAATTCCCAACCGCCAATTTTTGCTGCCTTTTCCATGCTTTTCAGCAGCTCGCGGTTTTTGATTAAATCTTTTTCAGTCTGCTTAATGCTAGTTATATCCTGCAAGATGCAATGTGTTTGCTTAAAACTGCCGTTAACATCGTAACCAATTCTACCCTCAAAGGCAATAAACAAATAAGACCCATTTTTATGGATCATTTCAAACTCGCTGTGGATTTTGCCCTGTTCCTTAAAAATCGGGAAGCGTTTGCGGAACCCATCCTGATAGGCAAGCGTAAGAAAATCGCCAAACCACTTGCCAATAACCTCTTCGCGTTCGTACCCCAGGGTATCGAGCCACTGTTGATTAACTTCGATGAAATTTCCATCAAAATCTAGCGATTGATAGCCAAGCGGCGCTTTATTGAATAAAAGCTGAAACCGTTCTTCGCTTGCCTGCAATGCCTCCATGGTCTGCTTTTGTACGATCATATCTACTTCAGCAGAAACCTTTAAGGCATTATCTGCTCGCTGCAATTCCTGCAGCTCCTTTAGGAGTTCTTGTTTGGTTTTGTCCTGAATGTCCATGGCAAAGTTTGCTTCTTATGATTAACTCTCTGTTATCGTATCTTTTTACCCTTGTCCATAATATTCAACATCTTTGAGGCTGTACAGATTTGGTTTTGATTAACCTGAAACAACCAAGGCTTGTAAATATACTCAAACATTACTTCAAGTGTACGATTACCCATTGAAATGATGTGCTTTACAGGCTTAATCCCTCGGCCACTAAATGAACCTGATCAGGTACAAGATCCTTCCTGACTTTCACTTCATCTGTCTTTGTTTCGCCGGGCATAGGGGTCAGTTCATTATCACTCCGGAATACAGGTAGTATTTCTTTTCCGAACGTCCCATCTGACTGTTTTGATCCAAGACAGAAGCTATCGATTTAATATGTTCTGGCCCAACTCTGCAGCATCCTCCAATAATATCCGCACCCAATTCTAACCATTCCTTGCTTAAAAGAACACAGGTAGCCTCCCCCGACCAGGATTT
>CAIXKO010000236.1 GCA_903919925.1 uncultured Bacteroidota bacterium | reverse complement strand
TTTATAGGGATTCCGGCTATTGAATAACCAGCTATTTCCGCATAATACCGCCGCCGCCGATCATCAATTGCACAAAAAAAGCATTACTGTTAAAATCGGGTGCACCGGTTATGTCGCCATTATCGTAGCTCCACTTTCCTGTTTTATATCCTACCTGGTATCCGGCTTCCAACCCGATCATCAAACCAGCTGCTCCTTTATCGGAATTACCTTGCAAAGCATAAAGACCTGAAACAGAGAATTTCAGGATTTTTGTACTGAGATTTATCGTGGTTGCTTGAAAAGGCTCACCGGATACATTGGTAAAAGATGAACTCTGGCCCTTTTGGTGAATATAAATCTGCAAATCATTACCTCCAATGGATACCAAAGGGTAAATGATTACTTTCTTTTTATTTACAACGATATAACCCAGTGAAAAAAACCCGAAGCCTCCCGCCAGATCAATCTGCTGATCACCTTTTGTAAATGATCCGGCATGCACCGATCCGCCTTCACCTCCGATAACAATATTTGCCATTACACCGTACCCGGCACCCGCTGTGGTAAACGGCCGGTTTGAAATCTGTGGCCCACTGGTTGGCAAATGGCTGTTCAACTGATCGAATTGCATCGTTTGAAAACCTGGCTTAAAAAAGCCAACGCCACCAAAAGACTGGGAAAATGATTGGCTGGTCGAGGCGGATAACAGAATTATGCCTGTAAAAAGTATGAGAAATTTTGCTTTCATGATCTTTTAATTAATATTGAGCGAATTTAACTCTAATAACTATTTTAACCGAATGAAAACCAGAAAAAAAGGATACAAATGGTTGCTTGCACTTACGATGTTGTTCACATTAGCGGCCATAATCACCCTGATTCCCAATGCCGGAGCCAGCAAAGATAATCTCATGGGTTATCATTCCATCTGTTCGGCAGCGCCGATGAGCGTGCTCTTATTGGTAATTTGTGCCGGTGCAACCTGCTATTTCAGGAAAAAGTACTTTACTGAATAAGCAAAAACCGATTCAAAAATCAAAACAAGTGACAATTGCATTTATTACATAAAGATTTAAACGATATGCGAAAACAAATTCTCATTTCCGCCTGTATATTATTGATATTCTTACCAATAAGGGCTCAGCAAAAAATAGATCCCGCTACCATCCGGGATAAGATGCAATGGTTTGCCGATGCCAAACTGGGCATTTTCATACATACGGGTATTTACGCTGTTGATGGAATTGATGAATCGTGGAGCTTTTACAACAAAAAGATCAGCCATACTGATTACATGAAGCAACTAAAAGGCTTTACCCTAAAAAAATATGATCCATCATTTTGGGCGGATCTGATAAAAGAGAGCGGTGCCCGGTATGCCGTTATTACTACCAAGCATCATGATGGGGTTGCCATGTACGATACCAAAATGAATAATCTGAGCATCGTAAAATCCACTCCGGCCAAGCAAGATATGATCAAGCCGTTCTTTGAGGAATTACGTAAGCGCGGATTGAAGTGTGGCGCCTATTATTCTCTCATCGACTGGACCTATCCTGACTATCCGGGTTTTATAAAAGACAGCAATAAATATAAGCTGGAAAAAGAATATGACCGATGGAACCGTTTCCGTCAGTTTTTTCAAGGTCAGATCATGGAAATCAGCTCGCAGTTCAATCCCGATCTTTGGTGGTTTGACGGGGATTGGGAGCATAGTGCAGAACAGTGGGAATCAGAAAAGATCCGGTCCATTATCCTCGCGCGCAATCCTCAGGCCATTATCAACAGCAGGCTTCAGGGATACGGTGATTACGAAACTCCCGAGCAGAACTTTCCTGTTTCACGGCCTAAATACAGCTGGTGGGAGCTTTGCATGACGAGCAATGATAACTGGGGATTCCATCACGATAACAATTGGAAAACACCTTATGAAATCATTACCATTTTTGTTGATGCGGTATCCAACGGCGGCAACCTGCTTCTGGATATGGGGCCAAAGGAAGACGGAACAATTCCCGAAGAGCAAATCAACATTCTCAAGGAACTAGGCTCCTGGAACAAAAAGCATGGGGAAGCCATTTTTAACACGATCGGTGGCATTCCGCAAGGTCATTTTTACGGACCCACTACCCTATCAAAAGATTCAACTACATTATACCTTTTTCTGCACGGCAAGGTAAACGGAACCATCATGCTGAAAGGGCTGGTGAATAAGATTCAGGACATCACCGTTGTTGGCAATGGCCAGCAACTTACCCACAAGGTAGTAGGCAAGATCTCCTGGAGTCCGGTTCCGGGCCTGGTTTACATTGATGTTCCGGAAAATGTAAATGATCAATACGTGACGGTCCTGAAACTAAGATTGGACAAGGCGATTAAACTTTACCGGGGACAAGGCGGATTAAATTAATTATAAGTTCTGACTGATTCCTCGCTGAAGGGCTCGGTATCAGTCAGGACTTTTAAGCTTACCATCAATAAAATCGAGTTTGCCTGCGCGCTCAACCGAGTAGGTTTTATCTCTGACATCAATAATTTGCAATAAATCGCGGGCCCGCGATAGTGAAACCTTTGGCACAAT
>CAIXKO010000235.1 GCA_903919925.1 uncultured Bacteroidota bacterium | reverse complement strand
CCCGCTCCTGGAGGTATGTAAAGAAAACGGAACAGTCATTCGCATTGGCACCAATCACGGAAGTTTATCAGAACGTATTTTAGATCAGTATGGTGACACACCCGCTGGAATGGTGGAGGCCACTTTGGAGTCGGTAAGAATATGCCGTTCGGAAAACTTTCATAATATTGTATTATCGCTGAAATCATCCAATGTAAAGGTGATGGTTGAGGCTACCCGGCTGCTGGTTGAAAGGATGGATGCGGAGGGCATGGACTATCCGCTGCATCTTGGAGTTACAGAGGCCGGGGAGGGAGAAGACGGCCGGCTGAAATCTGCTATTGGGATCGGGTCCCTGCTGGTAGATGGCATTGGCGATACAATCAGGGTTTCGCTTACCGAGGACCCGGAATTTGAGATACCAGTGGCTTACGGAATACTGCAAGCATCGAGAGCGAGGATCACGCGAACTGAGTATATTAGCTGTCCCGGTTGTGGACGTACGAGTTTTAAATTGCAGGAAGCGGTTAAAAAAGTTAAGGAGGCTACGGCACATCTTACCGGGCTAAAGATTGCCGTTATGGGATGCATTGTTAATGGCCCGGGTGAAATGGCCGACGCTGATTATGGGTATGTTGGTGCAGGTAGTGGTAAAGTGCATATTTACAAAGGGAAAGATGCAGTTCTGAAAAATATTGATGAGGATCAGGCGGTAGAAAAACTATTGGAAATTATTACAATTGGTTATCAATAATTATGTCGATAAAAGTTAGTGGTATTACAAAGCTTTTTGGAGAGCAACGAGCTCTTGACGATGTTTCGTTTTCAGTAAAAACGGGTGAGGTCGTGGGGTTTATCGGTCCTAATGGTGCCGGAAAGTCCACGATGATGAAGATCATTACGGGTTACCTTCCTCAATCTCAGGGAGATGTGTGGGTAAATGATTTGAACACACTTGAGCACGGGCTGGAAATCAGGCGGATGATTGGCTATTTACCCGAAAATAACCCGTTGTATGTGGAGATGTATATCAAAGAGTACCTGATGATGGTTGCCAATCTGTACGGAACGCGGGGAAAGGTTGCAAAAAAGGCTGTAGAGGACATGATCGGGCAGGTTGGATTGGGACCGGAGCAGCATAAAAAGATCGGGGCCTTATCAAAAGGATATCGTCAACGGGTAGGTTTAGCGCAAGCGCTTATACACGATCCTTCGGTTTTGATACTTGACGAGCCCACATCAGGATTAGATCCTAACCAAATTATTGAGATCCGGAAGTTTATTGATAGCCTGGGCAAAAAGAAGACCATTCTTTTATCCACCCATATTATGCAGGAGGTGGAGGCCATTTGCGATCGGGTAGTGATTATCAATTTAGGGAAGATTGTGGCTGATGAATCTACGGTTGAGTTAAGGAAGAAGGAGAGTAGTTTGGAGAAGGTGTTTGCTTCGTTGACTAAGTAGGTTCGCTGCGCTCACTAATTGGGTGTGAGTGTGGGTGTTAAGGGGAAAAAGGAAAAATGATAAGATATGGAAGGGATTAAGAACATCATCTTTGACCTGGGCGGGGTGCTGATGAACATTGATTTTAAGAGAACATTTGATGCGTTTGAGGTAATTGGATTCAGGGATGCAGAGCAGGCATTTCAGGATCCAGAAATCAACCAGCTATGTATGGATTTTGAAACCGGTGTATATTGTTCGATTGAGTTGCGGAGGAAATTTAAGGAGATGACCGGGTTCAAATGTTCAGATATTCAGTTTGATAAGGCCTGGAACGCATTGCTCATTGATTTCCCGCCTGAGCGCATTGCACTGGTGCAGCGATTAGCCCAAAAATACAAAACTTACCTGCTGAGCAATACTAATCCTATACATGCCAAATATTTTAATTCAGAGCTTGAGCGGAATTTCGGCATTGAGTCGATGGATCATTTGCTCGATAAAGCCTGGTACTCCCATAATCTCGGAATGCGCAAACCGGACGAGAAGATTTTTTTAAAAGTATTAAGGGCCAGTCGTTTAAATCCTGAAGAAACGATATTCATTGATGATTCAGCGTTGAACGTTAAAATTGCTGAATCGGTTGGGATCCGTTCCATCCATGTTGACGCGGACTATACCATTCTGGAGGCGCTTAAGGACTACTAGAATGTTGCCCGGGCCAGGCAGCCATAATTTATCATTATCATAAACGCATGAAAATTTCAGGCACTTCTTTCACATCGATTTGGTATGAGGAAGCCACTGACCGTATTTTATATATCGATCAGACCAGGTTACCCTGGGAACTGGCAGTCAGGGAAATGAAAACATTTGAGGATGGTATCAGGGCGATTGCTGATATGGAAGTAAGGGGTGCTCCGCTGATTGGGGTGGCTGCAGCGTTTGCTTTGTATGCGGGAGTCAGAGAAAAGGGAGGATCACTTTCCCGGATCACGGAAATGGGTACCAGGTTGGTGGCTACCAGACCAACTGCCGTGAACCTGGCTTATGCGGTAAAGGAGATTCTGAATATTGCTGAATCTGAAAATCCGGTTGATTTCAGCAATTACCCATCACTTTTACTAAAAAAAGCAATTGAGATTCGTGAATCGGAATACAACTGCAGCCGTTTGATTGGGGAGCATGGCATAAAACTGATTCGCGAAGTTGCTGACCATAAAGATGGTAGAACAGTAAATATTCTTACTCATTGCAACGCCGGATGGTTGGCTACGGTAGATTATGGAACCGCCCTGGCACCGATTTACCTGGCACACGATAGCGGAATTCCGGTTCATGTTTGGGTGGATGAAACCCGGCCCCGAAACCAGGGAGCTAAACTTACGGTTTATGAACTCACTCAGCATGGTGTTCCAAACACCCTGATTGTAGACAATGCAGGCGGCTTGCTCATGCAGCAGGGCAAAGTTGACCTGGTAATTATTGGTGCCGACAGGATTACAGCCAACGGCGATGCTGTAAACAAAATCGGAACCTACCTGAAAGCCCTGGCTGCGTTTGACAACCAGGTGCCTTTCTATGTTGCCGCACCAGCCTCAACCTTCGATTCCACTACTGCAACTGGTGCGGCAGTGGTAATTGAAGAGCGAGGTGATGAAGAGGTTCTTTTTATCAATAACCAACTATCTCCTATTGCCCCGGCAGGCACCCGTGTCCACAATCCGGGGTTCGATATTACGCCTTCGCGCTTGATTACCGCTTATATTACTGAAAGCGGAGTTAGTTAATTGACTATCGACATCATTCTGACTGCCTGATCTTTATTGTAATACAATTTCAGGATATAAAGTCCTTTCACCAGGTTTTTGTTTTTCAGGTTTACAAAATTCCTACCAATGTTGTATTCCTGTTTTTCGATTTCCCCGACTTCCCTTCCGGCAAGGTCAAAGATTTTCAGGATAACTTCGCCTTTTTCGGGCAGGTCAAATACCACCGTTGTTTCAACAGCAAACGGATTCGGGAAGTTGGACAGATTGTAATTATCAATAAAGATCATGATCGTCAATTCATTGCTACTGAATCTGTGTTCCCGTGAATCAGGTGTATGGCCATTGGCAACTCCGGCGATAACGATTTTACCGGCATATACATCAGCCTGGGTGATTACATATTCCGAACTGACTGATCCCGATTGACCCGGGGCCAGCTGAGTTAAAGTCTGATCGAAATTCAACAGAGCATTTGCATCGGCAATATTGATATTACTCATGGTAACATTTCCGGTGTTTTTAACCGATACAGTAAACTGAATTACTTGACCTTCCTTTTTGAAAGTGGTAACTGATGTTTCGGTTACCGCGGTTAATTCGTAATGCTGAACACCACTGATAACGAGCTTATTACCCGATTTCTCGACTAATTTGCCATTGAGATCATTTCCGATTGCTTTGGCAATATTGACAATTTCACCGGCATCAAGATCGGCCTGGGTAACGGTATGTGAGGCGGATACGGTTAAAACTTTGCCCGGTAGT
>CAIXKO010000234.1 GCA_903919925.1 uncultured Bacteroidota bacterium | reverse complement strand
GCTGATGTCCCATACAAATAGCCGACCACCTGATAGGTATCTCGTGGAATTGCCTGGTTAGCAGCAGCTGATGTTATATCAGTGATCAGTGAATGTTCAAAGCTGACTCCCGTAACCACGCTATCACCCCATGTGTTATCAAGCGCAATCCTGATGTAATCCTTTTTGCTGATATCGGCTCCAGGGTTATCATTTTTTAACGAGATCGAAGGATTTAAGGCAAAACGGTAAATCTCATCCCATTTTACAAATGCCGCAGGATCAGGCAATGGGTCAAGATAACCACTCTTTCGACGAAGGAACGCTGCTCCCTGAAGAACTTCTGAGCCCGGATTGAGCATCAATCCAATCTGCCACTTCTCCTTGAAAAATGAACGGTGAATTCTCATCAGACCCTCAGGAATCTCCATAGTGTTATCAACGCTACCCGTAAACCAGCCAATCAACCTGAATTTTCGGTTTTGCCGGACCAACTCATCCAGCTCATCAACCAAATCGGCCCGGGCTGCAACATCATTGGAAATGGAAGATCTCAGATACCGCGAATCACAGGCCTTTTCAACAAAAATCTCACTTTTTGCAGCTCCCTTGCCGGGCAATTTGTATTGGTTACCAAATAAATAGCCTCCAAAATCTCCAGCTTTTTTTTCCGACAATGCCCCCTGAACAATCTGATAAACTGATTTTATTGCGGAGGTATGATAATGCATTTTACCCACAACGGACTCCGGAATTGTCTCATGATAATCAATAGTAAAATACTCGCTCTTAACCTCATTCACCAATACTCCGTTGGTAACTGGCTTGCCCTGCTGCCCATTGGAACTGGATAATTCAATCATCGACAACTGTTCTTTCAGTATCCTCCTATTGCGCCTGTTGTTCCAAATAGCTGACACAAAAACTAATAGCAAAACTCCGAGCAACCCGGTCCATAAGAAACGATTCGACATGTACCAGGGTGTTTCAACCTGATCAGATTTCATCGCAGCAACTCCATTGTCAAACAAATCTATTGCCGACTGAAGATCACTCTGCCCCTTTAAAAAAAGAGTATGGAAAGCTTCGATTTCCCTGACAGGCCTCAGAATGCCAATATCAATACGATAAGTATTCCAGCTGCTTTCATGATTAATCGTAAGATTCAGAAAAGCTTTTTTTATTAAAGCATGATTATTCATCAAAGTGTCAACCTTTGGGTTGTCAGCAAAACTTCGTTTCGCCTTGGCCATGATAACACTTATTTCCAGGGCTATGGATTTCTGGCTAATTACTAGATTGTTTAAAGAATCCACCTGCCTATGGACTATGGGCTCGATCCGGCTCCGGATTATCGCCCTCAGGCTATCATCGATGCTTGAACGGTTGGAAGGATCTGACACCTGACCGGGACCAGTTGAGGAGCTCCTAAACTTCAGATCGGCAGTCCGAAGATTAAGAACAATATCACTCAAATGGTTGTATTGCTCACGATACAATTGATAGGTATCTTCTGGCAGGCTGTCAGGATTCAACAGCATTTTTTCACTCTCAATATTGGCCGAAAGCGATTCCAGATCAAGACGATAGCTTGGACGATCAATCTCAGCTATGTCCTTACGATCTTCAAAATTCTTAACCCTCAACCGGATTTTTTGATAACTCTCGAACAGATTTTTAACAGCCCTTGAATTATCGGTTGTGGGCTTTACCGTTTGTTTGGTGCCACCTGCAATGTCCTTCTCATCATTCGGATTCAATTGGACATGGGAAGCACTGGCCTCTATAACTATTTTTTTTGCCCCGATCAGCTCAATCAATTCAGATTTCCCTGAATTATAATCTTCACGCGATAGAGCATATTGAAAAACTGCGGAAATTTTAAACTTCCCCACATAGCCATTCAGAACCCGCAGATTAAGCTTCTCGGAAGTTTGAAAAACCAGATTAAAGATTTTTTTTTGCTCAAAAGAACTACAAATGAGCTCCTTCACCGGAAAAAGGTCAAAATACTGTTTCGATAGCCAAAGGAAAGGCATCTGTCCCGGATCGGTAATTTGTTTACCATCAGGATCAAACCATAACACCTTAAAATCAAGCTGATACTGACCAACCTCTGCTTGTGGCAGCAGATTAACAACCAAACTTCCGGCCATCTCCTTTTCAAACCGGTTAAGCCAGGTAAAAGGAAACTTTTGCTCTTGAGCAGCCAAAGTCTCCAACATACTGGTTATCAGACAGAAATAGAATACTAACTTTTTAAAAAAAAGACGCATAAAGCTCAACACAAATAAGTTACTCAAGTTTTTGAACTCTCACTTGGGTAACAAAAGTATTAAAATTTAGGAGGGAATCGCTAAAAAAAGCCTTCAGAAATCAAGCTCCAAGCTTGGTCAAATTATCATACGCCTCAGTGATGCTCGTGATCAGGTCTCTTTTAATGGCCATGAAATAATTGCGCGAGTTTCCATGAACACCCGGATCGAAATGATTAATACGTTCTACCAAATCTTCCTTCACAACGATAATATCGTTAATAATTTCTTCGTACGCCGAAAAGTCCTTTTCCGGGTGCTCATCCATCAGGGCATAACAATCGAATACTACATCGCTGATCAGGTATTCTATGTCCTTCTTCAGGTTTTTCTTACTGGCCATGGTTAATTGTAAATAATTTTCTACTGAAAAATAAGAATAATTTAAACAATAACAATAGCCGAAAAATAAATCTTGCTGGTTATTTGCGGATTTGAAAGTGGTTAAAATCAGCCAACGGATGATAGGATGATTCAACCAATTCAACTATTGCATGATCCGGCCCTCTATTGCACCACTCTAAAAGTACCCTGATCGAATCCGGTTTCCCCTGTGCTTCAATGTATAACTGATTATCAGGCAGGTTTTTTACAAATCCGGTCAACTGAAGATTCTTTGCCATTTGTAAAGCTGAATAGCGGAATCCAACCCCATGAACCCTTCCTGTTACTAGTATGATGACCCTGCAATCAGCCTCCATGACCAAGAAAATATTTGACGTACTATCTTTTTTAGCGGTCCGGGATCGCTCCGGTTGAGTCCTTCGGATTCGTATTTAGCGTAACCATCTTTTCAGTTGCGGTTTTATCCTGATCAGCTTCGAGCAAAGCGCGTACAAAATAAACACCGTCGAGCGAAACAGTAACCCTGCACCACAGCGTTGCTTTTTTCTCCGATAAGGTGAAGACCAATTCTCTGGGCCTGCTTTTCATTATCTTACCTCCGGCCTTTATGCATGCACGGTAGTAATTTTCCAATATCTCCACCGTTGATATCTGTTTATCAACCTGATTCTTACTATTCCTGACATCGATTTTTAAATCCCAAAACGGCCCCATAACCTTTTGCTTGTATAGGGTGTCCTTAACATTCCAGGTAAACTCCTGGTGATCATATTTGCTATATTGAGTCCTCGTAATGATGGAATGAGGAAGATAGTTAACCCTTGGGGGAAGTGCAACCGAGTCAACAAATTTATCAAAACCAATCAGCGGCTTAGTGTCAAATTGAATTTTACTGACAAACGGAACTTCTTTGATCAGCCGCATCCGATAAATTTTATCGCTGGCCAGCGACATCCGGCCCCAAATATTGCCACCCTCTGCCGGGATAACAAAGTGAACTTGCAAGGTGTCCTCAAAAAATACACTGCCTTTGTTTTCCACAATCTGGTTAACCACAAAATCCCTGAACTTCTTCTTTTGGCGGAATACTGAGTCATACGAATAGGATAGTTCCCAATAATGTCCCATGGCCTGCCGATTGTTCTTACCAGCCTCATCCCTGATATCCAAATAGTTGAAATTATTATATTTGGATATTTTTCCAACAACTCCTTTGTAGGATTTTATATAGGGAGGATCTGGAAAAGTTTCAGATTGCGCATTAAGATTGACTCCACTCAACAACAAAAGGAACAATCCCAAAAGAAACATTCCACGAAGTAAAGGCTTAAGATATTGTGCTCTCATAAACTGGTTCTCTTTTCTTAAATTTACCGCTAAAAATATACATTTTCGGCAATTCCTTGATACTATGATCCGACAACTCATGCTCACTGAAGATGGATCGCACACGATATTTCTTCCGGAAATGGGCGAACATTATCATTCCGTCCATGGAGCGGTCCAGGAAAGCATGCATATTTTTATCAATTATGGCTTTCATAAAATGCAGGCCGACCCATTATCTATTCTGGAAATCGGATTTGGTACCGGTCTCAATGCATTTCTTACCCTTTTGGCATCATTCACTAATAATAAGCATGTTACTTACGAATCATGGGAGCCATTCCCAATTACCTCCGAAGAATCAGCATCCCTGAACTATCCGGACGTTTTGAAAACAGATCCGGAAAATTTTCGAAAGCTGCATGAATCTCCCTGGGGAATTGAGGTTCCGATAACCCCTTTGTTCATGCTAAAAAAGATTAATCATGATATTCACACATTTAGTTCGAACAGGTTGTACGATCTGGTCTATTTCGATGCGTTCGGCCCTGATTATCAACCTGAAATGTGGGAACCCCAAATTTTTAAAATTATAAGCGGCGCCTTGAGAAAAGATTCCAGGCTGGTCACCTATTCCGCCAAAGGACAAGTGCGGCGAAATTTGCGGGAAGCAGGATTCAGGATTGAAAAAGCTCCGGGACCACCCGGCAAAAGGGAAATCACCATTGCAATAAAAATGTAATTTATGAAAACCAGATACTTCAGATCATTGATTCTTTCAGCATTGACAATGGTAATTGGCTTAACTTTCCTGACCATGCCGGTTTGCAGCCAGGTTCAAAATCATCTGATCCTCAAAAAAAAGGGTTATATAAATAAAATGCATTTTCTGGCCGGCGATCCAATCCAATTTGTACGCGAAGGCAATAAATTTGCTGAAGAAGGTTATATTGACGGAATTGGAACCGATTTTATTGTCATTTCCGGATTTGAACTTCCGTTAAGTGAAATTTCAACACTGATCAGGTACCGCACAGGGTTCAGTTTTGATACTTCAGGAAAACTGCTCATGATTGCTGCACCGGGTTACCTTCTGGTAGGTGTGATCAACGAACTTTTTCGTGGGGCAAATGTTTTGCCCACTAAAACAAACCTGATTGTGGCCGGCAGCCTGCTGGCTTCCGGAGCCATTTTTACCACATTCCAGGTGAGGAAATATCGTATCGGGAAAAAGTTTACCCTAAAAATCGTACAATCCGACCCATCCTTAAACCGCTGACTTTAAAGGAAGAAAGACAAGAGGAAAGTAGGGGTTGAAAATCTTCAACCCCTACAACCTACTTCTTTAAATGTTTTGCCTTCTTGCCCTCTTGCCCTTCTGCCCTCAAATAACTATTTAGCCAAACTAGCCTGATTCAGAGTACTATGGTTTTTCCCGTAAGAAAAATAAACGACCAGGCCTATGCATAACCAAATCCCCATAGCAATCCATGCATACAGATTCAAAAAGGTAGTTACCCCCAGACAGCAAACAATACCAAAGATCGGAATAAATGGGGACCATGGAGTTTTGAATGGACGATGAGTATCGGGTTGCTTTTTCCGAAGAATCAATATCGCCAGACAAATAGAGGAAAAGGCCAGCAAAGTCCCTAGTGAAACCAGCTTGCTTAATACACCGATCGGAAATAATCCGGCCAAAACCATTGCCAATACACCTACAATAATGGTTGCCATGTAGGGTGTTCCAAATTTTGGATGCATTTTGGCAAATACGGGCGGGAGTAATCCGTCCTTGGCCATTACAAAGAAAATTCTTGGCTGTCCGAGCAACATCACCAGGATAACCGAACTTAAACCTGCAACAGCTCCGATTTTAACTAAAGGCGATAACCATTTTACCCCGATAGCATCAACACCAACAGCAATAGGATCAGGTACACCAAGCTGGGTATAGGGAACAATTCCGGTAAGCACAAGGGCAACAAGAATGTACAGTATGGTACAGATTGCCAGTGAACCTAAAATCCCAATAGGCAAATCGCGCTGAGGATTTTTCGATTCCTGTGCAGCGGTAGAAACTGCATCAAAACCAATGTAGGCAAAGAAAATCACCGCCGCTCCCCGCAGAATTCCGCTGAATCCAAATTTTCCGAAACTTCCTTGATTCTCAGGAATAAAAGGATGCCAGTTTGCCTTTTTCATGAAAAACAAACCCACCAGAATGAAGGTAATAATGACAAAAAGCTTAATAAAAACAATCACATTGTTAAACCTTGCAGATTCCTTAACACCGGTAACCAGCAGAATGGTAACAAGAAATATGATAAACATTGCCGGAAGATTCATGATTCCGCCAACCGACTTCTCAAATGCACCGGTAACATCATTATATATTATAGGCGCGGTGGTAAGTGCGTCCGAAAAATGAATTCCCATGTTTCCCAACAGACTAACCACGTAGCCTGACCAACCGACACTAACCGTAGAAGCAGCAAAAAGATACTCTACAATTAAAACCCAGCCGATTATCCAACCAAAAAATTCACCGATGGTGGCGTATGCGTAAGTATAAGCGCTACCCGATATCGGGATCATTGAGGTTAATTCAGCATAACACAACCCGGCAGCTGCACAGGCAAGGGCCGCAATCAGGAAGGAAAGAATGATGGCCGGCCCTGCATAATTTGCCGAAACTTCACCGGTGAGCACAAAAATTCCGGCTCCAATGATCGCCCCGATTCCCAGGGTAATCAGGTTGGTAGCCGACAACGCACGCTTAAAACCATGGCTGTCGCTCTTTGCTTCGGCCTGGAGCTGGTTGAAAGGCTTAACTTTAAAAAGCTGGTTCGTCATTTCAATTGTATTTAGAATTTTCTAAAAATAGTTTAATTTCTTTACCACTCGTAATGATCTTTATCACTAATTTTCTATTTCAATCCAACCTGGTTAAAAAGGAACGCATAAACCAACGACGTTTCCCGGTAACGCTGAAAACGTCCGGAAACTCCCCCGTGTCCGGCTTCCATGTTCACCTTCAGCAACAAAACATTATCATCAGTTTTTAATTCTCTCAATCGGGCAACCCATTTTGCCGGTTCAAAATATTGAACCTGCGAATCATGTAACCCGGTAGTAACCAGAATAGCCGGGTAATTCTGCTTTTTTACCTGATCATAAGGCGAATAGGATAACATATAATCATAATACTCCTTCAAATTAGGATTTCCCCATTCATCATATTCCGAGGTGGTTAGCGGAATAGAAGTATCAAGCATGGTGGTAACTACATCAACAAATGGAACCTGTGCCACTACGGCTTTAAAAAGATCCGGCCGCATGTTTACGATAGCACCCATCAATAACCCGCCAGCACTGCCACCCATCGCACTCAGATGTTGCGGTGAGGTGTATCCCAGCTGAACCAGATATTCACCGGCATCGATGAAATCGGTAAAGGTGTTTTTCTTTTTCAGCAATTTCCCATCCTCATACCAATAACGGCCCATCTCCTGACCTCCGCGGATATGCGCAATCGCAAAAACAAAACCCCGGTCAAGCAAGCTAAGCCTATCAGAACTAAAACCTGGATTGGTACTATAACCATAAGAACCATAAGCATATAACAAACATGGGTTCTTCCCGGTCAACTTAATTCCTTTCTTGTATACCAATGAAATTGGAACCTTTACTCCATCACGTGCATTTGCATACAGCCGTTTGGCTTCATAATTCGATGGAACAAATCCCCCAAGTACCTCCTGCTGCTTTAATAACTTTTTCTCATGGGTTTCCATGTTATAATCGTATACGGAACCTGGAGTAGTGAGTGAACTATAGGAAAAACGGAGCAGATTGGTATCAAAAACACGATTTACCGAGATTGATGCCGTGTAGGTTTCCTCGCCAAAATCCAAATAATGCTCTCCGCTTTTCACAATATCAATAACCCGGAGTTGAGATAATCCCTTAATACGCTCTTCAACAACTAGATAAGAGTTGAACAATTCAAAATTTTCCAACAGAACATTGTCGCGATGGGGGATCACATCCAGCCAGTTTTCTTTGGTTGTTTTGCCAATGGCAGTTTTCATTAACTTGAAATTGGGAGATTTCCAATTCGTCCGGATGTAGAAATTATCTCCGAAATGATCGATCGAGTATTCATGATCTCTTTCCCTGGCTTGAAAAACAGTGAATTTCCCATTCGGATCATCGGCACTTAAAAATTGGAACTCCGTGGAAAGCGTACTACCGGATTCAATCAGCAAATACTTTCCTGATTTTGTACGAAAAACCGACGTGCTGAAAGTTTCATCAGATTCAAAGAAAACCTGCGGATCCGTTTCCGGCCCGGTTGCCAGCGTATGTTTAAAAATCTTTTCTGATCGTAGTGTAACCGGATTGGTACGAGTGTAAAAAAATGTCTTATTATCATTGGCCCAGGCCACAGCACCCGTTGTTTCAGCAATTCTATCAGGTAATTCCAGCCCGGTCACAAGATTTTTCAACCGTATCTGATACTTGCGCCGGCTCACCGTATCTATACTATAGGCCAGAATAGCGTTATCAGGTGAAACCGACAGACTGGAAACGCTACAATAAGAAAAACCTTTTGCCAGATCATTCACGTTGACCAGAATTTCCTCCTTTGCTTCAAGAGTTCCTTTCTTCCGGCAGTAAATAGGATACTCCTTTCCATTTTCAAATCGCGAATAATAGAAATAGCCATTATCGAGGTAGGGAACCGATGCATCATCCTGCTTTATACGCCCGACTAATTCATTGAACAAGCTTTCCTGCTCTGCTTTTGTATCGCTCATGACCGTATCCAGATACTTGTTCTCGGCTTTCAGATAATCCAAAACCGCTGGATTATCACGCTCATTTAACCAATAATACGGATCAACCCGGGTGCTGCCGTGTATGGTCAATTCCTTGCTGATCTTTTGCGGATGCGGAGGCTCTGGGTATTTCGACTGGTGCTTAACCGGGCTGCTTGTGCAACCGGCAAAGAGTATGGCCAGTAAAAACAGGAGGTGTGAATTAATCTTTTTCATAGGTTGTTTTCAAGATTTCCTAAAATTGTAACAATTTATCCGGTTGTACAAATTCGCAGCAATGTTGCTCAGCATGGCTACCAGGCAAGTTTCACCACCGTAATGCCTGATCCTCCGAAACGGATATCCTCATCATCAAACCGGCTCACCACGTCCACACCAGATAGGTAATCCCTGATCATTCGCCTGAGGATTCCATCTCCTTTCCCATGCAGGATTCGCAACTCGCCCGAACCCACCATAACAGCTTCGTCAACAAACTCCGTAACTTTTCGAAGGGCCTCATCACCACGCAGGCCCCTTACATCAAGGCTTGGCGAAAAAGCCAGCTTCCGGTCACTCATTTCTACACCCTTAAAGCTGGTGCCATAAGTTTTCATTCCGGTGGCTTTGTTGAATTCATGGTCCGAAACCGGTTCGGCCTGGTCAGCAGAAATCGTGGTGATCATTTGCCCCATGGCTACCAGCAACCGTTTACCGTTAGCCTCCAGTATTTCTGCATAAATGTCCTTATCCTTCAACCTGATCTTGGTTCCTGCTCCCCAGGGATTTAGTGGTTCCGGCTCTTTTACAGGTACCACAGGCTCCTCATGCATAATCTTTTTCCTGATCTTGCTGTTTTCACGCCCGGCTCTCGCAATCAGGTCCTCCCCTTTTGCCAGGGTTTGATCTATCTCCTCCTTCACTGAATCGCGCAAATTCTCCAGGTTCTCCCTGATGTCTTTAACTCGCAATTTCTCCGCCTGCGATTCACGGATTTCCCTGATCGATTGCTCGATCTTTTTATTGATCCCCGATAATAATTCCTCCGACCGTAGCTTTGTTTCCTGAATAATTTTTTTGCGTTCTTTCTCAGTCGTGGTAAGAGTTTCAGTATATTTTACCAATAATTCATCTATCTCCTTTGAGTTTTGCCTGATTTGCTGACGCTTGTTCTCCCAATATCGTTTATCTCTGGAAATTTCACGAAGGTGTTTATCAAATTGGATATGATTATCACCAACCAGCTCCGAGGCTTTCTGAATCACCGTATCAGGAAGGCCAATGTTACGGGCAATTTCAAAAGCAAACGAGCTTCCGGGCTTACCGGTTTCCAGCTCAAATAATGGCTGCATTCGTTGCACATCGTAACGCATTGCAGCATTTACAATTCCTTCGGCTGAGGCTGCAAAATGCTTTAAATTAGTATAGTGAGTGGTAACAACGCCAAAAGCACCGGTAGCTGCCAATTCACCAAGTATAGATTCCGCAATCGCTCCACCTAGCTGTGGCTCAGTTCCGGCACCAAACTCATCAATCAAAAACAAGGTGCGTGACCCAGCCTTTTTAAGAAAAAATTTCATGTGATGCAGATGAGAGCTGTACGTACTCAAATCATTCTCAATTGATTGCTCATCGCCGATATCCAAAAGAAACTGATCGAAGATTCCGGATTTTGATCCTTCCTGAACAGGAACCAAAAAACCGCATTGAACGAGGTATTGAATGAGGCCAGCTGCTTTAAGGCAAACGGATTTTCCCCCGGCGTTTGGTCCTGATATAAGCATGATCCTCTGTTTGTTATCCAGATGAATGCCTTGGGGAATCACTTTTTTGTGTTCAAGGCGGAAAACAAGGTCCAGCAATGGGTGCCTCGATTGCTCCCATTGAATAAGTGGATCCTCATACAATTGAACCTGAGTTCCTTCCCACCTCAGTGAAATCTTTGCTTTCGCGCGTGTAAAATCGAATCCGGCAATTACGGAGTTCCAATTTTCCATATCCGGGAAGTAGGGCCGAAGCTGATTGGTCAGATCAACCAGGATCTTTACAATTTCTCTTTGTTCTGACAATTCCAACTCCCGAAGCTCATTGTTCATCTCAACCAGTTCCAGGGGTTCAATAAAGGCAGTACGTCCTGTAGCCGATTCATCGTGAATCAAGCCCTTTATTCTGCGTTTGTGAGTGGTAGGTACCGGAATCACCAGGCGGCCATCGCGGATGGAAGCCTGCACATCTTTTTCAATCCAACCTTCACTCCGGGCCTGCTGAAGTACCGAATCCATCCGCCGCCCTATACTGGATTGAAGATGAACCATTTCATGCCGGATGCGCTTCAATTCAGGCGAAGCCTGATCTCTCACCTGCCCTATCTTGTTAAATACCTGGTCGAGCTTTTCCTGGATAAAAGGGAAAGTTTTTAATTGTTTGGATTTACCCCGGGTAACCGGTAAAACCTCCGGTGGAAGCTTTTCGAAAAATACTTCAATCTGCCTGACCGAGGCTAACATCCTTCTAACATCAAGCCACTCCGGCACGTCTAAAAAGGATCCGGGTATCCTGCCTTTTCTTATGGCACTCCGGATATCCACTGGTGCCAACTCAGGAAAATCACTATGCTGCAAAATGATTTCTGCAAACTCAACTACATCCATCTGATTGGCTGATACTTCTTTAAAATTAACAGAAGCATGCATCTCGGAAGCCAGCTCGCAACCGGAAGGGGTTACGCACAAATCAATAACTTTCAGGCGAACCTGGTTAAAGCCAATTTTCTCTTCAAACGTATCAGGGTAAAACAATTTGCTATCTTTTTATTTCGGACAAAAATAGCAAATTGAATGCGGTTTACGACAGGTATGGATGCAGTGCCCGCAACAAACGAGCGGGTAATATGGGCTTGGGTACTGTTGTCAGACAGCCTGATTCCCGGCAGATAATATTGAGTGAAGAACCTTCAAAAGGAATTATAGCCAATATCGGAATACCTGGTAACCTTGAAATCAAATATTTAACCGAGTCTTCTGTACCGTCATCTTTCAACTGGGCAGACATAATCACAAAATCAACGCGGTTGCTTTTTTCCAAAAAGTTTTTGGCCTCCTGTAACGATTTTGTCCACAGCAGGTTAACCTTTGTATGCCTCAGT
Organism: uncultured Bacteroidota bacterium; assembly: GCA_903919925.1. Lineage (GTDB taxonomy): Bacteria > Bacteroidota > Bacteroidia > Bacteroidales > UBA12481 > UBA12481. Next base: position 33,918 of record CAIXKO010000234.1, on the reverse strand, counting down.
ATCATTTCCAAATTCAAATAAACCATCTCGTCCGGCTCTACAACCAGAACCAATCTGCTGCTCCAATTGGTCTGCAACACCAGCTCTCCTGATTCCGGAAGTTCTGAAATCAAGCCCGGCTCAACAGGGATTTCCACTGGCGGCATGGGGATAACCGGTGCAAGCTTACCGTAAATATCCAGCAAGGAATCAGGCATTGGATGCTCTTCTGCCTGACTTACCGGTAATGAAACAAAGAAAGTAGAGCCTGCACCAAGATTCGATTCCACCCAAATGCGGCCATTCATCAGTTCAGTCAACCCCTTGCATATTGCCAAACCCATTCCGGTACCTCCATACTCCTGCCTGGTCCCGGTCATTACCCTGCTGAAACGATCGAAAATCATCGATTGCTTCTCTCTGGCAATGCCAATTCCACTGTCCTGAACATAAAATAATAACACGTCCGGACTCTCCATCTTCACTCCAAACTCAATGAATCCGGTTCTGGTAAACTTGATTGCGTTAGAAAGTAAATGACGCAAAATCCGGTTAATCTTCACACCATCGGCAAAAACCGACCAGTCCACATTTTCACTGATCCCGTGAACCAACAACTGAACATTCGATTTTTCCTCCTCCTGAAGGCACTCATTATAATAGGAAAACAGCTCAGCAAAAAGTCTGGAGATCGATATCCGGTGGTTTTCCTGGGCAATTTGACCGGCATCCAGTTTTGAGATATCTATTATATCGTCAATCAATTGCAACAAAGAGTTCCCACTGTTCTTAATATGCCCGATGAATTCGTCACGCTCTTCCTTGCTCACATCCGAATCATTCAGCAAATTCGAAAATCCGATAATCACATTCATCGGTGTCCTGATCTCGTGCGACATGTTGGCCAGAAACGCAGACTTCAGATTATCTGACTGTTCAGCCCGAACTTTTGCTTCATTAAGCTTGATTTCAGTAAGTTTCAATGAAGTAACATCATGAAATACAAGCATTTTACCGGAAACATTCCCGCGTGGATCAAGCAAAGGATTGATATCGAGCAGATAATATAAAACATGGTCACCAGATTGGACCTGTACACTCTGACGCTTACGCGAGCTATGTCTCAGATTTTCCAATACATCTGGGTGCGATTGAAAAACAACCTCAGCAGACTGGCCAGCCACATTGCCTGAAACAATCCTGAAAATCTTCCGGGCGGATGAATTAACATCCAAAACCAGATTCTTGCTGTCTAAAACAATGAGACCGTCAACCATCCGGTCCACTACGGCCCTCCGTGCAGTGCTGACAACATTCCCCGACCGGCAATGAAGCACTGAATCAGTACCGTCCTTCCGATGAACCCAATGGTAAAGTACAATCAAAGAGATTACTACAGCCACTACAACCAGCGGCCATAAAAAATTCCAAAATTGATATGTAATGTACGTTTCCACTTTTTCCAAAAAAACTCCTTTTGCTTCCAGATAGTGGAAGTTACGGGTGCTTTTTTTAATTCTTATTTAGGTCAAGGTTAACAGCTTACAATCCATAACATACTAAATATTAACGATATGTAAAACATCTGCCTCTTTTTTTATTGAAGAGAATCTGCCGATTTACTGTTTGCAGGAAAAATCAGCCAATAATGATGCCATTTTATTTTTCTTTGCAATTATGATAAAATCAAACTACGAAAAACGAAATTTTACCTACCGGCACATTATTTGGGACTGGAACGGTACGTTACTAAACGATAGGTGGCTGTGCATTGAATCAATCAGCACTTTGCTCCTGAACCGAAACCTTCCGCCCCTTGATGAAGAAAAATACGCCAGAATCTTCCGCTTCCCGGTAAAAGATTATTACCAGGATGCCGGTTTCGATTTCAGCACCGAGCCTTTTGAGGTGCCTGCACTGGAATTCATATCAATTTATGATAACCGCAAAAAAGAATGCCGGCTCCAGCAAGGTGCGCTGAACGCATTGGAACTGTTCGCAGGAATGGGCTGTACGCAACATTTATTATCGGCAAGTGAAACCGGAGTGTTGCATGAGATGACCATGCACCATGGTATCAGCCACTTCTTTGAAAATATTAAGGGTCTGGATAACCATTATGCAAACGGCAAAGGCGACCTGGGACTCGAACTGCTTTCCTCAATAAATGCTGATCCAGGTTGCATTCTGATGATTGGTGATACTTGCCACGACAAAGAGGTAGCTGACTTATTAGGCGTTGATTCTATCCTTTGTACCAACGGACATTTTCCGGAGGACCGGCTAACTTCTTGCGGCACCAGGCTAATTGAAAACCTTGATGAATTAACATCGTCAATATCAGGAATTTAAACCTTTCATGGTAAGTTGAATCCTTTTTCTGGGTACATCAACCTCTACCACCTTTACTTTAACGTGCTGGTGTAGTTTCACTATTTCAGCCGGATCGGTAATAAATTTATCTGCCATCTGTGATACATGAACCAGTCCATCCTGCTTGACGCCAATATCAACAAAAGCCCCGAATCGAGTGATATTGGTTACAATTCCGGGAAGTATCATGCCGGGTTTTACATCTTCAATTTTCTGAACTTCCTGCGAAAACTCGAAAAGTTTAATCTTTCCGCGAGGATCACGTCCTGGCTTGCTTAGCTCACTGAGAATATCAACCAAAGTAGGCATTCCAATTTCCGGAGTCACATACTTTTCAGGCTTAATCAATGCTCTTTTAACAGGATCGTGTATCAGATCGGCTACCGTGCATCCAATATCTGCCGCCATCCGCTCAACCACCGGATAAGTTTCTGGATGTACTGCACTATCATCCAATGGATTAACAGAACCCCTGATTCGAAGAAACCCCGCTGCCTGCTCAAACGCCCTGGCGCCTAACCTGGGAACTTTTTTTAGCTCATCCCGACTTTTAAAAGGGCCATTCTCCCTGATATAGGCCGTTACATTTTTTGCCAATGCCGGGCCCAAACCGGAAACGTACGTCAGCAAATGACGACTCGATGTATTTACCTGAACACCAACACGGTTAACACAGCTGATAACCACATGGTCAAGACTCTCCTGTAATTTTTTCTGATCCACATCATGCTGATACTGGCCCACGCCAATCGATTTAGGATCAATCTTTACCAGCTCAGCAAGCGGATCCATCAGGCGACGGCCAATGGATACCGATCCCCTTACCGTAACATCATATTCCGGAAATTCCTCCCGCGCAACATCGGACGCAGAATAAACCGATGCACCATTTTCACTCACCACATATACCTCAATATCACGATCGAAACGAACATAATTTTTGATAAAATATTCGGTTTCCCGGCTGGCGGTCCCGTTGCCTATTGCAATCGCATCCGTTTTATACGCGTCAACCAGTGATTTGATTTTCTTTGCCGCAATAGAGGTCTCACGCTGAGGCGGATGCGGAAAAATGGTTTCATTGTGCAACAGATTACCCTGTCTGTCTAAACAAACAAGTTTGCACCCCGACCGAAAACCGGGATCCAGGGCCAGTATATTTTTTTCACCCAGTGGTGGCATCAGCAACAATTGCTGAAGATTATCAGCAAAAACTCTTATTGCCTCCTCATCGGCTTTATCTTTGAAAATATTACGGTACTCCGTTTCAATCGATGGCTCCAGCAATCGGGTATAACCATCTTTTAGCGCGAGCTTTACCTGTTCACCGTTTGGATTCCTTCCCTTTACTACGGCAGCAGAAATGCGGTTAACAGCTTCAATCTGATCGGGTTGAATGCTTACACGCAAAAAGCCCTCCCTTTCGCCTCTGAATAAGGCCATCAGCCTGTGAGACGGACACTTACGAAGGGGTTCGCAAAAATCAAAGTAATCAGAGAATTTTACGCCTTCCTCCTCCTTTTTTTTCACTACCGTAGAAATAACATAAGCTTCACGATCGAACAGGTTTCTTAAAAGGTTTCTAACCCGCTGATCCTCATTGATCCATTCAGCTATAATATCACGTGCTCCCTCCAGCGCTTCCTCTTCGGTTTCCACCTGGTCATTAAGATATTTCCCCGCCAATAGCACCGGATCGCCATCACGCTGTGCCATGATCAAATTGGCTAACGGTTCCAAGCCCTTCTCTTTTGCTTTGGTCCCTCTGGTCTTCTTCTTTGGCTTGTACGGAAGATAAAGATCATCGAGCTCAGTCATGGTAACTGCCTGATTGATTTTTGCTTCCAGCTCCGGAGTCAGCAATCCGAGTCCCGTTATGGTTTCAATTATGGTGTGCCGCCTGTCGTCCATTTCAACCAGCTTTTCTGATTGTTTCTTGATTTCCATCAAGGCAACTTCATCAAGACTTCCGGTTTTTTCCTTCCGGTACCTACTGATAAAAGGTATGGTAGCCGCCTCATCAAATAAGTGAAGGGTATTCCTGACCTGCCATTGCTCCACTTTCAAGTTAGTGGAAATAATCTTTATATGATTGTCGTTCATGAGATTAGTTCGTCTGATCGTCTTACTGTTTGTATTCCTTTGGTACGTTTTAGGCGGTTCATTATGGTTTCCAGATGCGGACGGTCCTGTACAATCAAAGTGTAGGTGCCCTCAAACAAACCATCTTTAGAAACCAGGTTCATGGAGCGCATGCTCACTTTCAAATCCGATGCTATTAACCGGCTGATCTCATTAACCACCGTAATGTTGTCATTTCCGGTTATCTGAACATTTACCGTAAAACCACCTGCTGCCCCATGGGAGTCGGTCCAGCGCACTTTTACGATCCGATAAGGGAACCGCTCAATCATTTGAGGTGCATTAGGGCAGTTCACCCGGTGAATCTTGGTTCCTTCATGAACCGTAACAAATCCATATACTTCATCACCAAAAATCGGATTGCAGCACTTCGCTAGCCGGTAGTCCACATTTCCAAGTGTATCATCTATAACCAGATAATCCTGCGCCTGGGAAGTAGTTTTAACAAAACTGTCGACTGTTTTAATCGTGGCCAGTTTTTCTTTGAGAACCTCTGACGGCGCTTTATCCTTGAGATATTCGCGGATTGAGGCCAAATCGATCTTGGTATCAGAGATTTGCTGATAAAGCTCAAGTGCATCTTTCAGATTCAACCAATTAACAATACGCTGTATGGTTGAAACATCATGCTTGATCCTCCACTGGCTGAGTTTCCTGGAGAGAATTTCTTTTCCGATGTCTGCATCTTGATAATCAGCCTGTTTTAAAAACCGTTTTATTCTTGCCTTAGCCTTTGACGAGGTTACGATATTCAGCCAGTCCGTTTTAGGCTTTTGCTGCTGCGAGGTGGTAACTTCCACCTGGTCTCCGTTTACCAGTTTGTGGCGGATTGGAACCATCAATCCATTTACTCGGGCACCGGTGCAGCGATATCCCACCTGGCTGTGAACGGCAAAAGCAAAATCTAATACAGTGGCTCCGGCCGATAGCTTAAGTAAATCGCCCTTGGGAGTGAATATATATATCTGATTCGAATAGAGCTCGGTTTTCTCCTTTGATTCTTCCGCTTTCTCCGCATTACCAGATGTTTCCAATGCATCCCGGATTTGTGAAAGCCATTCAACACCTTCGGCATCGCTCGTCTTTTCCTTGTATCGCCAGTGAGCAGCATGCCCCTTTTCAGCATAAGCATCCATACGCTGAGTTCGAATCTGAACCTCAACCCACCGACCCTCAGGACCGATTACAGTGGTGTGGAGTGATTCATATCCATTTAGTTTTGGTGTAGATATCCAATCCCGCAACCGGTTAGGGTTGGGCTGGTAAAGATCCGTCACAATCGAATAAACCTGCCAGCAGTCTGATTTTTCACTCTCCGTAGCATTCCTGAGAATAATCCTTATGGCAAACAAATCATAAACTTCATCAAATTCAACCGACTGGTGAACCATTTTTCTCCAGATGGAAGGAATTGATTTCGTCCGTCCCTTGATATCACAATGATAGCCTTTGGACAGGAGCTCACGGGTAAGCGGCTTAATAAACCGGGCGATGTATTCATCCCGGTTAGAGCGGGTTTCGGCCAAACGGCGTGATACTTCGCGATAAATATCAGGCAAAAGATGCTTCATCGAAGCCTCTTCAAACTCATTCTTGATCAGGTATAAACCCAGTCGGTGAGCAATCGGCGCAAAAAGGTCGCCTGCATCGTGGGCCAGTTTCAAACTGATTTCCTGAGGCAATCCATCGATGGAGCGAACCTCCTGAAGCCGCTCTCCGGTTTTAATCAGAATCACTCTCACATCATCCGAGATACTGAGAAGCAGCTGGATGAACTTGTCAGCATGAATTTTTGTGCGGCTGGTGTTGAGCCGCTCAATCTTCTTAAGCCCTTCCAGGATATTCACCATAACTGCCCCATAACTCTCGGTAATCTGAGTAGCTGTTACCCAATTTCGATTATATGGAATAGTTAGCAAACAAGCAGCATGCGAAACATCACCCAACCCTAACTCGTTAATAATGATCGGTATTAATTCCGATAATTTAAGCCGTATCTGATTGGCTTCAGGCTCGGGAACAGTGGTCAGAAAACTATTTAGCCACGCCTGAGCCTTTGCTGAAAAACTCAATTCCGGATTGTTCATGGTATCCCGTTTTTAATCAGCTGTAAATAGATTTCCAGTGAAACCCAGGCATCGGTAGCCGCATAAACCATTTGGGCTTCCGTAAGGGTTTCAGCCTCCCAATTGGAGAGTTGCTGCGATTTGGAAATACGAAAACCTAACACAATAGCAGTCATTTTTTTCACCCCGATATTCTCAATTCCATAATTTTTAACAATGTCCTGAAGATCGATAAATCCATTGGTTTGCTGGGGGTACACTGCTTTTAAAGCCCTGATATCTTCATGGATAGCTGCACCGATTTTCAGGGGACGCTCCTGCGTAAGCAATTGTTCAAGCCCGGCAAAAAAGCCGAGCTTATTGGTCCTGAACAAAAAAGCCTCCTGGCTCGTTGCAAGCTGCAATAAAGAAACAGGATTTAGTTTGCCCTTCTTAAAAGTGGGCCTCGTTTCCGTATCAAATCCAACAATATCAGCATAAGATAACCGGCGAACGGCTTCAGCAGCCTCTGCCGGATTATTGATTACGTGAATGGTGCCTTCAAAACTTTTTAATGGTAATAAGTTCAGCTCATCAGGCTCGATATGACTGGCAAAATTCATTAATATACTATGGTTAACCGGCCCAAATATATCCGTTTTATTCTTCTTTACCGATCCATTTCAGGAATCCATCGGACCAACCCACCCATTTTTGCTCAAACATATCATTCAAAACACGGGCAATTTTATCGGTATCCTCATTTACCAATGCGTTAAGTTCCTGAGCAGTCAACGATTGAGTTTGAATTAAGTGCCGAATCTTTCCGGCAATTAAATCCTGATCATATCGGTTAAGCGGCTTCTCCCCGCTTTCCATGCATACATCGCACTGCCCACATCTGAAAGGGTCCTTTTCCCCAAAATACATCAGCAGCATCTGACTCCGGCATCGATGATCCTCACTAACATAGTGGATCATGGTATCCATGCGCATTTTGGTCAGCGACTCCTGTTCCTCATAATCCTTCTTTGGAAACAGTAACGATTTATCGCTCAGTCGTTCAGCTGTAAAAATGATTTGTGGTGTCTTCTTGGGCTTGATATAATATAGTATACCCATATTACTGAGCGTAGATAAAACCGTCACAATGGTTTGAACAGGAACCTTTGCCTTTCCCGCCAGGTTATGCTCATCGATTCTCACAAAGTCAGAAAACATGCCGGAGTACACCCTTAGCAGCAGCTTAATTATGCCATCATAAGCTTCATTAACTATTTGAAATTTATATAGTTCATCACGATCTACCCGAAAATGAACACGCGCCGGAAGGTCGATATCTTCCGTAAGCTCAATATATCCTGCCCTTTCCAGATGTTTCAGTGCATGAAAGGCCGACAAGGAGTAAAAAGAAAATTTGGAGCAAAAATCCATCAGATCAAAATCAAAAACCTGACCTTTTCCCGATCCAGGCAACACTTCCAGATAATTTCCCAGTGCCTGGTACACCCTTTTTATTAAATCGAGGTCAGGAAACCGAACCCCGTGGCTTTTTTCAATGGAAAGCCGGTCAGCCGGCTGATAAAGCAACACCGCATAAGCTTTTTTACCATCACGGCCAGCCCTCCCTGCTTCCTGGAAGTAAGCCTCAGGAGAATCCGGGAGGTCCATGTGAATCACTGTCCGTACATCAGGTTTATCGATGCCCATACCAAAAGCATTGGTAGCAACCATAGCCCTTACTTTTCCACGCGTCCATTGCTCCTGACGCAACCGGCGATCCTTTTGATCAAGGCCGGCATGGTAAAATTGAGCTGATATCCCTTTGCTGATCAGAAATTCAGCAATTTCCTTCGTTTTTTTCCGATTGCGGGCATAAATAATGCCGCATCCAGGCTGCCTGCTCAAAATCCTCATCAGATAGGCCGTTTTATCTTCGGTTTTCCGGACCAGGTAAATGAGGTTTTTACGCTCGAAAGTTTGCCGGATCATGTTCTTTTCCCGGAACAGCAACTTTTCCTGAATATCATTGGCCACCGTTGGAGTTGCTGTTGCAGTAAGTGCCAAAATCGGTACCCCCGGCAAAAACTCCCTAATTTTAGCTATTTGCAGATAGGACGGTCGAAAATCATAACCCCACTGGGAAATACAATGTGCTTCATCCACAGCAATCAGGTTAACCTTCATGCTTTCGAGCCTTTTCAGGAAAAGATCAGTGGATAATCGTTCCGGTGAAAGGTACAAAAACTTGTAATCGCCATAAATGCAATTATCCAGGGCTACATCAAGCTCAAACTTTGATAAACCGGAATGGATGGCAATTGCCCTGATTTTCCTCAACTTAAGATTCTCAACCTGATCCTGCATCAGTGAAATCAGGGGAGTTATTACCAGGCAGATGCCATCCCGTGCCAAAGCGGGAACCTGAAAAGTAATCGATTTTCCACCCCCGGTGGGCAACAAAGCGAGGGTATCTTTGTTCTGCATAACAGAACGGATGATCTCTTCCTGCAACGAGCGGAAGCCGGTGTAACCCCAGTATTCTGACAGTATTTTGCGATAGGTCTCCAATTCAGTAAGAAATTTGTAATTTAGCACAAATTTAGCAGAACATAAAATCTCCGGTATGTCATTTGTTTCCGATAAAGTCGAATTTGAAGGTCTGACCTTCGATGATGTATTGTTAATACCCGCCTACTCAGAGGTTATGCCACGCGAAGTGGATGTAACAACCCGGTTTACACAGAACATTATTTTAAATGCCCCGATAGTTTCCGCCGCAATGGATACGGTTACCGAAGCGGCAATGGCCATGGCGATTGCCCGTGAAGGTGGAATTGGCGTCATCCATAAAAACATGACCATCGAAGAACAAGCCCGGCAGGTAGTGTCGGTAAAACGGGCTGAAAACGGTATGATCATGGACCCGGTAACTATTCATCCGGAACAAACAGTTAGTGATGCCCGCCACCTGATGACGGAATTTAAGATCGGTGGCATTCCGGTGGTAAATAATCAGCATGTCCTGGTAGGCATCGTCACCAACAGGGATCTTCGCTTCGAAAAAGATGGAAGCCGCGCAATCAGTGAAGTTATGACCAAGGATAACCTGGTTACTACCTCCGAAACAGCCAACCTCGATACTGCTGCTGACATATTGCAGAAAAACAAGATCGAAAAGCTTCCGGTGGTAGATAAGAATTATAAACTTATCGGATTGCTAACCTATAAGGATCTGACTATCACCAAGGACAGACCGAATGCCTGTAAAGATGAACGCGGAAGGTTGAGGGTTGCCGCCGCAGTTGGTATCGCTGCAAACACCATTGACCGGATAACCGCACTTGTTGCCGCAGGGGTCGATGCAATTGTAATTGATACCGCCCATGGCCACACCAAAGCAGTTATCGATGTTTTGAAAAAAGCCAAAGCCAGGTTTCCTGAAATCGAGTTTGTTGCTGGCAATATAGGTACTGGCGAAGCTGCCAAAGCTCTTCTGAGGGCAGGAGCTGCCGCAGTAAAAGTAGGGATAGGCCCCGGTTCAATTTGCACAACACGTATTATTGCCGGTGTTGGAGTACCCCAGTTAAGTGCTATTTATGAAGTAGCCAAAGCTTTGCGTAATGAGGATATTCCTGTTATTGCCGATGGAGGAATCCGCTATTCCGGGGATATCGTTAAAGCTTTAGCCGCCGGTGCTGATTCTGTTATGACCGGTTCACTTTTTGCAGGCACTGAGGAATCTCCTGGCGAAACCATTATTTACCAGGGACGCAAATTCAAATCGTATCGCGGAATGGGTTCAATCGAAGCCATGAACCAGGGATCTAAAGATCGTTACTTCCAGGATGTGGAGGATGATATCAAAAAACTGGTGCCTGAAGGAATTGCTGCCCGGGTACCCTATAAAGGAACCCTGAACGAAGTGATTTTTCAAATGGTTGGCGGACTACGGGCCGGAATGGGCTATTGTGGCGCAAATAATATCAAAGAACTCCAAAAGGCCCGGTTTGTCAGAATAACAAACAGCGGTATTGTTGAGAGTCACCCTCATGATGTTACCATTACCAGGGAGTCACCAAATTATTCGAGGGAAGCTTAATTCCTATACCAAACGATTAAGTTTAACGTTGTATTAAGGCATTTCTTATAAACCAGTCAATAATTATGAAGTACAGTTCTTCCTTACGTACACTCTTTGCAGCCTTGCTGCTATTAACCAGTATGAAAAGCTTCAGCCAGGAGGCAGTACTGATGACTATCGGTGATAAACCTGTTTATTCCAGCGAGTTTACCCGGATTCTGAATAAAAATAAAAATAATCTCTCAGGCCAAAAACCATCTGTCCAGGAATCGCTTGACATGTTTGTCAATTTTAAACTAAAAGTCAGAGAAGCTGAAGCTCAAGGACTCGATACCTCTGCCTCATTTAAAAAGGAATTGGCTAGCAACCGCGAACAATTGGCAAAACCATATTTAATGGACCAGGAAGTAACTGATGAACTGGTAAAAGAAGCTTACGAACGCAGCAAATGGGAAGTACGCGCAAGTCATATTCTGGTTGGTGTGAAGCAGGATGCCCAGGCAGGCGATACCCTCCTGGCCTATCGCAAGGCAATGTCTGTGCGCGATCGTTTAATCAAGGGTGATAAATTTGAGGATGTTGCTAAGGAAGTCAGCGATGATCCTTCAGCCGCAACCAATGGCGGAGATATCGGTTTTATTCCAGTTCTCCAGGTGGTTTACCCATTTGAAACGGCCATTTTTACAATGAAAATCGGTGAAATATCCATGCCGGTTCGTACCCAGTTTGGCTATCATATTATCAGGGTAACCGATAAAAAACCGGCCCGTGGGAAAATTCATGTTGCAACAATCTGGAAAGCATTTAATTATACAATGACGGATGAGGAAAAGGCTAAAGCCAAAGAAGAAATTCAAAACATTTACCTCCAACTCAAATCAGGTGCCGATTTTAATGACCTCGCCCGCAAATACTCCGACGATCGTACCATGGCTGTTCGTGGCGATGCTGGTTTCTGGATTGGGCCAAACCAGAAAGAACCCTCTTTTGACCAGGCAGCTTATGGAATAAAAAATACCGGAGATATCACTGAACCAGTTGAAACAACTTTGGGATGGTTCATCATCCGCTTGCTCGACAAAAAAGCTCCCGATACCTGGGATGAGGCTAAGTCCGTATTATCCACACAGATTGCCAGGGATCTCAGGTCCCAGAAAAGTGAGCAGGTTGTTGTTAATAAATTGAAAAAGGAATACAATTATCAACTGAACACTCCCAATTTTGAAGAATTCTACCGATTGGTTGATCCATCGATTTTTGCAGGTAAATGGGATGCAACTCCTGCTCTGCAAAAAATGGGTGTTCTGTTTACGCTTGGCAATTTAACCGTTCGCCAAAATGAATTCGCCTCATACCTTGCCCTTACCGTAAAAAAAGGCACAGTAAGAACCATTGCCGAATTTGTGGATGAAAAATTCAATGATTACGCCAAATCAAGGATCCTCGAATATGAGAAAACCCAGCTCGACCGGAAATATCCCGAATTCCGCGACCTGTATCACGAGTTCCGCGATGGCAATCTCCTTTTTGAAATAACCGACAAAATGGTTTGGTCAAAAGCTTCAAAGGACACTGCCGGAATGCTTACCTACTTTGCTGCCAACCAATCGAAATATATGTGGCCACAAAGACTTGACGCAGTAGTAATTTTTGCAAAAGGTGCAAACAACCTGCAGAAAATGGTTGAAGAATACAGATCAGCGCTCACGAAAAAATGCAAGGATGGCTGCGATGGCGTAACGGTTCAGAATACTTTGTCCGAAATTACCTCACAATATTCCGGTAATAGCTTTGAAGTTGAGGACAAACTGTTTGCAAAAGGCGATAATTGGATGGTGGATCAGGTAAAATGGAAACCCGGTGCATCCGAAATAAAAAACGAGCAGGACACCAAAATTTTTATTTGGATTAACAAACTGATCGAACCGAACCCTAAAAAACTGGATGATATTCGAGGCCAGGTAACCGCTGATTATCAGGATAATCTCGAAAAAGAATGGATCAAGGTTTTAAGAGAGAAATATCCCGTAAAAATCAATCAGGATGTGTTATCCAGGATTAAACTTTAGATCCCTTTTAAAGAATCTTGTTCTTCTGGCAATTACTTTGCCGGTACTTTTCTCATGTGGCTCTGGGTCCATTCGTAATAATGAAAAACCTATTGCGCGTGCTTATAGCAAGTACCTTTATAAAAGTGAGGTTCAAGGCTTGATTCCTGAGGGCACCACACCTGAGGATAGTGTCCGTTTGGTTAAATCATATATTGAACTGTGGCTGAAAAAGAAGGCTGTGGTAAATAAAGCGGAGTTCAATCTTACCGAAGCGCAAAAAAATATTGAGTCATTACTGGATGAATACCGCACCTCCCTGCTAACCTATGAATATGAGAAACAAATGGTTGAGCAGAAATTGGATACGGTGCTAAGCGACAGCGAAATCCAAACCTACTATTTCCAGTATAAACAGGATTTTCTTTTGCAGGATCCTATTGTTAAGGGTGTATATTTCAGGATATTAAGAAGCTCAAGCAGATTGCGGGAATTTCGTGACCTGGCTCATTCCTCAGGCGATCTGGCCTACAGCAGATTGGTTGATATGGGCGCCCAGGTAGCGGAGTATACCGATTCTTTTGAAGAAAACTGGCTTTCATTCCCACTCCTGATGCAAAAAATGCCGGGTACCGTTCAGGACCCTAAACTTTTTTTACAGCGATATAAATATCTGGAAGCAGAAGATGACCGGTATTTCCATTTCGCACGCATTATTGATTACATGCTTCCCGGAATGACAGCTCCGTTAGAATTTGTAAATCAAGAAATTAGAGATGTATTACTAAACAAACGCAAAATGGACTTCCTCAAACAATTGGAAGAATCTATTTATAATGAAGCGGTTATACAAAACGATGTTGAAGTTTATGAGAAATAGAAACAGTTTATCAGCAGCCATTTTTAAAGTTTTCATGGTGCAGGCTTTCCTTCTGATGTTGGTTTTGCCAAAATCACTCAACGGACAGGTTGTCGGACAGAATGACACCTTGCTATTGGACCGGGTGGTTGCCGTAGTGGGTAAATACCCGATTCTGCAATCGGATATTGAAAACATGTTAATCCAATATAAACAACAGGGTCAAGTCATACCTGGAGACTCAAGGTGCTATATCCTTGAATCATTATTAGTTAGCAAACTTCTAATTATTCAGGCGGAGATTGACAGCGTAATGGTTACCGACGAGGATGCTCAGCGGGCGATTGATAACAAGTTACAGGATTACATTATGCGGGCAGGATCTCAGGAAAATCTGGAGAATATGTTCAAGAAATCGCTGCTGGAAATCAAGCAGGATCTTCTCAAACCGCAGAAGGAACAAATGATTTCGCAGAAAATGGAGAGTGAGATTTCCAATAAAATTACGGTTACCCCGTCTGAAGTACAAAAGTTCTTTAAACAGATACCGGCAGCGGAGATTCCTTTGAGGCCTGCATCCATGGAAATTCGAGAAATCGTTCTCAAACCAGAGGTTTCAGAACAGGAAATCTTGAGGATTCAAAACCGCCTGAAGGAATTCAGGGACCGCATCCAAAAGGGGGAAAGTTTTACCACCCTGGCAGTTCTTTACTCCGAGGACAAAGGCTCCTCTCCACGTGGCGGTGAATTGGGGTTAATGCCCAGGAGCGAGCTCGTACCTGAATTTGCAGCCGTTGCCTTTAACCTGAAAAGCAATGAAATTTCCAGGGTTGTAAAAACCGATTTCGGTTATCATATCATGCAGCTCATTGAACGGCGCGGAGATCTGGTTAATGTCAAACACATCCTATTATCGCCTAAGCCCACAATCGAGGAAAAACTGGCCATTCGTAAACGGCTCGATAGTATTGCGCTATTCATCAGGGAAAATAAGTTCAGCTTCGAAGATGCTGCCGTACGTTTCAGCTCAGCTAAGGATACCCGCGCTAACGGTGGTTTACTCGTAAATAAAGGTAACCCGCAGGATCCAAACTCCCAAAACGCTAATACCACCTGGTTCGAACCACAGGAACTTAATCCTGCAATTTTCGATGCCGTGAAAAATCTTAAAGTGGGTGAAATATCAAAAGTAATTGAAGTCCAGGACGAGAGCAATGCGACGGTTTATAAAATTCTATCGATAAAATCAAGTAAACCAGCTCACAAAGCAGATCTTAAGCAAGATTATCAATTTCTGCAAACCATGACTCTCCAAAATAAGAAGCAGAAAGAATTGAGTGATTGGATCGAAAAGAAACAGGAATCTATGTATATCCGGATTGATCCCGATTTCCAGCAATGCCAGTTCGAACATAAAGGATGGATTAAGTAATATGGGTGATAAAGAAGCAGTTGACAAACTACGGAGCTCCTACGAGCAATTTTTCAATGAGATAAGGAAAATAATCATTGGCCAGGATCAGGTTGTTGAAGAGGTTTTAGTAAGCATTTTTAGCCGTGGGCATTGCCTCTTAGTGGGTGTTCCGGGGTTGGCAAAAACTTTGCTCGTAACCACAATTTCCAAAATCCTCGGATTGGATTTTAAAAGAATTCAATTCACCCCTGATTTAATGCCTTCGGATATTATTGGTACCGAGATTCTGGACTCCAACAGGCAATTCAAATTTGTTAAGGGCCCTTTGTTTGCCCACATGATTCTCGCCGACGAAATCAACCGTACCCCGCCTAAAACCCAATCGGCGCTTTTGGAAGCCATGCAAGAAAAATCAGTAACATCAGGCGGTATCCGCTACACGTTACCAGATCCATTCTTTGTACTGGCTACTCAAAACCCGATTGAGCAGGAAGGTACATATCCGCTTCCTGAAGCACAGCTCGACCGCTTTATGTTGAATATACTGCTCGACTATCCGGCTTTTGAAGATGAAATTACCATTGTTAAAAGAACGACTTCAAACATTGAATCTACACTCAACCAGGTAATTTCAAAAGAAGAGATCCTATTTTATCAGGATTTGATCCGGAGAGTACCGGTAAACCACAGCGTGGTTGAATGGGCCGTAAATCTTACCTCTAAAACCCGACCAACCAGTCCGCTTGCTCATCCTATGGCCAAGGACAATCTGGTTTGGGGTGCAGGACCCAGAGCTTCACAATTTCTGATTATCGGAGCAAAGACTCACGCGGTCCTCAATGGGAAGTACTCACCTGATATCGAGGATGTCAGGGCTATTGCTCCGGCAATCCTCCGCCACCGGATTATCAGAAATTATAAAGCAGAAGCCCGGGGAATATCGGTTGAAGATATTATCAATGAGATGCTTGCATAAACTGTGCATCGCGGCAGCTTTTCTGCTGTCTTCCTTCCTGTCCGCCTCAAGCCAGGAATCGCGCATCGTTGATTTCTACGCTGATGTAATCTCTGTGGATCCTTCCATCGGCAATGGCATCAAACGGATGATCGGAAACGTAAGGATGAAACACAAAAACCTTACGCTCACCTGCGACAGCGCGTACCTTGATGAAACAATCAACCAGTTCACCGGATATAGCCGAGTCCATATTATTAAGGCCGATACCCTTCATGTTTATTCCAGAAAGTTAATCTATAACGGACAAACAGAGTTTGCCCAGCTCGAGGGTAACGTACTTATGGATAATGGGAAAGAAAGCCTTAAGGCCCCCAGGCTCGATTATAATATGAAGGAGGAAACTGCTGTATATTTTGGCGGAGGCCAGATAATTGATAGTTTGAATATCGTTGAAAGTTTCTGGGGATACTATTATTTAAAGCTTAACGAATTTATTTTTAAAGAAAGTGTTACCCTGACCAATCCGGATAATACTTTATTTACCGACAGTCTTACTTACAATTCTCTAACGGAAGCCATGTCTTTTGAGGGCCCGACAGAGATTTTCAGTGATACAAATTATATTGCCTGCAACCGGGGAAAATACGATTCCAAAAACAGGAAATCTTCGTTCTCACAGAATGTTTATATGCAGGTTAAACAGCAGGTTTTGCGCACAGATAGTCTGATCTACGACCAGGCCGGTAATTTTACCGAAGCTTTCTGTAATGTCGTGCTAAAAGACACGGTTGAGAATATGATCATCCATGGCGAGCATTTGTATTACGACGAAACCAAAAACAGTTTTCAGATTACGGAAGATGTTCTGTATATCATGGCAGGCGATAAGGACAGCTTGTTTCTCCATTCCGACACACTGATATCCACACGCGAAGATATCAGGAAATCCAGGCGCATTCAGGCCTTTCCGCACGTTCAGTTTTATCGAAAAGATATTCAGGGCCGATGCGATTCATTAGATTACCTGGTGATAGACAGCCTGATACAATTGTTTCATGATCCTGTTATCTGGCAAGACAATAATCAGTTAACTGCTGACACACTGGGTATACGACTGGGTAAGAAAGGAATTGAACGAATGGAGATGCGAAGTGGAGGATTCATGATCACCCAGGAAGACAGCACGATGTTTAATCAGATAAAAGGGAAAAAAATAACCGGATTTTTTAAATCCGACCAACTTCATCGCGTTGAAGTCACCGGGAATGGAGAATCCTTGTTTTATCCAAAAGATGGGGATCAGGTTATTGGGCAGAATAAAGCAGTAAGCAGCACCATAATGATCTATTTTGCAGAAAGGAAAATTGACCGGATTGCGTTTGTTACTGATCCGGACTCAAAATTAACTCCTTTGAAGGACCTGGGAGCCGGTGATTTGCGTTTGGAGGGATTCAAATGGTTAGATGAAAAGCGTCCTAAGACACGTGAAGATATCAGGATATGGAAATAGAAAAGGCACCTTCAGGTGCCTTTTTATTAATATTCTTCCTCATTAAAGAAGAAATCGTCCTTGCTGGGATAATCAGGCCAGATGTCCTCTATACTCTCATAGATTTCACCTTCATCCTCTATTTCCTGCAAATTTTCGATAACTTCTAAAGGTGCTCCGGAGCGGATACCAAAATCGATCAGTTCATCCTTGGTTGCTGGCCAGGGGGCGTCTTCCAGTTTGGAGGCTAATTCAAGTGTCCAATACATATCTGTAGATTATTAGGGGCTAATTTTCCGCAAATGTAAATTATTTCCTATAATATACACCAAGGGACGAAAAAAAGTTTTACAATTAGCTAATCCTGTGAGTATTTGGCTTATCGCTTTCAATATGCCCATCTAACAGGCGAATAATCCGCTGTGCACGCTTGGCAATATCCTCTTCATGAGTTACTACAATGATGGTATTGCCCTGCTCATGGATATCGCCAATGAGTTGCATGATGTCAACAGAGGTTTTTGAATCCAGGTTACCGGTTGGCTCATCTGCCAAAATAATCGAAGGATTATTAACAAGGGCCCTTGCAACCGCCACACGTTGGCGCTGACCTCCGGAAAGCTCATTCGGTTTATGGGTTACCCGATCGGCCAAACCAACTTTATCGAGCACTTTTAAACCACGCACTTTTCGCTCATGCTTTGGAACTCCTCCATAAATAAGAGGGAGTATCACGTTCTCGAGAGCATCATAACGCGGCAAAAGGTTGAATGTTTGAAAAATAAAACCGATTTCCTTGTTGCGGATCACAGCAAGTTCATCATCAACCATCTGGCTGACATCGGTTCCATTCAGAAAATAATGGCCGCTGGTTGGCGTATCCAGAGCACCCAGAATATTCATCAATGTAGATTTCCCTGACCCTGAAGGCCCCATAATGGCTACATATTCACCTCTTTTTATCACCAGATCGATTCCACGTAATGCTTCAACAACCTGTGTTCCCACCATGTAATTTTTAACCAGTCCCCTGAGGGAAATCATTTGTTCCATAATCTAAGCGGTTTAAATGCAAAAATACCCGTTAATAAGGATTCACGATAATAACGCGGAATTATTAACAATATTTAACAAAGCCAACGATAACTGCTAATTTCGTCCGCTATGGATTCAGTATTACTGTCAGATATAAAATTTTTACCCGGAGTGGGTCCAAAGCGGGCCGAAATCCTATTTAAAGAGCTCGGAGTGAACACCTTCGATGACTTAATCCGGCATTACCCATACAAATACACCGACCGTACCAGGTTCTACACCGTCAGCGAAATTGAATCAGACCAGGCTTTAATTCAGCTGCGTGGGAAAATTGCAACCATGGAATTAGTCGGTAAAAAACCTAAAATGCGTTTATCTGCCCGGTTTGAGGACACTTCTGGTTCCATTGAGCTGATTTGGTTTCAAGGTATAAAATGGGTTCAGCAAACAATTAAACTGGGAGTGGAATATGTGGTCTTCGGTAAACCCGCAATTTTCAATGGAAAATTTTCCATAATGCATCCCGAGATGGAGGAATCGGCCAAAACAGAGCAGGTTGCCTATCCTTATACTTATCAGGCAGCCTACCCTACTACCGAAAAAATGAAGAGCAACTTTCTCACTTCCAGGGTTATTCACAAACTCCAATATCAGCTTCTACAAAAGGTTTATGGCAAAATTCCGGAATCACTTCCTCCCGGCTTGCTGGAGTCGCTGAAATTTCCAGGTATCAATGAAACCATCCTGAACATTCATTTCCCAAAAGATCAGGATTCACTAAAAAATGCCCGCTACCGACTCAAATTTGAAGAGTTTTTTCAGATACAACTAGGTTTGCTTCGTCAGAAAAACTGGAAAAACCGCAAAATTAAAGGATATGTTTTTCCGAAGATCGGAGATTTGTTTAACCGCTTTTACACCGAGAACCTTCCGTTTGAAATGACCGGTGCTCAAAAAAAAGTAATGAGGGAAATCCGCAAAGACCTTGGATCGGGTTTACAAATGAACCGGCTTCTTCAAGGAGATGTTGGCAGCGGAAAAACCCTGGTTGCACTCCTGAGCATGCTAATCGCCCTGGATAATGGCTACCAGGTTTGTTTGATGGCCCCAACGGAAATATTGGCACTGCAACACTTTCAAACATTTACCCGCATGCTGGCCAACCTTCCGATCCATTTGAGGCTCCTTACCGGTTCCACAAAAACCAGGCAACGGAACTCCCTTCATGAGGAACTGAGGGAAGGTGAACTGGATATTCTGATTGGAACCCATGCCCTGATTGAAGATACCGTTCAGTTCAAAAATCTTGGGTTGGTGGTGATCGATGAACAGCACCGCTTTGGAGTAGCCCAGCGTGCAAGGCTGTGGGAAAAGGCTGATGGAATTCTCCCACATATATTGGTTATGACGGCTACACCGATTCCAAGAACGCTGGCAATGACTCTTTACGGCGATCTGGATATATCGGTGATCGATGAATTGCCTCCAGGCCGGAAACCGATTCATACCGCTCATTACTTTGATTCTAAACGGTTGGTTGTGTTCGAATTTCTGCGAAAACAAATTGCGCTCGGCCGCCAGATATATATTGTGTATCCACTAATCCAGGAATCGGAAAAATTGGATTTCAAGAACTTATACGATGGTTACGAGAGCATTACACGCGCTTTCCCAGCTCCTGAGTACGCGGTTTCTGTTTTACATGGTCAGATGAAACCTGAGGAAAAGGCCAAAGCAATGGACTATTTCGTTAAAGGCATCACTAAAATTATGGTTTCCACAACAGTGATCGAGGTTGGAGTGGATGTACCCAATGCTTCAGTTATGATGATTGAGAGTGCTGAACGGTTTGGGCTCAGTCAACTGCATCAGCTACGAGGCCGCGTAGGCCGGGGAGCTGATCAGTCCTATTGCATATTGATGAGTGGTTTTAAATTATCGAAGGAGGCAAAAACCAGGATCGAAACCATGACCCAAACAAATGATGGCTTTGTAATTGCCGAAGTCGACATGAAACTCCGGGGACCGGGCGATCTGGAGGGTACCCAGCAGAGTGGAGTTCCATTTAATCTATCTATCGCTAACCTGCTAACCGATACGGCAATACTGGAACATGCCCGGCGCGTTGCCCAGGAAGTTCTGGAAATAGATCCGCTTTTGGAATCAGCCGAAAATGAGGTTCTGGTTGAACAGCTGGCTAAACAAAAAAGGGAAATTAAAGATTGGAGCCGGATTTCTTAGGCGGAAAGGGGTGTGGGTGCAGGATGAGAAAGGGTGTGGGTGTGGGTGTGGGGGGGCGGGAGGACACGTGGGTCCTCCACGACGGGACCGCTATTTTACCCGGTTAAAAACCTTGCCCATCAATTCGTTACTCTGCTCCATGACCATGGTTCTCCATACCGGCGACGATGGCGCATACATTTCCTGTAACCAACCTTTGATTTTACGCTCACTTCTCTCGTTTTTATAACCGTGGTGAAAACCTTGATTCTCCAGAATCATATTCTGAATGGAGCGCAATGATCCCATCGTTTTCTGACTATCCATGGTGCCATATTCAAGTGTCATCGGTATCACGAGCTTTTCCGGAAGCATTTTCCCGATCAGATTGGAAAAATCGCCGGTTATGGTGTAGAAGTTTTTTGAATCACCCCAGTCGATCTGGTAGCCTTCAAAGAGTTTTTCAGTACCTTCTTTTACGTTCTTGTTTAAAGCTGGATTAGGAAAGAGATGCATTTTACCACGAGCCCCATATCCGGTATGTAAGTCAATGTGAATAATCCGGTTGTAACCACTGGCATACCTTATTAAGTTGGGCTTGAGAGCAATCACTTGATGTTCAAATTCTTTGCCTCCATAATACAATCCTTCAGGATACTGATACTGGCCTTGTAAAACCGCTTGCCGGAGTACAGGCATAGTTGCCTTAACAATTTTTAAAATGGCCCGCTCCACAAAAAGCCGGTTTTGGAAACTGCCTAAACTTGCCCTCTTATCAGGATTGATAAATTTATAGAGCTTGGTATACCCTTCATTTTTATTATTGAAAAGATCGGCCGTTGCGTCACAGTTACGATTCATGTCCACATTGTTTTCCGTGACTCGCCTGATCCTGCTGAACCCATAGGGATTCATGGCATGGATCAGCAAAACCCCGGTGTTTTCCAGATTTTCAGGGGTAATGTACTTTTCCATGATCATCCGCTGAATGGCACTGCCCGCATAACCTTCAACCCCGTGGGTTCCACAGGAAATCACCAAAAGGTTTTCTGAATTTTTGAGTGCGGGAATATAAAACACATCTACAAATAGTTCCTTCGTTTCTTTTGAAGGTACCGCAATAGCCAATTTCTCTGTTCCTTTGAATTTTAATGACAGCACCTCCGCCCTGATCAGAAAATCGAGGCGGCTGGCTTGGTAACTGTCTTTAAAATAATCAGCATACTCAGGTATTACAGCAACTTTGGGATCTTTCGGAAACCGGCCATCCTCAGGTACTGAAGAAAAACCTGTAAAAGTGGCCAGTAAAAGTCCCAGAACAATAAACCGAAGCTTGATTGTAATTTGCATGATCATTTGATTTCTTATTTATTGGTATTGCGGGAGTTGCGAGTGTTTGGATGGTTGTGCTAGTTAAAACTATCAACATTCAGTGGTTTTGGCCTATTTTTGAACTCTGAAAAATAAGTATGATTATCCAATTTCTTTCATTCCTGGCAACTTTCCTCCTGTTTGCTGGTCCTGGTGAATCTTTTGGTAAGGACGGATACTTGCGGAATCCAAATGCAGATGTCGTCCATTATTGTTTTAGCATTACCCTAAACGATAGCACAAACCGAATCGAAGGAACGTCAAAAATCAGCCTGAACATAAAAAATGCAGGCAAACTTATTGAATTTGATCTTGCCGGGGTTAACCAGGAAGGAAAGGGGATGATTATTGCCAGTATTAAAACAGGGATACAAATCCTAAACTGGAAACATCTCCATGACCGCGTTGAAATTGAGATTCCGGATTCCCTTCAACGACCCGGAATGCTTTCATTATCTATATCTTATTCAGGGATTCCCATTGATGGACTGATCATTTCGAAAAACAAATTTGGTGACCGCACTTTTTTTGCCGATAACTGGCCAAACAGGGCACATCACTGGATTCCATGCATGGACCATCCGTATGATAAGGCTACTGTGGAATTTATTGTAACTGCACCAGAAAAATATAAGGTAGTCAGCAACGGATATCTTTTTAGCGAATATCCTCTTGAAGGGTCTTTTGGCAACCGGGTGAAAGTTAGCCATTGGGTTGAAAATGTTCCGGTACCAACAAAAGTAATGGTTATTGGGGTAGCAGATTTTGCCTGGACCACTTCGGGATTCTCGAAAGAAATACCGGTACAAACCTGGGTTTATAGTCAGAATCGGGAAAATGGGTTCAAGGATTATCAACCAGCCGCTGGAATTCTGACTTTTTACCAGGATCTGATTGGTCCGTTCAGCTATGAAAAACTGGCCAATGTTCAATCTAAGACGATGTTTGGAGGAATGGAGAATTCCGGATGCATTTTCTATTACGAGAAATCGGTAACTGGCAAAAACCAATTGCATAGTTTATTGGCTCATGAAATCGCCCATCAATGGTTTGGCGATGCCGTTACTGAAAACGACTGGCATGAAGTATGGCTGAGCGAAGGTTTTGCCACTTATCTCGAAGCCTGTTATGCCGACTCTCTCCTGGCTGGTCGGAAATTGAGTGCCAGTATGGCGGATATGCGAAAATCTGTGATCCGATATTATGAAGAAACCCATAAACCAGTTGTCGATACTACGATAACCAACCTCATGGACCTGTTGAGTACCAATTCTTATGATAAAGGTGCCTGGGTTTTGCATATGCTCAGGCAGGAGCTTGGTGACAAGATTTTTTGGACCGGGATGAGGAATTATTATTCGGTCTATCGCGATAAAAACGCAACAACTGCCGATTTTCAAGCGGTGATGGAAAATGTGTCAGGTAAATCGCTCAGCCGTTTTTTTCATCAGTGGCTTGAAATTCCAGGCCAACCGGAAATTGAATGGTCCTGGAAATTCAATAAAATTAAAAATCAAGTAGAAATCGATATTCAACAAGTTCAAAATCAACCAGTTTTTGATTTTACTTTGCCCTTGGAGCTGATCGGTGAATCCATTGGGAAGGATACTTTAAAACCTGTTCAGCAATGGTATTGCAAGGTTCCGATTCATGAAAGGAAGGAACATTTCATCCTGCCTGTCGCCTTTCCTATCAGTAAAATACGGTTTGATCCCTTCATCCAACTGCTCTTTCAGGAAAAAAAAGTAGTTGGGTTATAGAAATGGCATTATTTATGAGTATATGCATATATCTATATATAATTAATATGAAAAAGTCAATTTTGCCGATTTTGTTGTTTCTAAGCATGATCCCTGCCAGTTTTGCAGGAATAACTGTAAAAACAACCAAAGTAGATTCGGTTCCCATCAATTTAACCAGGAGTGAATTTTTAAAGCGCGTAATGGATTTTGAGAAGAACAAGAAGGATTGGGTTTATAAGGGTGATAAGCCTGCAATTATTGATTTCTATGCTGATTGGTGCGGACCGTGCAAAAAGGTAGCTCCGGCATTACAAGAATTAGCAGCCGAGTACGCCGGTAAAGTTTACATTTATAAGATTAACACAGACAAGGAGCAGGAATTAGCAGGGTTATTCGGTGTAAAAAACATACCGGCCTTCCTGGTTATTCCGATGGTAGGAAAACCACAGATGTCAACCGGAGCCAGTGCCAATCACGCAGAGAATAAAGCTCGTTTTAAGAAGATCATCGATGAAGTACTTTTAAAATAGACCGTAAGGCTATTCATTCAGATACTTCATCAGACCTGCTTTATCCAGGATTTTGATCATCCGGCATTGGTTGGATATTAAACCCTCCGCCTCAAGATCCCCTATGGCGCGTGCCACAGAGGGCCGGGCCACACCAAAAAGATCAGCCAGTTCTTGCTGGCTGGCTGGTATTTTAGTGTATCCCGATGAATCGTATTCTAACCCTATCAGATAATGGGCAATCTTCCCTTTGATGGTTTTAAAGGAAAGAAACTTAATTTTCCGTGAAAGGAATTGGGCCTTTGATCCCACCAGATTCAGGTAATTGATGAGAATGCCATCATTCATGCGAAGCATTTTCAGAAATTCGTTTCTATAAATGATTAGAACCTTAACGGGCTCATTGGCCAAAACATCTACCGGGAAATGGTTATCTGTGCCAAAAAGGAATGCCCCTGCCAGTGGTCTGGGCGCTGCAACATCTTCTATTTTAATGACATGTCCTGAAAAATCGGTCATCTCACCACGTGCCGATCCTTCCAACAGAATCATCAATCGGTTAACCTCATCTCCCTGCATTGCCATAACCTCATCACGCTTGAAAGTTTTAATCTGAAATTGCAATGAACCGAAAAGTTCCAGCAGGGTTTTAGAATCAACTCCCGTTAATATCGGGCACTGAGATGCTTTTTCAATCCAATCCATGAACTATAAATATTTGTAACAATTGTAACAAATAATCAGTCGCTAACCCGATATCTTTGCCAAATAATTTGAATGGATTATTGAATCAGAAAACTTAAACCCAGAAAACTTAAACATCATGAAAAGAGAAATAATAAACATCGATGAAGATCTTTGCAATGGCTGTGGATTGTGTGTACCCAATTGCCATGAAGGCGCACTGCAGGTGATCGACGGAAAAGCACGATTGGTGAGCGATCTCATGTGTGACGGCCTCGGTGCCTGCATAGGACACTGCCCTGAAGGAGCCATTACCATTGAGGAACGTGAAGCAGAACCCTATGATGAAATCAAGGTGATGCAGCAGATGATCAGTAAGGGGAAAAATACGATGATTGCCCACCTGGGGCATTTGAAAGAGCATGGCGAAAAGGATTTTCTCAGACAGGGAGTAAAATTTATGCTGGAAAACCAGGATAAGCTGGATTACAACACGGACGAAGTGCTTGAAGCAGTACACAATATGCCGATGGCCAAAAATGACCCCAAAAAAGAGGATGGCAGCCAACACAGTCATCATAGCCATCATGCCGATTCAGGGCATCACCACCACCACAAGCATCACAACGATCAAAAGCATGAAGGGCACCATGCGCACAAAGATCCAGCTGAAGGATTCGAAATTCCATGCGGATGTGCCGGATCAAAAACACAGACTTTTACACCTGTTCCTCTGGCTGAAGCAGCATCGGGCCGCGCACAGGCATCAGCTCTTTCCCACTGGCCGGTACAAATGCATTTAATTAACCCGCGTGCCGGGCATTTCCATGGATCACATTTATTGCTGGCCGCTGACTGTACCGCTTTCAGCCTTGGCAACTTTCATCCAGAATACCTGCATGGAAAAACCCTGGCTATTGCTTGTCCAAAACTCGATTCAAACCGGGAAGTTTATGTGGAAAAACTCAAGGTACTAATTGATGACAGTCAAATAGATATGCTTACTGTTATGATCATGGAAGTTCCCTGCTGCGGAGGTCTGCTTCAAATGGCCGAACAGGCATTATCGCAGTGCAGCAGAAAAATACCAGTGAAATTGATTGTCGTTTCAGTTGACGGCCGTATAAAATCGGAGAAATGGCATTGGGTAGCCTGAGGAACGTGAAGAGCCTCAGGACTTGACTTATTTTGGATGGGGTTGAAAATCTTCAACCCCTACAAACCATCAATTCATCAACCTTCATTCTTCCTTCCCCCTTCCCCCTTCACCCTTCCTTTATCCATATTTCTTTACTTCCTGCCCTCCTGCCCTCCTGCCTTTCTTCCTTTCTGCCCTCCTGCCCTCCTGCCCTCTTTCCTTTCCCAAATCCCTCTTACGCTCCAAAATTTGCCATAAATCCTCAAAGCAGCCAATCTTTAGTTAATTTAGCAGATTAACTAACACTTTGGACATGAGGCCATCGGTATACCTTTTGAATTTTGCCTGGCATAATTTGATCTTACTGGGTTTTGTCCTTTTTTCAACCGGACAGGGTTTTTCGCAAGGCTTTGGAGGGTTCAAACCCGGCATTAACTGGCAACAAATAAATACTCCGGTTGTTAGGGTAATATTTCCGAAAGGTCTGGAATTTCAGGCCAACAGAGTAGCCAATAATATATTGTATTTGAGTGAAAATAACCGGACCAGTATAGGGCCACTCTCAAATAAACTTGATTTGATCCTGAATAACAAGGGTATCATTTCAAACGGATATGTTTCTCTAATGCCTTTCAAGTCGGAGTTCTTCACCACTCCTTTGCAGGACGGATTTGCAATTGGCAGTGGTCCCTGGCTCGACATTTTGTCGGTTCATGAATACCGGCATGCCTTACAATATATTAATATGCGGCGGGGTTTTACCAAACTTGCCTGGTGGCTCACCGGCGATACCGGCTGGGGTACCCTCATGAATATCACTACCCCCACCTGGTTTTTCGAGGGTGATGCAGTAGCCACTGAAACAGCACTTTCCAAGCAGGGCCGTGGCCGAATGCCATCATTTCTTCAGCAATACCGGAGTATCCTCCTGAGTGATACCAAATATAGCTACATGACGGCCCGCAACGGTTCCTACTTTGATCTGGTTCCTAATGCTTATGAGCTTGGCTATCTGCTATGTAGCTTTGGCAGGGAAAAATATGGCAATGATTTATGGACCCAGGTTTTATATAGGAATTCCTGGCTAAAGGGAATCATTTATCCATTTTCTAACGCTGTTAGCGTTTTTACCGGCTTGAACACCAGATTATTTTACAAAAAAGCATTGGACGACTATAAAAAAATCTGGCAGAGTGAATTAGATCGCACTATTATCACTCCGTTTGTACCCTTGGCAAAGTTATCCGGCACCGTTACCGATTATCGGTTTCCGGTAATTCAAAAAAATGGTGAACTATTGGTTTACAAAGAAAGCTACAAAGAGATAGGTGCCATCTACCGGATTTCTTCGGATGGTAAGGAAACCAGGATCTGCACCACAGGGATATCCCAGGATCCTTACTTTTCAACATCTGAAAATCAGATCGCCTGGACCGAGGTCAACTGGGATGCAAGGTATTCGTCTCACAACTATTCCGATATAGTTGTTTATCAGAGAAATACCGGTAAAAAGATTTATCTGACCCATCATAAAAGATATTTCTCCCCTGCCCTGTCTCCAGATGGCAATTGGATTGTTGTTGCTGCGGTTGATTCCGCCAACCATTGCCTTCTGAAAATTCTGGACAGCCAATCCGGCAATGAGAATTTTACCTTACCCAACCCTGGAAACCTCTATTACACCTACCCCAAATGGGACAATGATGGTAGAAGTATTATCAGCTCTGCAAGAACTCCCAATGGCAATATGCTGGTAATTCGTCAGCGGCTGTTTCCTTCCGAAGGTCCAAAAAGTATGTCAGAAGAGTATAACCAGATCATCGGAGAGGTGTTTGTCATGCCGGAATCTATTCTGTTTACATCGGGGTTTAGTGGAATAAACAATATATTTTCTCTTTCCAGATCTGATCAATCCATCAGCCAGTTAACAAGCTCAAAATTTGGCGCTTACTATCCGGCAGTCAGTAATGACCAAAAACAATTGCTTTATTCCGATTTTGACAAAAAGGGATACCGGTTGGTCGTGGCTTCAATGGACTCCTTGCTGTGGAAACAGGTGCAGCCTGAAAAGGATAGCAATAGTAGCATCACCGAATTAAATTATTTCGCGGCTGAAGGAGGAAATATTTTCGATAAAATCCCCGATCAAAAACTTGCAGTAACCTCATACAGGCAATTGCAGCACCCGGTAAGGGTTCATAGCTGGATGATCTCACCGGGTATTTATTCCGCCGGAATTAATCTGGTGTCCGACAATATTCTTAGCAACCTACATTTGGAAGGTGGCTTCAACTATTATTACAATGAAAAAACACCGGGCTTCAGTGCAGCCATCGAATATGGCGGACATTTTCCAATTCTGTCAGCCGGGCTTTCCAGGTATTACCGGCACCCCGATATTTTGTCGTTTATCAACAAAACCGATACGGCAGGACCTATCGACCTGAACGATCAATTATCGCTTGGGGTGAGGCTACCGCTGAATCTTACTAAAGGGGAAAATTTCCGGATTGCAGATTTAAAATTGGGATACAACTACATTTCAGTTAAAAGTTTGGAAAAAGGATCAGGTTCCGTTATTGGTTCTCTGGTGGTGAGTTCGATTGAAGGATCTGCTAAACTTTCCTCGATCAAAAAGAAAGCCTACCAAAACATAGCCACTCCATTGGGAATAAGTGTGGAGCTCAAGGCCAACCAGTCCGTTGGTTCTTTGCACGCTTCTCAATATCAAATAATTGGAGACTTTGCTTCGAGGGGTTTCACTCCCAATCAAAGTTTGATTATTAGTACCGGATGGAAAAGGGAGCCAGCGCAGAACCTGCATCAATTCATGGATCTTTTCCTCTATCCCAGAGGTTATTCTATACCGGTGAATGATTGGATGTTTACTATTCAAAGCGCCTACCATTTTCCACTGATTTATCCCGATTTTGGAATGTTTGGAATTGTCTACTTTTCCCGGATCAGGGCAAACCTTTTTGCTGATTACGGATATGCCTCCATCCCAGTCAGGTTAAATAACAGTTCCAATGGGATCTTTGTATCGTGTGGATCGGAGCTTATATTTGATTTGAAGTGGTTAAATATTGTTGAAATACCATTAGGAATAAGGTTTTCCTTACTTTTGGCACCTGATTTTGCGGAACCGGACCGGAAGGTAAATCTGGAATTTGTGGTCCCAATATTAAGGCTGTAAGTTTTGCAATAATCATCAAAGGTTACAGATTTAAGTGATTAATAAACAACAACTTTAGCAATGAAAATATATCAGGTAGATGCTTTCACCAGCAGACTTTTCAGTGGCAACCCTGCCGCTGTAGTTCCTTTGGAGGAATGGCCGGAGGCAAACATGCTGCAACGTATAGCAATGGAGAACAATCTGGCCGAAACTGCATTTTTTGTACCAACAGGAGACGGGTTTCATATACGCTGGTTTACCCCAAAAGTGGAAGTAGATCTATGTGGTCACGCAACCCTGGCAACAGCACATGTGTTATTTAACCATCTGGAATTCAATGGTCCGGAACTTAACTTCTCTTCCAGAAGCGGCCCTTTACGTGTTTTTAGGGAAGGGAAAAGATATGTTCTTGATTTTCCGATCGACGAACTGGAACCTGCTGAAATTCCGGATGGATTAATTGAATCTTTGGGTGGAAAAGAACCGCTATTCTGCTATCAGGGTAAAACCGATTACCTTCTGATTTATCAGAAACAGTCTGATATTGAAAACATGAGTCCCGATTTCACACAACTTGGAAAAGTTAAAGCACGGGGAGTAATTGTATCTGCTCCGGGAGACTGGGTTGATGTGGTATCGAGGTTTTTTGGTCCGCAGGTAGGAATCAATGAAGATCCGGTTACCGGATCAGCGCATACTTCCCTAACAGCTTATTGGTGCCGTCAACTGGCAAAAAACGAATTGACTGCTCGTCAGCTTTCCGAGCGCGGGGGCGATCTGATCTGCCGCCACCGGGGAAACAGAGTGGAGATTTGTGGGGAGGGGGTAACTTTTTTGGAGGGGGAGATAATGGGCTAATTTGCTAATATGCTAATGTGCTAATGTGCTAATGTGCTAATGTGCTAATGTGCTAATGTGCTAATGTGCCAATGTGCTAATGTGCCAATGTGCTAATGTGCTAATGTGCCAATTAAAGAAATAAAGGAATAAAGGATGAAAGGATGATAGGATGAAGGGAGGAGGGATTAAGGGAGGAGGGATGAAGGGGGAAGGGATGAGGGAGAGGTTGTTTAAGGGGGAGGAAAAGAAGTTTTTGCTGGGGATTAGTATTACTCTGGCATTGATGCAGTTGGGATTGCTGTTGGTGATGCCGTTCTTGGCAGTTTTTGGAGAAGGCCTGGATGGGAATACTCCCGGGTTAGTGGGCTTTTCAATTGGAGTTTTTGGGCTAACCCAAGCTTTCCTTCAGATACCATATGGTAACTGGAGCGACCGATATGGCCGAAAGCGAATGATTCTAATAGGATTAACAATCAATGCATTTGGACTAATCATCGGATATTTCGCCCATGATATCTGGGTTTTGATCATCGCTCGTGCCGTTCAGGGAGCCGGGGCGATCGGTACCGTAATTTTTGCCTGGATTGGGGATCGGATCGAGCCTGCAAGGCGGAGCCGGGCGATGGCTTATCCAGGGATCTTTGTGGGTATTGCCAGTATTTTGTCTTTTATTGTGGGACCTGTACTGCATCGGTTTATGACCGTTAATGATGTTTTTCTGGCCATTTTTATCCTGGTCATCGGCGTGATCATTTTTATTCAGATCACTTTGCCGGCTCATACTCCAACCACCCGATCAGGAATAAAAAGGAAAGATGTTGTTGCCGTATTCAAGCAACGGAAAGTTTGGGGATATCTGATGGCCGGTGTCATGATGAATTACGTGTTGACTTCATTCTTTTTCCTGATACCCGTACATCTCGATTTGTTGCATCAAACAAACCTGAACTGGGTGATATTTGTGCCCACCACACTCACTGCACTGATTTTTTTGCGGGTCAGCAGTGTTATGGCCGATAAAGGAAAACTAACTACTGTTTTAGTTTCCGGGTTTACCTTACTGCTTATGAGCATGGTGGTATTGCTCCTGTTCCCGATAACCTTGATTACTCTAATTATTAGTGCTTTTTTCTTTATGGCCGGCTTTATGTCTTTGAACACCACCCTTCCGGCAGCGGTTACCCTTCTTACTGGCAGTACTATTCGCGGTACAGTTACCGGAGTATACAGCACCTTTCAGAATGTAGGGTCATTTGTGGGAAGTACGCTCACCGGAGTACTTTTTGGCATCGGTCACAACATTCCGGTTATTGTGGAAGGTATTTTGCTCTTTATAGTAATTGCTGTGTTATCTATTACAAAAAGGAAATAAAACTTTTAATCAATCTAACAGATGAACAATAGAATAAAAACCGGACTTTTCATTTTTATCGTGTTAGGTTCAGTAATGGCATCGGGGCAAGAAACTATTAAAATCACGATATTGGATACCACTAGAATTCCACAAGGAATAAAATTCGAAGGGAAGGTTAAAAATGCTATTCAATGGATCGATTTGGCAGGTGACAACATCCTGATCACCACGGAAGCTGGCCCGGCAATCGGAAAAACGGTTGACGATGAAAATTACTGGAATGCATCGTTGTACGCATATCATTACATTTCAAAAGGAGGGACCATTAAGCAAACCTGGAGGGTTTATGATTTCATAAAGGAATGCCCGCTGGATATTGAAGCCCAATTCATTGATAAGACCTTGCAGATTACCGATCTAAATAATGACGGAACCGCAGAGGTTTGGTTGATGTATAAAACGGTTTGCCATGGCGATGTAAGTCCGTGCGACATGAAAGTAATTATGTACCAGGGGCAGCAGAAGTTTGCGATGAGAGGCCAGAATAAAGTACAACTTTCAGAAAACGAATTTTATGGTGGTGATTATAAATTTGACGCTGCATTTTCTGCAGGCCCAGCTGCTTTCCGCGAATTTGCAAAGAAACTTTGGGCAGCTAATATCATGCAAACCTGGGAGTAATAACCGATATTTGGATTTCTCATTTCTCTTCCTCATCTTTGCAACCTTATGAAACAGATGTTGAACTTTAACAATTGGTGGTGGCACGTAACCTGATCCGGTTTCCGTGAGCAAACGTGTTGCCCCTATTTCACATACAGGCCCGTCGTACTCACGATGGGCTTTTTTTATGAACCAAACTGAAAAATACTGAACCTGAATAAATAATGAACATGTACAAAATCCGCACGCATACCCAAACAAATCTGGCCGATACGCTAACTCCGGTAAGCCTGTACCTGAAAATCCGCGATCTTTTTCCGAGGTCGATACTTCTGGAGAGTAGCGATTACCATGGTGGCCGCGATAATTACTCCTTTATTTGCCTGGAGCCGGTAGCGGGAATTATTATCGAAAAAGGCTGTATCAGGCAATCTTTCCCCGGGAAGGATTCAGAGGTAGTTGATGGAACTGATATTCCGGCCATCCTGGATCAGTTTGTTTCACTTTTTGAGACGGATGATTTGTCCCGGGAAAATCGGCTCAATGGTTTTTTTGGTTACATGGGATACGATGCCGCTTCGCATTTTGAATCGGTACCCGCGCCTAAATCAGACCAGAGCCCAAATTCCATTCCTGAAATCCGCTATCACCTTTATCATTATCTAATCGCCATTAACCATTTTCGAAATACGGTAACGCTAATCGAAAACCGTTTCGACGATGAGCCATCAACGCTTAATTCAATACAGGATTTACTGACCAACCGCAACTTCGCACTATTTCCATTTTCGGCAAAGGAAGAATGCTCCTCAAATCTGACCGATCAGGAGTACATAGAACTGGTATCGGCGGGGAAGAAGCATTGCCATTTAGGGGATGTATACCAGATCGTTTTATCGCGTCGTTTTGTGCAACCGTTTCTAGGTGATGAATTTAATGTTTATCGTCATTTACGATCGGTTAATCCCTCACCTTACCTTTTCTATTTTGATTATGGAAGTTACAAAATATTCGGATCATCCCCGGAAGCTCATCTGATTGTAAGAAATGGGAAGGCAATAATTGCCCCCATAGCCGGAACCTTGCGGCGCTCGGGCGATGATGATAAAGACCGCGGATTAGCGGAGCAGCTTTCCGCTGATCCCAAAGAAAATGCTGAACATGTAATGCTCGTTGATCTTGCCAGAAATGACCTTAGCCGGCATGCCATAAACGTAACGGTTGACACTTACAAGGAGATTCAGTTCTTCTCACATGTTTTGCACATGGTATCCAGCGTTTCAGGGGAATTGACTGATAACAGCCATCTCTTCCGGCTGCTCGGAGATACATTTCCGGCAGGTACATTAAGTGGTGCGCCAAAAATCAGGGCAATGGAACTGATATCCAGATATGAAAATACCAACCGCGGATTCTATGGGGGGTGTATTGGACAAATCGGACTCGATAAAAGTCTCAATCAGGCTATCATGATCCGCTCATTCCTCTCCATAGGAAATCAACTGGTTTTTCAGGCAGGTGCCGGAATCGTTGCTGATTCGATTGAAGAAAATGAACTCCAGGAGGTGAACAACAAACTTGGAGCTTTGCGTGAAGCTATTCGTTTGGCAGATAAAACCAGATCAGAAATAATAACATTATGAATACACAATTATGAAAATATTACTACTGGATAATTACGACAGTTTTACCTATAACATTGCACATTATCTGCGCGAGATAACTGGCGATGAGATCCCGGTGGTCCGTAACAATCAGATCGGCCTGGTGGATATTGATGCATTTGATGCCAT
>CAIXKO010000233.1 GCA_903919925.1 uncultured Bacteroidota bacterium | reverse complement strand
CCATTGTACAGCTCACGCCTCACATCGTCCATCCAGGTAAGATAGTCGGCGTACGTGTAGCGTTTGTTAAGGTCGGGATTAATTGTATCCATGCTTCTCTGGTTTACTTTTCCCAAAGATAGTGATTCTGGAATGACTGTTTAACAGCTGTAGGTATCCTTACCGGCTGTTTGATATTGCCCTCCTGCCTTTCTGCAGCAATTTTCCTAAGTGACTGAAGAAGTGACGAGTGACGAGTGACAAGTGACCGGCAAACCCTCCCCTTCCTCGTTAATCCTTTCACCCTTCCTTTACCCTTTAATCATAGCCGTCAACCTAAGGGCTTCCGGTATCTGAGCTATACCCACCCCGGCCCTACGCGCTGCTTCTTATTACATCCATGTACAACAATTTCTTAGCCGAAGCCACGATAATAATTTTGGTGGTTGTGCAATTGTTGTATGGTAAATATTGGTTCAATTGGGCTGTGGCGGCTTCGATTGCCCGTTGTATTTCGGGCCCGGCTTTTGCTTTCGTTTTCAGAAATGCTGATTTTATGTATTTCAGTTCCATGATGTAACCATACTTGATTTCACTGCCATAGCGTTTCTCCGGTTCCATATAAATATCGGCATACCCTTGATTGAGTTCCCTTTCACTGTACGTTTTATACATAATGCCCAGGTTTAACCAGGCAAGGATAAAAGTTTTTATCCCTTCCTCGTGAAATACAAAATCGCGCACCGATACCGCTTCGTAGAATTTTTCGATGATATATTTGAGAACAGGCTGCCACTCACCTTTAGTGGCCATTTTCAGAAATGCGCCTGCAAAAAAATCGATGTTCATGCGCAAATTATATACCTCGTTTACCGATTTTTGAATGAATTCCCATATCATTATTTTTATCAGTTTGTTGGGAACAGTATAGACGTAAATACCAAAAATATCAGTTTCCTTAATTGAGGTAAAGCCCAGATAAAACAATAACGATTTGAATTTATCGGTATCTATCAATTCTTTCAGGGCAAACGAACGAACAAAATTACCGGTTGTTTCATTATTTTCGGCTATTTCCCTGAGTATGGAAAAATTGCCGTTTATCTTATTGTTTTCTGTCAGTAAAAAGCGGAATTTCCCGTAATCGGTGCGCATGTTTTCATCCGTCAAAATGACGGGCCTGTTTTTGGTTTTAATATATTGATTGACATAATACAATACAGAAATGGTATTATACACTCTTTCAAGTGCCTGGTTAAACGAATAGCCGTTATACCAAAGATTAAAATCATCGAGAATGGAATCCAATGATTGGCTAAAAATGCCGAAAGAATTGTAATAATCGAGCATTTGTTTAGCTTCTTCATTGGTAATACCAACCATTGCTGAGAGTTGCGGGTCCTGCGAGATATTGTCGCCAATATTGAAACCGCTGGTAACATCGGCCATTACCAGTGGCGAAACGCCGGTAATAAACAGGCGGTCTATTTCGCGGTTATCAGTCAGGCCCTTTAAATTAGTGAAAAAGTTTCGTAAAAAGCCACCGGCATGGGTTACTTTTGTGTAGGTTTCTTCGCCATGTTCAGTTAAAATGTTGTTGGCAAAATTGTCATACTCGTCTATAATTACATATACCTTAATGCGTTGTTCGCTAAGCAACATAAAAAGGCTCCTGATCACATCCGTATTTCCGCTATAGGTTGTCAGTAAATCGTTTACAATAATTTCAGATAAATGGAAAAGATCGTTGTAACGGTTCACGAAATTTCTCAGCGAATCGAATATATATTGTGAAAACGACAATTCAATATCTTCAATCTTTCCAAAGGTTTTCACCATGGAAAAGTTAAAGCGCAGCACAGGAAAAGTATTGCGCAGGGGTGTCGGATTTTTGCCAATGTAAGTATCCCCGAAAAGCTCATTGAATTGATCTTTTGCTTTGATATCGTAATAATGCTGAAGCATCGAAATGAAGAGGCTTTTGCCAAACCTGCGGGGACGGAGAAAAAAATGGTAAGTGGAGCCATAATTTTCTATTATTTCGATGTATTTGGTTTTATCGATATAGTAGTAATTATCAGCTTTTATTTTTTCGTAACTACTTATGCCATAAGGAATTTTTTTCATTTTCAGCTTTTCAATTATACAAAGGTACAAAATGTTCACTCCAAAATGGATTAGTGAAACGTGATGCGGAGGAATGGCACGCGGATTTACGCGGATCCCTGCGGGAACGCGAATTTGCGCGGATCTTTTTGGTTGGGGAGGTGAATTGGGGAGGACGTGAAGCGTGAAGCGTGATGCGGAAGAAAGAAACGGGATGGGTGGAAAGGACCACCGGGTAGAGACGCATATTTGCGTGTCTTTTAGTGACGAGTGACAAGTGACGAGTGACAGCCAAACCCTCCCCTTCCTCCTTAATCCTTTCCCCCCTTCCTTCACCCTTCACCCTTCACCCTTCCTTCACCCTTCACCCTTTACCCTTTACCCTTCACCCTTTTTGTAGGATTTATCCTACAAGCGTGTAGGATAAATCCTACAAAGAACCATTTTTTTAGTATATACCTTACCCCGGTAATTATTGATAAAAACTATTTCAAAATGAAAACCACAAACGCAGAAACCCAGGTGGAAAAATCCGGGGAAACAAAAACCATGACCCGCGGAAAGGCGCTGAAAAAAGCGGCCAAAATTACCCTGGCAGCCGGAACCATGATGGTGCTGCTCAACAAGCCTGAAAAAGCTCTGGCCATATCGGGTGCCCCGGGCGGATCAGGTTCATCGGTATCCAACTTTACAAGTGGAGGTGACTGGTAATAGCTTCAATGCTAATCGAAACCAAAGAAATTGAAGCTAATTATTCAGTCTTAAAGAATTTTATTCAAATGAAAAATCTCAGCATTTTATTCGTAATTGCTATTGTGCTATTTTCATGCAAAAGAGAAGAAGTGCAGGTAAACGGTGGATTGGTAACCATCACCGCCACCCAGTACAGCTCGCCCGATCTGAAAACAGACATCGGGGCCCCGGGTACCGTGGCGGTAACCTGGAAAGCCACAGATAACCTGGCGGTTTTTGATGCAACCGGTGGTAATGTTAATAAACTGTTTTCTTATTCTGCCGGGGCCGCAACACAATCATGAACTTTTAGCGGAACCATCAGCAGCTGGACCACGGGACAACAAAAGACTTTTAATGCTGTTTACCCGTATGAT
>CAIXKO010000232.1 GCA_903919925.1 uncultured Bacteroidota bacterium | reverse complement strand
TGCCTCCTATTTTACGCGCGGCATTCAGGATAGTGGTTCCCGGTTCAACCTCTATCTCAATATGATCGATAGTTATTTTGTATAGGGACATTTCCGGAGTTTAATGTGTTCTTCAAATTCTGCGCGGAAGTGACGGATAGCGCTCGATACCGGCCATGCCGCCGCATCACCGAGCGGGCAGATCGTTGTTCCTTCAATATGTTTCGATATATCGGCAAGGAGGTCGATGTCTCCCATTGAACCCCTGCCATCTTCCATGCGATGAAGTATTTTTTCCATCCAGCCCGTACCTTCACGGCAAGGGCTGCATTGTCCGCATGATTCATGATGATAGAACCGTGCAAATGTGAGCAGGTTTTTAACGATACAGGTGGTATCGTCCATAACGATAAACCCTCCCGAACCCAGCATAGTGCCTGTTTCAAATCCGCCTTCAGCCAAAGATTCATAGCTCATTAGCCGGGGAGCACCGGAGGCAGTTTTCAAAATCAGACTGGCAGGAAGAATCGGAACCGATGATCCTCCGGCAACTATCGCCTTGAGCTTGTTACCATTAAGGATGCCACCGCAATATTGGTCGCTATAGATGAACTCCTCAACTGGCAACCCAAGCTCGATCTCGTAAACCCCTGGTTTATTGATATGGCCACAGGCGGATATGAGTTTCGTTCCCTTGCTGTTTCCAATACCCATGGCTGAGTATGCGTTTCCTCCATGATTAATAATCCATGGCAGTGCGGCAATGGTTTCTACATTATTAACTACCGTGGGGCAGCCATAAAGCCCAACTACCGCAGGGAATGGTGGTTTCAGGCGGGGATTGCCCCGCTTACCTTCCAGTGATTCAAGCAGCGCCGTTTCTTCACCACATATATAGGCGCCACCCCCCGGGTGGCAATACAGATCGAGCGAATAGCCACTGCCTGCAATGTTTTTACCTAGAAATCCGTGAGCATAAGCTTCTTCAATAGCTTTTTCAATAATTCGCATCACATAAAACAACTCACCGCGGATATAAATGTAAGAAGCACTGGCTCCAAGTGCATAAGAGCCCAGGATCATCCCTTCAATCAGCAGATGTGGGTTTAACTGCCCCAGGTGCCGGTCCTTAAATGTTCCGGGTTCACTTTCATCAAAATTGCAAACAAAATACCGGGGCTTGTCAGTGCTCTTATCCAGAAAACTCCACTTCATTCCTGTTGGAAATCCGGCCCCGCCACGGCCTCTCAGTCCTGATAGCTTGACCTCCCCGGTAACCTCATCGGGGGTCATACTTTTCAATGCCTTTTCTAGCGATGAGTATCCGCCCAACTTCCTGTATACCTCAATTCCGGCCAATCCGGGTACTTCAATATTGTTTAAAAGGATTTGCTGTACCATGGATTATGCGTAAGGATTTGAGTGCGAATTTTTATCGTCAGCCATCCATTGATCCAGCAGGTTATCAACCTTTTGTATGGT
Source organism: uncultured Bacteroidota bacterium (assembly GCA_903919925.1). GTDB lineage: Bacteria > Bacteroidota > Bacteroidia > Bacteroidales > UBA12481 > UBA12481. Next base: position 12,727 of record CAIXKO010000232.1, on the reverse strand, counting down.
AAGGTTCTCATAGTATTCAGTACCTGCCTGAATAACAGGTGCTCTTCCGCAGGCAGCCAGGCATTCCACGGTTTTTAAGGTAAACTTCCCGTCAGGGGTGGTTTCCCCGGGTTTTATCCCGAGCCGCTTCTGGAAATGTGCCAGGATTTCTTCTGCTCCCTTGAGCCAGCACGGCCCGGTTTGGCAGACTTCAATAACACATTTCCCAACCGGCTGTAGATTAAACATCGAGTAAAAAGTGGCAACTTCAAAAACTTCAACTGGCTGAATGCCCAGCAGTTTGGCCACCTCGTCCATTGCTTCTGCACTCAACCATCCATCGTTTTCGGACTGGGCAATGTGTAGCACCGGAATCAGTGCCGATTTTTGTTTGCCCTCAGGATATCGTTTGATTATCCGGTGCACCAGATCGAGTGTTTCACCTTTAAGCATCTAATTCTCCTGCAATTACATTCATTGAACTCATGGTAAGTATAGCATCCGAAAGCATGTTCCCTTTTACCATTTCAGGATAAGCCTGATAATAAATGAAGCAAGGCCGGCGGAAATGAAGCCTCGATGGAGTGCGCCCGCCATCGCTTACCAAATAAAAACCCAGTTCCCCGTTGGCGGCTTCAATGCAATGATATACCTCGCCAACAGGAATATCCGTTTCGCCCATCACTATTTTGAAGTGCCAGATCAGCGCTTCCATATTGTTGTAAACTTTTTCTTTGGGTGGCAGAACATAGCTGGTGCCACTGGCAAAATAGGTGTCTTTATCCTGCATTTTATCGAGCTTGTCCAGTGCCTGCTGAATAATTCGCAAACTCTGCCACATCTCTTCCTGCCGCACCATAAAACGGTCATAGGTATCACCGTTCTGTCCAACCGGAACAATAAAGTCAAACTCCTCATAAGAACAATATGGATTCATCACTCTCACATCGTAATCAACACCGCATGCGCGAAGGTTGGGCCCGGTAAAACCATAAGCAAGTGCACGATCGGCCGAAAATGGTCCCACATCGATGGTGCGATCCATAAATATCCGGTTCCTGATCAGCAATTTCTCAAATTCCTTCAGCTTGTCTGGGTAGGATTTCAGAAAATGCCGGATCTTTTCCCATGCTTTTGCACTGAAATTGCGCTCAAATCCGCCAATCCTGCCCATATTGGTGGTTAACCTGGATCCGCAAATCTCCTCGTAAATCTCGTAAATAAACTCCCGGTCCTGAAAAATATAAGTGAATCCGGTAAGTGCTCCGCTATCAACGGCAATTACACTGTTGCAAATCAGGTGGTCGGCAATCCGGGCCAGTTCCATAACGATAATCCGGAGGTAATCAACCCGCTTGGGCGTTTCAATGCTGAGAAGCTTTTCAACCGTTTGGTGCCAGCCAATGTTATTTAATGGTGCCGAGCAATAATTTAACCGGTCAGTGAGCGGGGTAATCTGGTAAAAAGGTCGTCGCTCAGCAATTTTTTCAAAAGCGCGATGAATGTAACCTATTGTTTGTTCGGTATTTACGATAAACTCACCATCCATTAACATTACGTTCTGGAAAACTCCGTGTGTTGCAGGATGAGTAGGGCCTACGTTCAGGGTGTTATATTCCCTGAGCTCATCAGAGGTCACCTCATCTTTGACCCAATAATCCGTATGCTTTCGATTTGCCATTTATCTTCCAAACATTCCGTCGTTTTTATCTTCACGGGTTTGATCTTCCAGAGGAAAATCTTTCCTCAGCGGAAAATCGGTCATCTCATCCACATTTAATATGCGTTTCAGATTGGGGTGTCCCTCAAATTGAATTCCAAAGAAATCAAAAGTCTCGCGTTCCATCCAGTTAGCTGAAGGCCAGATGTCTGTTGCACTGGGTATTACAGGATTCAGGAGAGGCGTAGAGGTCCGTATGCGGATCCGATGATTGTTTACAAAACTATGCAGGTGATAAACTACCCCGAGCTCATCTTTCTCCGGATTGTGCATCCCGCATAAAGTGGTTAAAAAGTTGTACTGCAACTCATTGTCATCGCGGAGCAGCAGCAGGGTATCATGAATAATCTCTTTTGTAACGGTAATACTCAGCATATCCATCATAACTTCGTGTATGATAATGGATTCATTGAAATGATTGGTTAATTTGTTAACCACAAAAAGATCTCTATCCGAATTGGTGTGGAACACGATATAGCTTTTTTTACGATCTTTATTTTCGATACACAATATTACGGTTTTTGTTCAATTGAATTAATGCCGGTACAGATAGTCGCCTCTTTTCAATCCTCCGCATCACGCTTCCCGCATCACGTTCTTCAAAATCCCCCCCATCCTGGAAATGAGATAAAACGGAAGATTGACCAGCTTAAACTCCTTTCCCTTAATAGTTTTGTCAGAGTGAATTAAAAGGGGACCGGAATAAACTCTAACAGCCAGGTTGTGCTCACACTGATCCATAAATGAATGTAATGATCTCAGCTTTCCGGTTTTACCTGATTTTACTTCAATTGGGATGAGCCAGTCATTATAGGGCAACACAAAATCTACTTCTGCCTGCGACTGGCTCTTTTCCCGCGTCCAGAAATTAAGTTCTGAAAACGGAGGCAAAACCGTTGCAATTAACTCCTGAGCGGTAATTTGTTCGGCTATTCTGCCAGCCAGTATATCGGTAAGTGTTAAATGCTCCAGGTAATCAACCTGTTTCCCGAATTGAAAATTGATCAGACCAGCATCCAATCCGAAAATTTTCATTGACTTCCGGTAATCTGGTATAAGCGGTAGCGTTAGGCAAACAGTGGGCCGGACGGGTAGGAACAACATTGTCTTCTCCAGAATTGTGAATGCCTCGGAAACATCGCGCGAACCATAGGATGATTCACCAAAACCAGCGTAGCGGATACGGCTTCCGGCATGCCTCCCACCAGCGTATAACGGTTGAAAAGCCGCGTCAACTGATCATGGCCATATTCTGGAATGGTGTCCCGTGTTAATAGTTCCAATGCAACTCCGTCCCCATTGCCCTCAAGAAATTCGCTGAAGGTAACCGGGTACATTTTCATGAACTCTACTCTTCCAACCGGGAAATGGATCTTCTTATTGATCAGCGTTTCAAGCATCGATCCAGCTGCTATTACATGCAACTCCGGTGCGTCTTCATAAAAATACCGGAGCATCTGCACGGCAACTTCCGAATATTGGATCTCGTCGATAAAAATCAGGATTGATCCTTTTGGAGCAATCTTTTTTGCAAGATAAATTCCATCCAATGTATCCTTAAACGACCTCTCCTTACGGAACAGCAGCCGGTCTTCAGGTCTTTCCAGGTTTAAATTGACAAACCAGTCAAATCTGCTTCCGAACTGCTTTACAGCTGTCGTTTTTCCAACTTGCCGCGCACCTCGTAAAACCAATGGCTTTCGATCTGATTTCAAGCTCCATATAATCAGGTCATTAATAATGCTCCGCTTGATCATTCTGTTATATTACAAGGGCAATTTATGAACTATTTTGTCACAAAACAAGGGATACTCTACGGACAGGAGCTTAACAGATTTCAGCGGACAACGATGAGGCCCTAAGTTCAGGTGCTATTCTATTTGATATAGCGCCATTAAATCATTGTATTCTTTAGAATTTCTTCTCCTTAATGATTCATTGCCAACAAGTTCCTGTATTTTGATAATTCCATCGATGATTTGTTCGGGACGGGGTGGGCAACCGGGTACATAAACATCAACCGGGATAATCCGGTCGATACCTTGCAAAACACTGTAGGTGTCAAAAATTCCACCGCTCGAAGCACAAGCTCCAACAGCAATAACCCATTTAGGTTCAGCCATCTGGATATAAACTTCACGTAACACCGGACCCATTTTCTTGGCAATGGTCCCCATCACCATCAGTAAATCGCTTTGGCGGGGTGAAAAGCTTAAACGCTCCGATCCGAATCGGGCCAGATCATAATGGGCACCCATGGTAGCCATGAATTCTATACCACAGCATGAGGTGGCAAAAGGCAACGGCCACAATGAATTTTTGCGGGCCAATCCAACGGCTTTTGTAAAAGAGGTAACAAAAAAGCCTTTTCCTGAAACGCCCTCGGGCGGCTCAGCAATTATCGGGTGTCCCATTTTAACGCGCCTTTTAAAATCAGATAGATAAACCCTGCCAGAATAAGGAAAATGAATAACGCCATATCGATGAATCCATCTTTGCCCAAGGCCCTGAAATTCACCGCCCATGGATACATGAAAATCACTTCAACATCAAAAAGGACAAAAAGAATTGCAATCAGGAAATACTTCACTGAAAATGGACTCCGCGCATTGCCCATCCCTTCAATCCCACATTCAAAATTCTCGAGCTTGGCTTTTGAAAATCGCTTTGGACCTACCAGATGGGTGAGCAACATGGTAGTAATAACAAATCCGAGAACAACAAACGATTGGATAATTATCGGAATGTAATCTTGTGGCATCTTGATGGATTTCCGGCTAAATTACCAAAGATAAATGAAAAGATTGTTAATACTCATCAGGCAATTCTTTCAACTGTGTCCGTGTAAATACAGGCCCGTCCTTGCAAACAAAGACTTTACCCACATTGCAGCGCCCGCATTTGCCTAACCCGCATTTCATCCTGTTTTCCAAAGTGGTAAATACATGATCATCGCCAAATCCGTACTTTTCCAATACCGGAAAGGTAAATTTTATCATCACCGGAGGGCCGCACACAATGGCAATGGTATTTTCACTTACCGGCTTGATCTTGTCAAGAATGGTTGGCACAAATCCAATCTCACCGGTCCACTCAGGGGTTTCTCCACCGGGATCAACTGTGGTTACCAGGTTAACATCACCCCGGGCCTTCCATTCAGCCAATTCATTCTTATATACCAGATCCGCAACCGATCGGGCACCATAAACGATGGTGATATCCTTGAACTGATCCCTCAAATCGAGACAGGACCAAATCACGCTTCTCATGGGCGGAAGCGCTATTCCTCCGGCAATAAAAAGCAGGTTCTTCCCTTTCCATTCGTCAATCGGAAAAATGTTGCCGTAAGGTCCCCTGAATCCAATGGTATCACCTTCATTCAATGATGCAAGTTCAGTGGTTACCCTGCCAGCTTCTCTGAAAGTGCACTCAATATACCCTTTTCGGGTATGTGGCGATGCTACACAAAAGGTTACTTCACCTTCACCAAAAACCGAGTACTCACCAAATTGACCGGTTTTAAATGAAAAATTGTTGCCTTCCTCCTCATTGGTGAACTTCAACCGGAATGTTTTAACCATCGGTGCCTCCTCCGTGATCTTCTCGATCTGCATCAGGTAGGGCTGGTAAATATTCTGCTGCTCCATATTATTGTGCTGCAATTGAGGTTAAATGTTCTTTGATATTCATATCCACCGGACAGGCCCGCGAGCACCTTCCACAGCCCTCACAACCCACAACCTTTAACTGATCAGGCATGTAGGAGAATTTGTGCATAATTCGCTGCCTCCACCGCTGACTCTGTACCTCCCTTGGATTGTGTCCTGAAGTATGTAAAGTAAATAGTGAGAACCCACAGGAATCCCACAGTCTGAGTCTTACTCCTTTTTTAGTATTCTGCTCATCCTGGAAGTCGAAACAGGCACAGGTCGGACAAACAAAGGCACATGCACCGCATCCAATGCACCGCAACGATTGATCGAGCCAAAGGCCTGTGTTGTTAAACGATGCCGTGGTTTTCGCTACCACGCTATCCACATCAAAAGCAACGGCAACGGTAGCCAGAAATTTCTCCTTCTCCACACTTTCAATACAATCCGATAAAAGGTCGGCAAAACTTCCGGATACCTGTTTTCCCTTTTCTGTCAGAATCTCAACCAACAGTTTCTCATCTTTTATTTTGGTAAACTGGATATCGCTTCCTGCAGTATTGCCAGGTCCGCCTCCCACCGATGTGCAAAAGCAGTATTCATCGGCCGTTGGGCACGAAAAAGTGATTATGGTGGTTTTCTCTTTTTTCTTCAGATAGAAAGAGTCGGAGGGTGTTTCACCCAAAATGGCATCCAACGATTTAAATCCGGAGGCATCGCACGGCCTTACACCAAATAGCACCGTTTCTTTGGAAGGGTCAGGATTAACCGGGCGTTGCTTAACGCCTGATTTTTCGAGTGTAAATTCAAGTACTTTTTCCGTTTTTGGAAAAGCAGCTTTCTTTGCCGATTGTGTGGAAAGCAAAGTGTCGAGTGCAATTTGGTCAAACGATTGAACTAATTCAATTTCCACCACCTTGCCCTTGCGAACAGGGGTGAGCACCTGATAGTCTTTTGCCTGAAATCGATCGATGAGTTTATTCAGATCGCTGTAATTCAGTATTTTAAATTCTTTCTCCATGGTTCAGATGATAAAATTCTCTTTATCGTCGGGTTTGTAGGTGGACAGGGCATAAACCGCATCGGACTTCATCCCGGCTGTGGCACCAAAACCTGTTTTTATTGGATCTATTAGTTGATAGGTCAGCAGGTTAAGCGGGATATCCATTGGACAAGCCCTGGCACATTCTCCGCAGTTAACACAACGCCCCGCCAAATGCATCGCTCTCATCAGGTGGTAATCCAGATTGCCAAGCTCATGACTGGCAACCGGTATCCACTGAGGTTGATTCACATCGGTAGTGCACCGGTGACAATAGCACATCGGACAAGCGGCCCGGCAAGCATAACACTTCATGCACTTCTCAAATTCCTGATTCCAGAATACCCATCTTTCATTAACAGTCATGGCCTCCAGGCGCCTGATCATCTCCTTTTCATCAGATGTAATCCCGGTATTCAATGATTCCAGAAAATTTTCAATGGATTTAAAATCCGAAAACTCCTTCAACGTTCCATCGGGATTAACATATAGCGCAAGAATCTCGTTATCCTTTATCTGGAATTCTGAGGCAAGTTGCATGATGCTCCTCAGTGCTGCAACATTAGCCAGGATACCGATCTTACCCAAATGCCTGACTTCATGCTTAAGCAGATAACCGGCCAGGTTTTGGGTGCAGTCCTCCTGAAAGATTAATAGTTCTGCTTGTTCAGGTGTTTTGGCGAAAATCGCCCTGATCCTGCCAATTGTACCGCTGCCGTATCCGATAAAAACGTCGATCGTTTTATCACTTAGTAGCTGCTTTACTTTGATATTCAGTTCATTCATTGCTGGTGACCTCCTCGTTGAATAAAGTGGAAACGGCAATTTTCTTATAATTCTCGTTTGGACCCATTCCTTTTATTTTTTTCACCGTATTATTGACCACATCCGCCCATTTAAAGCCCTCAGCAGCTGAAACCCAGCTAAATTGTATCCGATCAGTCTCGATTCCGGTAAAATTCAATAAGTTGCGGAAAACGATCCACCTTCTGCGGGCATGAAAATTGCCGGTGCTGTAATGGCAATCGTTAGGATGACAGCCTGATACAATAATCCCGTCAGCACCATTTTCAAAAGCCTTCATCAGTATCATAAAGTCGATCCGGCCGGTACAGGGAAAACGAATGATTTTTACATTGGCCGAATACTTGGTCCGGCTGGTCCCGGTAAGGTCGGCTCCGGCATACGTGCACCAATTGCACACAAACGCCACGATTTTTGGTTCAAAGTCCTGCATTCCGCTATCTGTTAATCGTTTAATAAAGCCATTACTTCAGTATAAACCTGCTGGTTCGAATATCCGTGTATATCAATCGCCTTGGTTCTGCATAAGGCAACACAAGTTCCACAACCCTGGCATAACCCTTCATTTACCCGGGCAAGGGTTTTGATTACATGACCGCTTCTGTTTTTAATGTCCTCACGTTCAATAGCTTGATAAGGACAAACGCTTTGGCAAAGGAAACAACCTACACATGAGGAGAACACCGGAGGAGCCTGGCGGTTGACCACAGCTACAAGGGGATCACGGGTGAGCTCACTCTTGCTGAAAAGCGCAGCAACTTTTACCGCGGCACCTGATGCTGCTGCAACCGATTCGGGAATATCTTTTGGCGCCTGGCAGGCACCTGCAAGAAAAATCCCTGCAGTGTTAGTCTCAACTGGTTTTAACTTTGGATGAGCCTCCGCAAAGAATTTGTATGAATCGTATGAAACATGAACCGTTTGGGCCAGTTCCTCAGCTCCGTGATTGGCTACACCCGCAGTGGCTAAAACAACCATATCTGCTTCAATCTCAACAGGCTGTGCACCCATCAAAGTGTCAGCACCCTTAACAATCAGTTTGCCGTTCTTTTCATAAATTGTTGAAACGCGACCTCTTATATATTGTGTTTCATCTTCCACAATCGCCCTGCGCACAAACTCCTCATACATCTTGCCGCCTGCCCTGATATCCATGTAAAAAACATACGGAATTCCATCGTGGACTTTATGTTTGTATAACATGGCGTGCTTGGCAGTATACATGCAGCAAATCTTTGAGCAATACTCAATTCCCTTGGCAGGGTCACGCGATCCGGCACAGGCAACAAAAACAATCTTTTTAGGTACTTGCCCGTCCGATGGTCTCCGGATCTCGCCGTTTGTTGGCCCCGAAGCTGAAGCTAACCGCTCAAACTGCAGGCCGTCGATTACATCTTTGTATTTTCCATATCCGTACTCAGGGAAAAAATCGGGCTTCAAAACATCAAACCCGGTGGCTAACACAATGGCTCCGGCACTTACTTCAATGATCTCATCTTCCTGGTCAAACCTGATCGCCTTGGTTGGACATACAATCTCGCAAATCTTGCATTTTCCTTTTATATAATAGGTGCAATTTACCCGGTCAATCACTGGTTTATTTGGAACAGCCTGAGGGAACGGAACATAAATGGCCGGACGGTTCCCCAGTCCACGTTCAAATTCATTAGGGATTTTTTTCTGCGGACACTTTGTCGTGCACAGCCCGCAACCCGTGCAAAGATGCTCATCGAGGCTCTTTGATTTTTTGCGGATCTTTACTTTGAAATTTCCAATAAACCCATCAACACTCTCCACTTCAGCGTAAGTGTAAAGGGTAATGTTGGGGTGCTGGGCAACTTCAACCATTCTGGGAGTGAGTATGCACTGAGAGCAATCAAGGGTAGGGAAGGTCTCCGATAATTGCGACATATGGCCGCCAATCGAAGGTTGTTTTTCAACCATGATCACCTGATGCCCGCAGTTGGCGATATCAAGTGCAGCCTGAATCCCGGCAATTCCACCTCCAATTACCAAAGCCGTTTTGGTGACGGGTACTTTAATGGAATTAAGCGCCTTATTCTTTTTTACCTTTTCCACCATTACCCTAACCAGATCTTCGGCCTTATCTGTGGTCAGATCATCCTTGGGATGAACCCAGGAGCAATGCTCACGGATATTGGACATCTCACACAAAAATGGATTCAACCCGGCTTCTGCACATGCCTTCCTGAATGTAGGTTCATGCATGCGGGGCGAACAGGCTGCTACAACCACTCCGTCTAATTTATGTTCCTTGATGGCCTCTTTCAACATCGTCTGACCCGGATCGGAACACATATATTTGTAATCAGTGCTGTATGCAACTCCCTTTAATTCCCCTGAAGTTTTGGCAACCTGGGCGCAATTAACTGTGGCTGATATATTTTCACCACAATGACAAACAAAAACTCCAATTTTCGACATCGTTAGACCTCCAGCTTTTGAGTTTTAGAAACTTTCGGAGATTCGGCGGCAGTATCCTTAACTGCCTTTTCCGGTAGGTTCACCTCGGTCATGTGCCGGTTTAATCCTAATGCTTTTGCATCAATACCTACCGCTAGTCCCAGAACCTGGGAGATATACAAAACTGGTATTTCAATTTTTTCATTCAGATACCGGTTGATCTCCGGACGACGCATATCCAGATTAGAATGACACATCGGGCAGGCAACCACCACTACTTCAGCTCCACGGTCGGCAGCATCTTTCATAATATTACCAGATAACCTGGCTACCGTATCCGTTCGCGAAACTGACATGCCCGCACCGCAACATTCGGTTTTAAAGGCCCAGTCGAGCGCCTTGCCACCAGCCTTCCGTATCAGAACATCCATACTCTGAGGATCTTCTACCCGGTCAAACTTTAGTATCGAGTGCGGACGAACCAAAAGACATCCGTAATAACATGCAGAAAGATATTGGAAGGGTTTAACTACTTTCTCTTCCAACCTGTCTGCTATATATTTGTCAATGAACTGAATGATATTTAGAATCTCACAGGTTCCTTCGTATTTCAGATCGATAATCGAAGAAACTTTTTCACGGAGGTCCTGGTCTTCGGCCAATTCATGACGGGTAACCGAGAGTCTGTTATAGCAAGCAGCGCAGGGAACAACTATTCCCGTGAGTCCCTCGCGCTCAGCCAAAGCCATAATCCGGGCCGGTAAGCTAAGCGATAATTCCTTGTTCAGGTTATGAGCAGCCGTGGCTCCACAGCAATTCCAGTCAGGTATTTCAATTAGTTCAATATCAAATACTTTTGCCAATTCACTAACTGATTCCTTGTACTCCCGCGATCCCCCGTTCATGGAGCATCCCGGATAAAATCCTATCTTCATAGTTCTTCTTCCTTCCCCTTGATGGTTTTATTAAAGATGGCGGCAACCTTTTTCCGGCCACCGATCAGCTCTGGCACTGGATTCAGCTTCCCTTTGATAAACATCTTTGGCGCAACCTTAACATCCTGTGCCATGGCTCCCGTCCGCAATTTATAATCAGCAATAAGCCCAACTTCATACAACCGCCCCGTGAAATTGATTGAGTCCAGGAACGATTTATGGAACGCGATGATCTTCTTCGCTTTGGGATTCGTCTTTTTAGCTTTTATGGACTCTTGCCTTAAGTGGTCCATTAAGCTGGGTATGTCAATCTCCATGGGGCAGCGGGTAACGCACATCTCACAACTCACGCAAAGCCAGATAGACATCGACCTTAACAATTTGTCCAATTGTATCGGATCCCCGGTTTGTAACATCCTTAATACCAGGCTTGGAGGGTAATCCATTTCAGAGGCCACCGGGCAGCCTGCTGAACATTTGCCACATTGGTAACACTTGTTTACAATAACACCGGTTTTCATCCGTATTTCATCATTGGACGATAAAGGGTGATCTGTTTCTTGCCTGTCAGACATATCTGTTTATTGTTTTTTCGACCACTAAAGTAAATATTCTCTAATACATTGTTAATCCCAAACACCCCAAACCAAAATCCCCACAGAAATTTAACCTCCCCCCAACCCCTCAACAACCCTAACCGTCAACCCAGTGTTCATTCCGGTCACAACGTAGGGGCAGAAGATTTTCTGCCCCTACCAGGTTCATTCCGGTCACACCTAAGGTTAACGGTCATAACCCCTCAACCCTTCAATTCTTTATTTCTTTATTTCTTTATTTCTTCAACTCTTCAATTAGCACATTAGCACATTAGCACATTAGCACATTATCAAATTATCCTATTAGCATATTCCCAAAATCTTCGTATTTTTCCCTTCATCATATTGCCCCCAATGATTGCCAGTATTTTCAATAATTTTAACAACCAGGGTCTGTTCTGGATGATCCTCGATGTAGTGCTCCTGCTAACTATTCTGGTAATGGTGGTGGTGATCGTTCTCGAGAATCAGGATCCCATAAAAACATTATCCTGGATACTGATTCTCTTCCTTATTCCATTGGGTGGCATCGTTTTGTACATTTATTTTGGAGTGAATCCCAAAAAGCGCAAAATGATCATCATGAAGGAGATGTCGGACCGGATGTCGCTCGACAGGCTCATTCAGGATCAGTTGATCAGGTTAAGCAAGAAGGTATTTATCCGAGATCCCCGGTTGGTTTCAAAGCGTCACCTGATGAATTTGCTGCTGAACAATTCAAAGGCACTGATCACTGAATGCAATAAAATCAGGGTGCTGAACAACGGTCGCCAAACTTTTGGATCGATCATTTATGAAATGGAAAATGCACGTCATCATATCCATCTGGAGTTTTATATTATTGAAGATGATCAGATCGGAAATAGAATCAAGGAAATTCTAATTCGTAAGGCACTGGCAGGTTGCGACGTAAAAGTTTTGTATGATGATCTTGGAAGCTGGTCTTTATCAAGAAGATATGTTCGTGAGCTGACTTCATCCGGAGTAAAAGTGATCAATTTTATGCCGGTGCGTACTTATGCCTTTGCCAACAAGCTCAATTTCAGACTGCATCGCAAGATTATTGTTGTAGATGGAAGAGTTGGTTTTGTTGGGGGGATTAATATTGCCGATCGTTACCTCCGGGGTTTAGGTAAAAATAACCGCTGGCGCGATACACATCTCAGATTGGAAGGGGAGTCGGTACGGAGCTTGCAGGCAATTTTTCTGCTCGATTGGAATTACGCCGGACAAACCGAAGATTACGACCTCAGGTATTTTCCTGAAAACACAGTTACCGATCGCAAATTGGTTCAGATTGTAGCCAGTGGCCCTGATTCTGATTGGGAAAGCATCATGCAGGCCTATTTTGCAGCCATCGCCACCGCCACACAATATGTGTACATTTCAACCCCCTATTTTCTTCCCAATCAAAGTATTTTAACAGCTCTGAAAACCGCGGCGCTCAGTGGAATTGACGTAAAACTGCTGCTGCCTGAACGAAACGATTCCTGGATGGTATGGCGGAGTAGCCGATCGTATGTGAATGAGTTGCTGGAAGCGGGGGTCCATATTTATTTCTATCTTAAAGGCTTTAC
>CAIXKO010000231.1 GCA_903919925.1 uncultured Bacteroidota bacterium | reverse complement strand
CTTAAAAATACACCTTCCATTGTCGTTGGGATGCATAACAAAGGTGGGGCCGGGGGTGAGGGACATCAACTGTAATCCGGTACCTGAAAATCAACAAAACCCTCATTCCGTATAGCAGGAACAGCCATCCGTAAAATGCACCGGCTTATTTAATGCATGTTATCGTATGTTTGGTACGGAAATTTATTCGTCAAAACATGATAATATGAAACGCATACTGATACTTTCCGCCCTCTGCCTGCAATCCATATTTATGCAAGCACAGAATACCCCTGATCTGAAGGCCGATACGGCTGCCATCACCGAAACCGCCCTGAACTATGGTGAAGGCTGGTATTCAGGCGATGCCGTCCGGATGGAAAAGGCCATACACCCTGATCTGAACAAAATTTGCCCGGTAGTTATGCCGCAATCAGGTAAAACTATTCTGATGATATCCAGCTGGTCGGGACTGGTGGAGCCCGCCCGCGCCAAGGCCGGATTTATGGAAGAGAGCGAACGGAAAATTGAAGTGAAAGTTCTTAAGATCAATGAAAATGTGGCATGCGCCAAACTCACCTCCGCCCAGTTCAATGATTATCTGGAGATGGTGAAATTCGACGGGCAATGGAAAATCGTAAATGTGCTTTGGACCTTTGGACCCGATTCTCCAAACCGTGCACCAATGCCTGATTTTAAAGGAGATGACGAAAAACCTGCTGTGGAACTTGCGGTTCGCGACATGATCGAAGGGATCTACACCAGCGATGTTTCCAGAGTTGAAAAAGTGCTCCACCCGGAATACCGCAGAGCAACTGCGATGACGATACCGGCCACCGGTAAAACATTCATTCAAAAGGATGCCGCCGGAAATATTATGGAGGCCGTAAGAGCAAAGTTGGGCGCCCAGCCTAAGGAGAAATGGAACATGCAGGTAAACGTGTTCGATATTCTTGACGGACTCGCCTTTGCCGAACTGGTCACCCCATCGGCACATAATTACGTGCAAATGGCAAAAATCGATGGACAATGGAAGATCATCAACATCCTGAGAAAAATGGCCTCACCTCCGGCTAAAAAGTAAATCCAAACCAACCAACCATAGATAATGAACCCGGTGATGTAATGTTGCCGGGTTTTGTTTTGGAATCTATTACCTTTATTTTTTGATTCCAAAATTCAGAGCTCTAATAATGTACGTACTGAAAACATTGCTAAGTCAATATCTGCGTACTGCAATAACCATAACCGGGATTGCTTTGTGTGTGGTATTGATGCTTTTTCTGCTCTCTATTTACAAGGGATCGGCGGATGGTTCCGTTGAATATGTGCGTTCAAGCAGTGCCGATATTTGGGTTTTGCAGAACAATGCCACCAACATTCTGCGCAATACCTCGCTGCTTCCTGCCACTTATGGAAGCACTTTGCAAAGTATTCCCGGTGTGAAATCGGTAGCACCGGTACTTTTCCTGTTAGCTTCAATCAAATTGCCCGGGCATCCCGCTTCCATTTATCTGACTGGCTATGATTTACAGGCAGTAAATGGGGGCCCTCCCTCGATTTTTAAGGGGAAAAATGTTAGCCGCGATGAGGAAATTGTACTCGACCGATCTTTTGCCGCCAAGTACAAAATCGGTGTTGGCGATCAGGTTTTGATAAAAAACGATACGCTGATTGTTTGCGGTTTGAGCAATGGCACTAATATGTTTGTTTTACAATTTGCTTTTATCACGATGAAAAAATCGAGGGAACTCATTGGATTCCCGGGCATAGTCTCTGTTTTTCAGATCAATATTGATGAGGGAATTTCCTGTTCCGAAGTCATTAAACGAATCAATAGTAAAATTCCTAATGTTGCAGCTTTTGATAAACCAACTTTTTTGGACAACAACCAGTATGAGTCAAAGGCCGGCATACTTCCTTTGCTCTTTGTAGTGATTGTGATTGGTGCCATCATTCTCACGGCAATTTTAAGTTTGATCCTCACCGTGAACGTGCTCGAACAAAGAAAAGATTATGCCATTATGAAGGCGCTGGGTTCTCCGGTTGGCTTTATTTCCGGCCAGGTGATCAGGCAGGCAATGGTTTTGGCTGGTACCGGAATGCTGTTGGCCATTGTTTTGTTTTTTCCGCTCATACGGGTAATTGAAAAGATTTCGCCCGAGATTTCGGCAAAATCATCTTGGTGGCAGGTCATCATTGTGATGGTTTGCCTATTTGTTATCAGCCTGATCAGCTCGGTGATACCCAATCTGAGGCTGCGTAAAATTTATCCATTGGAGGTTTTTCACTAAAGCATTTATGAAAACCGAAATTTTTGTCAGACTTTCAGATGTTTCCAAAAAGTACGACCGTACCGGGGTTGAAACGCTTGCATTACAGCATGTTTCATTTGAAGCGCGAGCCGGTGAAATGGTATTGCTTTTAGGTCCCAGCGGTAGTGGAAAAACCACTTTTTTGACCATTCTGGCCGGACTTCAGAAACCATCGGAAGGGGAAGTAACCATTTTTGGCCAGAATGTATTGGATTACTCTCCCAAAGATCTTCAGAAACTCAGGGCGCAGCATATTGGCTTTATTTTTCAAACCTTTTACCTGCTCGATTCTTTGAGTGTTATTGAAAATATTATGCTGGTTATGAAATTTGCAGGAATTAGCAAAACCGAGGCCAACCAGCGTGCCCGGATATTTCTCGAAAAATTTGGAATTTCGCACCTGACAAACGCTTATCCCAAAACGCTCAGCCAGGGCGAAAAGCAACGGGTAGCGGTGGCTCGCGCGCTGGCAAACGGAGCCAATCTGATTCTGGCTGATGAACCCACCGGAAGCCTTTCCACCCTGCAGGGCATGACGATTGTTCAATATCTGAAGGATGCTGTGATGAATGATGGCAGATGTGCCGTTATTGCCAGCCATGATGAAAGAATCAGACCCTTTGCCGATCGCGTTTTAACACTCCGTGATGGAGTACTCGTGTAGTTTTGGGCTAATATAACGCTTCTAATACCAGGCGATTACATCGATCCCAGCCTTAACATGAGCTCTCAGTTTGGTTACTACATTTATTGGCGTTCCTGTATCGGGAATGAAAAGATCGACTTGTGAACCCATCCGGATCAACCCGAAAACCTCGCCGCGCGAAATGGAAACATGGTCTTTATAGGTAACAATCTTTTTAACGTACTGATCGGCAATCTGAGTAACAAACACCTGCAACTTATCATTGGAAATTATATAAGAAGCTCTCTCATTATGAATTAGATAGGAGCAATCCTTATCGGGCTCATCCATATTGAAAAAGAGATTTTGCAGTGCTGGGAACATATTTAAGTTCTTTCTCAAAACTGAAGGAAATTCATAGCCGATCCTTTTGATATACCCTGCAATCGGTGCCCGGTTAAAATGAACATCCAATGGGGTCATCACAATGCCGATCAGCCAACCCGATTTAAACTTAATATCGGATCTGCGCAACAGTATTAATTCATGTAAAAGTATTTTCCGTTCATTTTTTATCGAGAAAACTTCTTCATCCAGATCCCGGATGTATTTAATATACAATACATAACCATCGGCTGGTGATATAATTGCATTTTCCGCTGCCTGGCTTGTACGTGTGGGATTTCGAAAAAAATATAAAAATCTCCAGAAAATAAATAAAATCAGGATTAAAACAATAATTATTAAAAATGGCTTCATTTACCCGCAATTATTTTAATCCATTTATCGAGATATTTGAAATAACCGGCATTTGTTTTTTTATCGATCCACGATAATGGTTTCAACAATAACCAGGCAATTGGCCAGTAAAATAGTATCTGAATAAAGAAAAACAGATCCCGTAATATGTTCTTTATCTGCATCATAAGCAGGCTACATCAATATAGGGAAGATTATTTTCAATAACATTATCTTCAATGAGTTCCGGTTTTGTGCTCACCAAAACAATATTTGAAACCACCGATTGTGAGAAAAATCCCTTAGAGGCTTTCAGCAAAGGATCGCCGGCGGTGCTTCCCCAAATCATATTTTGATAACCGGCCTTTCGGCAATCGGCATAAACGGCCCGGAGCAGGGCATTCATAATTTTAGGATCACGATTTTTTACCGCATAATCGGTGATATTGATGTCGCGGAAAAAATCACCTTTTTTTGGCAGTTTCGAAAAACCAAACAGTACCGATAAAACATCATACGCAATTTTTGCAGGCAAGAAACCGGGACCGTAATTCAACACCCGATTTTGCTTAAATGAGGTGCAATCCCAGGATGCACATACGCCACACACCTTGCCCTGCTTATCCTCAGCCAGGTAATAGCTGCCAATAGTTAGCCCGGTTCGGCTGGCGATATAACTTTCAAAAGTGGATTCGGAAAATATCAAACCAAACAGCCGGTTTTTATGCTCCGCATTTAATAGCTCCACCATAACCGGAATATCCTTGATTTCGGCTTTCCTGATGGTATATGACCGGCTCTTTGGCAATGGCCAGGTAATCATAATGCTCTTAACATCAAGCTTATTGATGATCCGGGTCCATGGCATATTGGGAAAACGAGGATGCCTGCGGCCCATCATCCTTAAAGCAGGTTCATTGCCATCCATGATAATGAGGTATCCAAGTTTGGCATTATGATAGGTATCTTTCATCAGGAAATCGCTGATCCGGTAACTGAATCCCTTGCCACGCGCATCCGGCTGAATATAGTAATCGGTTGAATGATAAACTATTTGAGGTTCACCATTTACCAGGGCTTTGTAATAGCCGTTCATCAGAAATCCAGCCAGCTTATCGTTGACAAAAAACCCGAGGTATTCATATTTCTCATATTTAATATCGGGCAGCAGAAAAATATCGGGTTGCCGGTCAAAGCAAAGGGTAATATTATCGGTGGTGATGGGTGCCGTTCTCAATATCCTGAGCATTTCCGCATTATGGGATTTATCGAGATAGCTGATGCGGTGTGCGCTCATAATATTATCCTGCTTATGGGTACAATGGTATAGAACGGATAACGATCGGTGAGTATAAGGTTTTCACCCAGGCGGTAATCGGTAATAAGTTCCGGAACATTCGTCGGCAAGGTATGGTTCAGATGTATGTACCGCATCACTGTGCGCGCTCCCGGCGAGGTTTTATCACGGACCAGGCTGAACAAACCTGCCATCGATTCTTTCGACATCCAATCACCGATATTCGACAAATGGATTTTATTGAACTGCCCGCGCTGTGCCTGTATCAGGGCAGCATCAAAATCTGAAAGCCGGAATTCTATCCGTTTGCTGTTTTCAACAAAAGCGTTGTGCAGGTTTGGCTGGAGAAATTCAGGCAATGCCTCAGGAAATAGCACGCGGTTGAAAAAAGTATATTGCAGATAATAATTTTTGCGTGCGATTGTGCTGCAGCAGAAATTCCGGAAGCGCTGAAAAAAGAATCCGGCAATATTACGCGCACCGCTATGGGTAAGGCCCAGCGGATCGATGCCCCGGTTTTTATAGATGCGCGGATGAAAGGCAATATTGAAAATACCCCTCAAAAGCGGACCGGTGATGCGCTGGTCGAAAAGCTCCTTTTGCTCCTGGACGGTTTCACACTCAAACAGGCGATAAAGATTGCGGCTGCCGATTATCATCCGTCCGATAGCGGAAACTTTCCGGATGTATTGCTCAAATCGGGCGGCGTTCACCACTCCTGAACGGATAGTGCCGGAATTTTGTTCCCAAAACAAACGGTCCTCCGCTGGCAATCCGGGACCGATCTCATGACTAAAAATTCTTTGACGCTCAGCACCCGGCATTTCCATATAGCCCAAAAAAGAGGCTGCTCGTACGGATTCCATTGAGGTTGCGGCAACCATTTTAATTTTGCACAGCCGGAGCTGGTTAATGGAATTATCGATGGCCAGGATGTTCAGGTTCTGAAGGGCTGCCATATTCAGCGGAATCTCTCCGGCACTGGCAATACAGAGCAGCGAGTCATTCTCTGTGATGTTGAGTGCGCTGAACTCACTGAGCACATCTTCCTGCGAAATACCATAATTATAAAGCGGTTGCATCGTTCAGGCTTTGGAAGTTTTGTAACTTTTCATGCTCTCGATCGAGTGAAAAAACCCATATTGATCTGCGAGACCAGTCATTTTCTTAACTGCTTGTGGAGTAATCTTCCCCTTCAAGGGTTCAGTAAAGGGTTCCATACCCAGCAAAACCGCTTCGCCGGCACAACAAAAAACCGTGCCAGGCGGCGAAATGGGACTAATCACCACGTGTGGATCCTCTGGTAATCTTATGTAAGAAACAAACGGCAAAACAGTTACATTAGGCAATAGCTTAACCTCTTCACTTACCGCTGAAGGCACTGAAAGATCGGAAATAATCACCGGTTTATCGCTTGCAATGTGATGCGGAAAAACAATTGGATCGTTGGTATTAGTGCAAATCACAATCACATCAGCCTTTTTGGTTTCAGCAAGATTTTGTGTGCTCAAAATCTCAATTTTTTGATTTGGCTCAGCCAACAAACCCTTTACCAGTTCCATTTGGCGCTTATCGGTCCGGGATACCAATAAGAGGGTTTTGCAGATATCATCCTGTTCATAGAGCATTTGCGTAATAATCCGGCCAATGTTCCCTGATGATCCGATTATCGCAATGGTGTTTGGCTTGTTGAATTCCGTTGACTGCCTGATCACATTTCCCAGATGCATGAGCCCCGAAGCAGCAGTGAGTGTGTTTCCCGTAATTATTCTGGTTCCAGGCGGTTCGGTAAGCGACAGCCCGTTGTTGGTAAGAATGGAATTATAGCCTCCCAGACTGATGATACTGGCCCCACCTGCCGCTGCAGTGTCAACAATATCCTGAATTTTGGAAACCACATAACGTCTTTTACCCGATTTATGCAAATACTCCAGCTCAGCCGAATCCAGTGGCATTACATATAAAGTAAAATGTACTTTTCGATTAAACAAATGGGTAGCAATCAGCTTTACCGGCTTCAATTCAAGCAAAATCTGCATTCTCTTAAAAAATATCCGGAGGCCGGTATCCGATGCCCTGTCCAGATCGGGTTCCAGCATCCTCATTTCATTTGCCGGAAATGCAAAATGGGCGATAAAAGCAACCTGCACGGCACCATCGGCAGGCGATTCCAGTATCGGATTGTAGTGATTTAATACCGTAGAGCCTTCCGATTTCTCTGGAAACGGGTCATCATCCATCAAAAAGGAAAACAAATCATATACCCGCACCTCTTGGATAATCTGGCAAAGTTCACTCAATGCAAGGCAAAACCGGTTTACCTCCGATAAGGAAAAGTAAGCTGATGGTTCGATTCTCAAAACGTTTGTAGCTGATAATGATGGCAATATCCGGATATGATGCCGGTTTAAAAACCAACCGGCGAAAAGATATCCAGCCTGTTCGGTTTGAAAAACAACACGCAATAAAATGCTGCTTTGAGCACAATCGGGATCAAAATAGATTGCCTGGAGCAGTCCTTTTCCCTGAATATCCTGAATAATTGAAGGGAATTGGCTTTGTATCGCTATAAGTTTCTCCTGAAGATAATTTCCAACCTCAGAGCAACGCTGGCTAAGTTTATCGTCTTCAATAACTTGCAGTGTAGTTAATGCCACTTGGGCCGCCAGCTCGCCATTACCAAAAGTGGAAACATAATTTTCACCAAAATCATAGCAATACCGGGTACTATCGATTAAAACGGCTGCAACTTTCTCCAATCCGCCGCCCAATGCTTTTCCGAACAAAATATAGGAAGCAGCGCCAAAATCAGGCAAACTTCCGGTGCGGCCAAGGCCACACTGAATCTCATCGGAGATCAGCGGAAACTCGCAGGTTGCTAACCGTTCCAAAAAACTCCTGTTTGCTACCCTCACCCCTCCCTCTCCGGTAACCGGCTCTGAAATGGCGGCAATGATGGTACTTACCCGGAAAGGTACACTTTCAATATAGCCCTTATCCCTAATAATCCGATGAATAGTGATCGTTGATTCTTCCAAAAAAGCCTCCAGCTGAACATTCAGATTTTCCTTGCTGTCATCAATAAACAAAGGTTGGATGCGGGAAAGCTGCCGGAAAGCATTACGTTTTTGCTTATTACCCAGCATACTCCTGGACCCGGTTGAATGCCCATGATAGGCGTGACTCAATGCAATCACTTGAACCACTGCATTGTTGAGGAGATTCATGTTGGTCTTCCAGATTTCCGCCACTTGTATATCCACCTCGCTGCCATAAACTTGCAACTGCTGATCACGATATTTCTCCCACCGTTTTTTCCATTCGAATAAAGCGTGATGAAGGGCCATTTCCACTGCCTCGGATCCCGAGTTGGCTAAAATTACCTGGTAGCTGCGTCCGGTGGAGGCACCGATCATCAGATTAAGCTTTTCAGCGAGCAGCCCGGTAGTTTGTTGAATACTTGCCTGATTGCAGATGGCAGGTTTGCCTGATGAAACAAAATCGGTTAAAGCCTTGCTGATTACCGGATGATTGTGCCCAACCAGGTTGGTGCCATAACCACCTACCAAATCAAGCACTTCCGTTTCAATCCCATGAAAGTAGGTAAATAATGAATCCTTGAGCCCGCGATGATAGCTCACATTTATCTTTAGCGCAGACATCACGGTTCCGATCCGGGGGCTGATAAACCGCGTATACTTGTCGGTTACCTGATACAGCCTTTCCGTGATTTCGATTCCGGTTGAATCCTTGCGAGTATCGGTCAGCCTGCCAATGAGGCTGTGGTGTGTGGATGTAATTTCCCTTACTGAAACGCTCCCCTTGCCGGTAAGCGGAAGTTGCCCGTTGAGAATGGCGATCCTGCACACATGCCGGTGCTGAAACTCAAAAGTATCCAGATTGAACATCAACCTGTTGTTGATTCCTTCAACAATTCCGGCATATCTTTTCAAAATGCGGCTATCAGTAACCTGGCCAGGCAGAGTGGTGGAATCATTAATAAATAATAGCGCCGAAATTCCCGGGAAATTAATGATCGGATAAAATTCTGCATGAATGAGTTCACTAAACAATTCACCATAATAATTCCGCAGTGATTGTATCGGGATTTTTACTCCAAAATTATCCTTGAAAAAATCCAGGTTCGCTCTACCGGAATAATACAAATTACCGTCCTCATCAACCGACACGATATCACCAGTATTGCAAAAATCGCTGTTCGATAAAGTTGGATCAGACAGACAATATTTATGGCCGAAAACCGACTTAATAAATAGCCTGAATTGATTGGTGCCTGTATCCGTTTTTATTAACCCGATGCTAACGCCAGGAAGCGGTTTTCCCAATGGAATCAAGCCTTGAACATTATCCTGCCGAGAGCCCAGCAAGGTTGACAATACCTGCTGTGTTTCCGATGTACCAAAGGCATTTTGCAAGGAAATGCCGGTGGCATCCAGAATTTCCCTGGCAGTGACCGGATTATACAAAGCCCCGCTTGAGACCAATGTTTTTAAGTGATTGCTTAACCCCGATTTAAGCTCCGGATAAACCCTGAATAACTCAATAAAAGCGTTATACACGGCAGGTCCGCCGGTGATATGGGCAGGTTTCATTTTCAATAAAAGATATCGCACAACCTCCGGCTTCTCCATAAACCATTCGGTAATAATCAAACAAACAGGCACTCCGGTCCAAAGCGCATTCACAAAGGCCCTTATGCCCATGGTATGAGTAAAAAGCGGAGTAAATCCAGTTCCGCCCAGGAGGCTGGCATCGTATAAACCGGCTTGCTGCCAGGCCAGGCAATTTAAAAAATAGGCTTCGTGCGTGTATACCAGCAAACTTGAGCGGCCCGATGTGCCTGAAGTGGTTACTATCAGCAAATCCTGATCGGGCTGAACGGTCAATAATTCTTCAAAGATTAAAGGGTTGGTATGGATCGGGATATTTTGGGTACGCCTCAATGAGTCAACCAAACCAAAATCTACCAGGTTATCCCAGATCTTTACTCCGTGGTCAAATGCAATAGCTTTTATTTCGCGGATGGCCAGTTTCTCCTTTTCATGACCATCCAAACTCATTACTTCCCCTTCAGGAATGACAATATGGGTTGCTCCGGAAAAGTCAATCCAGCTTAAAAATTCAGATTTTTCATAATACATAGGCATAAACACGCGGCACCCCATGGAGGCCAGCGCAGTGAAATACAGAGCCGTAAACATTTCATTGCATCCATGAAAAGTTACTAAAATCACCGTTTGCCCTTTGCCAATATTTTTTTCTTTAAAGCTGTGTATTAAATCAAATACGACCAATCGCAGTCGCGATAAACTGATTTCCGTGTAACTGTTCTCAATATGGCTGAGGATAATATTGCTCTCTTCATGACGGCCTTCCAGCGGTTCAAACAGGATTTGCCCGATGGTTTTAACTTTTTTGCCGGCAATCTCAATCTGATTTTTTATTAAAATATCGAATGGTGCATTCATGATCAGTAATAGATTAACCGAAAAGTTCCTTAAACCATATAAAGTGATTAGCTTTATCTATCAAATATAAAACATTTGTTTTAAAATCGATAATTAAAATGTTGATTTTGAAATGACAAAAGTATCGTTTAACTTTATAGCACAGAGGCCCGATTATGTTTATTAATTAACAATAAAATAATTTTAACAAAATTGCTTTGTTTAAAATTCAAATAATATTTCCAATTTTATTCGATGGGAATTTCCTTAATTTAACGGCTATGGAGAATACCTTTCTGTTATGATGAATAAAGAGCAAAAAAAAGTGATTATTCTTTCTGCTATCCGACAAAAAGCAGAGGAAAATCTTAGAAAAAGCGAGGAAAAATATCGCCGGATATTCGAAAATGTTCAGGATGGATACTTTGAAGTAGACATGGACGGAACCATTCTGGAGGTAAGCCCATCGATAGAAATGATTTCCAACGGACAATACAAACGCGAGGATCTGATTGGAAAATCCATGATCGACTTTTATGCCAAACCCGAAGAGCGTAACGCTTATATGGCTCTATTGCAACAAAAAGGGAAGGTTGTAGATTACGAAGTTTCCCTGCGCAACAGGGATGGTTCGTTTCTTCCGTGTGCTTTTTCGGCCAAGATATTTTTTGACAGCAACGGAAAACCTGAAAAGCTAATCGGAAGCATCCGCAATATCAGCGCGAGGAAACTGATTGAGCTCGAGCTTATTGCATCTAAAAACAAAGCCGAAGAAAGCAGCAGATTAAAATCTGCTTTTTTAACCAATATGAGTCATGAAATCCGTACTCCGATGAATGCTATCATGGGATTTACTGACTTGCTGATCGATTCCGACTGCGAGGAAAAAGACCGTTACGCGACAATTGTTCACCAGGGATCCAATCAATTGTTGAATCTCATTGATAATGTGGTATTATTATCGCGCATGCAAAGTGAGAAATTGCCGGTAAACATATCCGAATTCAAACCAGCCGATTTAGTTGATACGGTTTATCAGATGTTTAATTTACCTGAGTTCAGGATGAATCTTTTTTTGATTGTTTCGATTCCTGAAAACGCTGAAAATCTGGTAATTAAATCGGATAAGGACAAAATCAGCAAAGTACTTATTAATCTGGTTTCCAATGCCGTAAAGTATACTAAAGAAGGATGTGTAGAAATTGGATTTTCCGTTTCCGGCAATAGAATTGAATTCTTTGTAAAAGACACGGGAATAGGGATATCGGAAACGGATCAGGAAAAAATATTTGATGCTTTTTATCGTGGTCCCCAGGTATTGAGAGCTGCGATCCGGGGAACGGGGCTAGGGTTGAATATTGCTAAAACCCTGGTTGAATTGCTTGGCGGGGATATTGGGGTTTTAAGTTCGCCGGATAATGGATCGAGGTTCCATTTTTCAGTGCCTTTGGTTGAATAAGCAGATCCACCCCCATTACCCTATCTACCAAAGGAAACAGGTCGAAATGTAGGGGCAGAAGATTTTCTGCCCCCACCGGGTTCATTCGGGTCAAAATTTTCTTTTACTTTTGGGAAAAATAATAAAATGGATATTAAGGGTAAAATAATCTCATGCCTCCCAATGGCTTCGGGAACGTCAGCAAAAGGCGTTTGGAAAAAGCAGGAATACATTTTGCAGACCGAAGAACAGTTTCCAAAAAAAATCTGCTTTGTGGTTTGGGGCGAAAAGATTGACGAGTACGCGTTAAAAGTCAGCGATTCGGTAACCGCTTCAGTTGATATTGAATCCAGGGAATTTAACGGTCGCTGGTACACCGATGTTAAAGCCTGGAAAGTTGCAAAAGATGGAAAAACTAGTCCTGCTGAAAGGGACTCGTCGCCTCCACTGCCTTCGGAACCGCCGCTCCGGGAGGAAATGGTGGATGATCTGCCGTTTTAGTCATTACAACAAGTGTTATGGCTGGCTCCCAATTAGACTTGTGGGATAATCATATTGATGAGCAATGGATTTCGTTCCGGAAAGCCAGATCGCTGGTTCATGCCCTGGGATTGGAATATGAAGAAGACTGGGCCGGTTTGATGGCAGATCCAAACGGATGGGAGCATCCGGGAGTTCCTGAAAATCCTGATTTTATTTATCGGCATACGGGCTGGAACGGTTGGAAAGATTGGCTGGTTCATCCTGACCGGCGCGTTCCGTACCATAAATATGAAGAACTTAACGAATTCGTTTGGTGCCTAAGGCTTCCGGACGAGCGAGCCTGGTTTGACTATATAAACAGTGAGGCACCGGTTCATTTAACCTATAACTTCCATATTCCAGCCCGGCCATTTATGGAATACCGGGAAAAGGGATGGGTAGATTGGGCCGATTGGCTGGGTAACAATATGGTTTTCCGGGGTTATGCGGAAACAAACAAATTTGTACGCTCGCTCAAGCTAAGATCGCAAGAGGAATGGAACCTTTATTGCAAAGGAAGATTAGTAAGGCCGATTAAAAAACCAAAGATTATTTACCGATATCCCGAGATCGGCTATAAAGGGTTTGGCTGGGTAAGCTGGGAGGAATGGCTGGGATTGTAATCCCGGGTTGGCATGGGATGGTAAACCCAGATTCACGGGGTGGTTGTTTTAGTTCCCTCCTTCCACTTTCTTAAGTTCCATGCTCCTGTCTTTGGTTAGATCGGTTGCTCCAAAAGCCGAACTTTCCGCAGGAAGCTTTAGTTCAAACTGATGAATTATATCCACCAGGCAACGACCTTCAATTACCTCAAAACCCAAAATATGTCCACCGCAGGATTGGTCATTACTAATAAAATGCAGGTGGTAACCAGGCATATTGATCCCTTTAATAAAAGCTGGAAACCGGAATCCAATGATTGTTCCTGAAATATTCTCCATATTAAATTCCGGCTGATGGGCAGTAACCTCGCTCAGCGGCGGGAAAGGTTTGCTTTGCCGGGGAACACTCCGCGTGTGCATCATTTTAAACTTGCCGGTAATTTTGAATGAGCAAATCAGATTCTGATTAGATGCTTTTTCGTTCAACAGCTCCTGAACGCGGGGGAAATCAAGTCCGCCCGGAATCGGGAATTCAAGTTCCGGTTTAAAGGAACACACCGATGCAAATGGAGTTTTGGTGCTGGTTGCCGGCTGATAAACCTTTCCATCGGACTTTATCTGATAAACGGTGCCATTGAGCACAATCATCTCTCCATCAAGATCATTGAAGGTACCGAT
>CAIXKO010000230.1 GCA_903919925.1 uncultured Bacteroidota bacterium | reverse complement strand
TCATACAACGCGATCCCATCGTTTTGCTGGGTCATCAGGTTATCGTGAAACTCTGATCCTGAACACTGATGCATCAAAACACCTCCACCAAGTGCCGCATTTTGATCGGTCCAGATAGATATCCAACCCAGTGTATCTTTTTTATTATAGGAGAAATTGTTTGAATTAATTTGAATACCAGCCGATTGCCTGGCTGAAACCGCGTAATAGTAACTTTTAACCGATTGGAAATTTTTAATGGTGATATTTCTGGAATTTTCAATATAGACCATAAACCCCTGAAAACCAGTACCTGTAACCTGAACGCTATCGCCATCGATCGTAATGTTCTCTTTATTGATAATCCGGATAACACCGTCCTTTGCTGCATCGCTAAAAGAATATGATCCGCTTTGTA
The DNA here is from genome assembly GCA_903919925.1 of uncultured Bacteroidota bacterium. GTDB lineage: Bacteria > Bacteroidota > Bacteroidia > Bacteroidales > UBA12481 > UBA12481. The sequence continues at coordinate 3,279 of CAIXKO010000230.1, read as the reverse complement.
TCCGGATATTCGAATTCGATGCAATTTCCATATTATCGGTAAGCGGAAGAACTGTTTGAGACCAGGCGGTTGGTGCAAGGTTCAACGTTAAAGAAAGAGCCAGAACGTAAGGCACAAAACGAAGGGTCCTGGAGAACGATAAGAACGGGAATAACGTGAAGAGCGTGAAGAATGGGAAGAACCGGGAGGAAGGATGGAGTTTCATGGGGTAAAAGTTAATGATCAAAGATAGGTTTTTTGCGGAAAGTCAAAAATTAAACTGACTTGACGAAACCTGAGGTGGGCGGTGGTACTTTATTTCCCAAACCAATCTTCGTATTATCTTTGTCTAAAACAGAACTTAAATGAACAACACTATCCATCCGTCAAAAATTTACCAGTTTATCCTGATTGGGGTAATACTGTTGCTCGCCTGGGTACTATGGAAGGAGCTGAGTTTTTTGTTCCCCTCGCTCCTGGGCGCGATTGCGCTATATATTTTGTTAAAAGATCCCATGTTCTGGCTGATTAAAAAAAGGAACATGAAGGACTGGGTTGCGGCACTTTTGCTGATGCTTTCAACGGTAGTGATATTAGTTGTACCGTTATGGTTCATTATTAAGTTATTGATTATCAAGGTTGAACCTTTGCTGACTACCCCTGAGTTCTTTACCGATATATTCAAGCAGATCAATACATATTTGAATGAGGAACTCGGATTAGCGGTGCTCACACAGGAAACCCTGATGAAAATGAGCGGAAAGTTAACTGCGTTTGCACAGGATATTCTGAGCGGAACCCTGCGCCAGGTAGCGATACTGATTTTCATGTATACTTTCCTGTTTTTCATTATGGTGAATGGTCGCCGATTGGAGATTTTTCTCAAACGGAACCTACCGTTCAATCAGGAAAACAAAGTCAAAGTGCTGAATGAAGTTACCAGAATGGTGCGGAGCAATGCCATAACTATTCCAACAGTGGCATTTTTACAAGGAACGGTAGCTTTTATCGGCTATATGATTTTTGGAGTGCATGAGTCGCTGCTGTTAGGTGTTTTAACCGCAATTTCGTCCATGATTCCCATTGTGGGCGCCCTCCTGGTTTATTTGCCGGTAGTATTCTTCACCCTGGCAACAGAATCGGTAGCCGCAGGGATCGGCTTGGCTCTCTGGTGTTTTATCCTCGTGGCGTCGGTCGATAATGTAGCCCGTTTTATGCTGCAAAAGAAATTGGCCAACGTACATCCAATCATTACCATACTTGGAGTCATTCTGGGTACAAAACTGTTTGGACTGATTGGTTTGATATTTGGGCCCTTAACAATTACCTTATTTGTTGTACTGGTAAAAATCTATTTTAATGAATTTGGAAATTTATCAGGACCAGTAAAAAGGGTGGATGATAGTGAAATTAAAACTGAACAATAATGGCATACGATGAGTTTTTGGCTGAACGGGTTCAGCGGGTTTACCAGGAAAAAAGGGTGCCATTTTTCGCTAAAAAGATGTTTGGCGGGGTCTGTTTTCTGGTTAATGACAAAATGTGTGCAGGGGTGCTCAAGCAGGACCTGATGGTGAGAATCGATCCGGAAAAGAATGAGCAGGAACTCCAGCGCCCTGGTGCCCGACCGATGGATTTTACGGGAAAATCGATGAAGGGATTTATTGTGATCGATCCGGCTCATATCGATATGGATGAGGATCTTGAATATTGGATCGACCTGGCTTTGGAGTTTAATCCTAAAGCGAAAGCAAGTAAAAAGTAGACTTTCTCATTAATATTAGATGCCGTTATGGAAAAAGAAAACAACCGGTTGGGGAAACAGGCCAAGTTACTCCTTGGTTTGTTGATGGTTTTTGTGAGTGGTTTGCCTGTTCCTTTGATTGGTCAGACCGCAGGATACCCGTTTAAAAGTTTTGCAGACTTCCGCAAGGCAGTCAATCAAATCGGCTTAGTGCCAGATGCAGCGGATAGGAACGGACAAATAGAAGTATTGTGGGACCAGCTGAAAGGTGACAATCAAATTCCTTTCCGCCTGGGTGATTCAGTAGCTTTTCTGTATCGGGGTGAAGCAAAATCAGTTTCCTGGGCGGGTGATTTTAGTGGGTGGAAACCAGGTCAACCAGGCTATTCCGGGGTAAGAGCAGGATTGTCAGATATCTGGATGGCGGTCCATAAGTTCCCTTCCGATGCCCGGCTGGACTATAAAATTGTTGTGGACGACAAATGGATTCTGGATCCCGATAACCCTTGGCAACAGATGAGTGGAATGGGGCCAAACTCCGAATTGCGTATGCCTTCCTGGAATTTTCCGGATGAAACTGAAATGGCACCAGGAGTTACGCGTGGCGACTTGTCCGATAATTTTAGTATTAAAAGTGATAAACTTGGTTATCTGGTTAATTACAAGGTATATACGCCGTATACTTATGCTGTTAATGAAAGTCTGCCGGTCATATATGTTACTGACGGACATGAATATGTAGATGCTGAGAAAGGAGCCATGCTGAATGTGCTTGATAATCTTATTTATGCAGGGGAAATCAAGCCGGTGATTGCTGTATTTATTGACCCTCGTGAACCGGGTAATAATCAGAATAATCGCAGGATGCAGGAGTATATTTGCAATCAGAAGTTTGCAGATTTTGTGGGAGATGAATTGGTGCCGTTTATCGATAAATCATATAAAACTCATGCATGTCCTGATGATCGCATGATATTGGGTACCTCACTTGGAGGCATGAATTCAGCTTGGTTTGGAGCGGTGCGAACAAGTGATTTTCATTTACTGGGGATAAATTCCCCAGCTTTCAACAAAACGGTTCTTGATCGGTTTGGCAAGCTTGATTGGTTTCCTTTTCGGATTTATATGACTACTGGTGTGATTTCTGATACACAAAAGCAAGCTCTTGAGATGAAAGCCATTTTGGAGGCTAACAAGGTCGATTTTGTTTATCGCGAGGTTAATGAAGGTCACTCGTGGGGCAATTGGCGTGCGTTGCTGGGTGATATGCTGATGTATTTTTTCCCGATGTAGGCGACTGGGTCGATCCCTGGGAGCCAGCCGCTTCCCTCGGAGCAGGCTCCTGATGCGGAGCAGGCCCCTCGGAGCCAGCCCCTTCCCTCGACGCAGGCCCCTGATGCGGAGCAGGCCCTACGGAGCCAGCCCCTTCCCTCGGAGCAGGCCCAGCCCGGGGCTAAAGCCCACGGGGTACCATATCGGCCGTGCCTCCGGCACTATATGCCCAGTAGGGTTATGGTGCACCCCCGGAGCCAGGACCTGTGCCCTCTGATGGTACG
>CAIXKO010000229.1 GCA_903919925.1 uncultured Bacteroidota bacterium | reverse complement strand
CTTATTTACAAAATTACCTGGATGAATTTACCTACCGGCTCAATAGACGGTACTTTGGGGGAAAACTATTTGGAAGACTGTTAATAGCATGTGTATCATTTTGTTGGATAATTTAGGTTAATCATTACGGACAATCATATTATTTTATTTGTCAATAGAATTTATAATGGTCACACAGGCTCAAAAATATATATATGCTTAAATCTCTATCGGCCAACCGGCGCAACCTGGAGCTGAAAAACAGACGCGATGAAGGGGAACCCCGGGAACTTTTATGCACGGATCATGCGGACAGTGCTGCCTATTCCGAACTCGTTCAGGTAAGCAAAAAAGAGCTCGGATGCTTTTATGTACTTATGAAATTCTCAATGGTTGACACAATCTGTTTTTTTAGTATTTTTAATGTCCAATATATGACTGAGTTTTAATGAAACTGATTAAAAAGGATATCGAAATTCCTCTTACCCAACTACTGGCCCAGCAGGGGATTGAGTATCTGGAATAACTTCGGCAACAAGCCGGAAGTTGTGTCAGGTGCAACGTAGAAACTTTAATATAGAAAACAAAATATTAATCCCATGAAAACAAAACTTAGCCTTATTATTCTTTGCCTCCTTTTGGTATCGCTTATCAGCTGCAATAAGGACAATGCATTCAGTGGCGGAGATATTGAATCACTCCCTGATACTTATGATGAAAAATATAAAGATTATGAGGAGAATCCATTTATGAAGGTATCGGACCAGCCAATTTCCACCTTTTCTGTTGATGCTGATGGGGGTTCCTATGCAAATATGAGAAGGTTCCTTTATTTAGGGCAAACACCTCCAAAAGCTTCTGTCAGAATTGAAGAATATATCAATTATTTTACCTTTGATTATAAAGAACCTGTATCGGGGGAGAATGTTTCTTTGGAATCTGAGATTTCTAAATGTACATGGAATACAGAACATTACCTGATTCGACTGGGAATGAAGGGAATGACGATACCTATAAGTGAATTGCCAAATTCAAACTATGTTTTATTGATTGATGTTTCAGGGTCAATGAATTCACCTGATAAATTGGGAATTTTGAAAACCGGGTTTAAAACTCTTATTGATAATTTGAGAGACCAGGACAGGATTGCAATTGTAACATATGCTGGTCAGGCTGGCGTTTTATTGGAATCAACCTACGGAGACGAAAGAGACAAAATCAAATCGGCCATCGATAAATTGGGTGCAAGTGGTTCCACGGCTGGTGCTGCTGGTATTACAACTGCTTATGAAATAGCACAAAAGAATTTTATTGCAAACGGTAACAATCGGGTAATCTTAGGTACTGATGGCGATTTTAATGTTGGTCCATCTTCAACAGATGATTTAGTTAAAATAATTGAAGAAAAACGTGAAAGTGGTATTTACTTAACTGTTCTTGGGGTTGGCGAAGGAAACCTTAATGACAATATGATGGAGCAAATTGCAAATAAGGGAAATGGAAATTATGAATATGTAGATAATGCAAAACAGCTTCAGAAAGTATTTACTCAAGAAATATCTAAGTTTTATACGGTAGCTAAAGATTCCAAAATTCAAGTTACTTTCAATCAAAACATGGTAGAATCATACCGGTTGATAGGATACGAAAACCGAAAGTTGAACACTGAAGATTTTGCGAACGATTCAACTGATGCAGGTGAGATTGGGGCATCACAGACCATTACAGCTTTATATGAGGTTGTTTTGCTGGATGTACTGAACAAGGAGAAATATGCTCAATTTGATTTCAGGTATAAAAAACCTGAGGAAGCCCAAAGTCGGTTAATCACTCACGATGTTAGTATGGTTCCAAAAGAATTAAATTCTTCCAGCGAAAATATGAGGTTTGCAGTATCAGTGGCAGGTCTCGGTTTAATGATGAAACAGTCGGAATTTAAGGGGACACTCACAAAACAAATGTTATTGAATTTGGGTAAAGATGCGATAACTTTTGACCCCAATGGATACAGAAAGGAATTTATTGAATTAGTGACGAATTGGAATTAGTAAAACTTTGGCTGATAACGACTACTATTTCAGGCTGGTTTGAGGGTTTACGGGCCTTTTTTTTAACAATGTTAAACAAATAAAAACATCCTATGACTGAAAAAAAAACAAAGCTGGTTGAAATTAAAACAAAGCCAACCGCCGCAAGCGTAGCGGATTTTATCAACAGTATTCCCGATGAACAAAAGCGTAACGACAGTTTTGTGCTTTTAGAGATGATGAAAACCGCTACCGGGGAAGAGCCCGTATTATGGAGCAGCTCATTAATTGGATTTGGTAATATAATTTTCACCAGCCCCGCCACTGGCCGTCAAGTTAATTGGCTCCGGATAGGTTTCTCTCCCCGTAAAGCGAATCTATCGTTGTACCTTGGCGTTATTCAGGACCACGCCGCAGCTCTTGAACGGCTGGGCAAACACAAGACTGGTGTTGGTTGCCTATACATAAATAAGTTGGAGGAAATTGATTTGGTTGTTCTGAAGGAAATCATCGATGCATCATTAAAACAAGGTTAGCAATGGTTGGAAGGGCAAGCAAAATGCAATACCTGAAAAAGAAGGGTCGAAGATCAGAAAAGTGACTGTTTTTAAGCAAATTCAGCCCGATAGGGATGAAGCTGATCGATATAAAGAATTGAATGAGGTAACGGATTAGTAATGAATGAATACGAATTGGAATATCGGGTAATTAAACTATTCTAAACCAGAACAATGAAAATAAACGAGCTAAACCAAGGTCCGGTAATCGGTGAAAATGCCAGGCATAAAGGAAAGAACCTTCAATTTGAAAAGCTTTTAAGTGAGTTGAGAAAAAGAGAATTACCTGATAGAATTGTGATATCAATCAATAAAGAAATTGAGGAATTGAAATCCCTGTCGGATTCAGGTGTCGGCTATATTAGAGTTATGACAAAGAAACAAACTGGAATAATCAGATTGCTGGAGAAAGATCTTAAGCTGGTGCCAAAAAACTATTATCGTACCACTTGGTTGGCGATTGGGATGGCTGTATTTGGTGTTCCGATGGGTGTTGTTTTTGGTGCTCTGTTTGGGAATATGGCATTTATGGGAATGGGATTGCCAATTGGAATGTCGATTGGAATTGCTGTTGGTACTACAATGGACAAAAAAGCCCTGGAAGAAGGAAGGCAGTTGGACTTGGAAATTAAGTATTAAGCCAGGATTGTGCCTGAAAATTTCGGCGGACAGTGCCGGAGAGAATGAATATGAAAAGGACCCTGCAAATTCTTTTATTTATCACATTATACGGGTTGCTGTGTGTGGCACCGCCGACTTTACGGGCTCAGGGGCTGAGCTGGCCAGCAATTGAACGTGCTGAAACAAAACCCTGGACCTGGTGGTGGTGGCACGGTTGTGCCGTATCGAATGAGGATATTTCTGCCAACCTCGAAGCACTGCAAAAGAGTGGAATTGGTGGGGTTACCATAGTTTGTCTGCTGGATGTTAAGGATAGTGAATCACGCAAGCTTGGATACCTCTCGCCTGAGTGGCGCGATGCTGTGGTGCATGCGGTAAGCGAAGCAAGGCGGCTGGGTATGGATGTCGATATGTCGCCGGTACCCGGTTGGGCGTTTGGTGGACCTTGGGTCCCATTGGATGAATCGTGCGCAAAAGTGGATGTCAGACAATGGAGCGTGACCGGGCAGAACGAAAACAAATTAACTCCGCTGACGGACAAGGATCTCAGGAATCTTGATGCACTGGTTGTCATCACTGCCGGCGGGCAGGTTATTGACCTGACAAAAGAGGTCCGTGCATCGGGTTTGAACTACCTGACGACAAAATCGCTGGCAGGCAAATATTACGCAGTGCTCACCCGCAGAGGCACTTCAGGTGTGCGTATGCCAACCCCTGACGGGAAGGGACCGGTTGTGGACCATCTTGCGGCTAATGCGGTGAATCACTATCTCAACCGGTTTAGCCAGGTATTCGATGGGCTAAAACCGAAAGATTTACCGAGAGCCTATAATAATGATTCATGGGAAATCGATTTGAACTGGACTCCAGGGCTGCTTGATGAATTCGCAAAGCGCCGGGGTTACGATTTGCGCGATCATTTGCCAGCATTCATGGGCCAGGATACTGACGACCGGGTAGCACGTGTTGCCTGCGATTATCGACAAACCGTATCCGACCTCCTGGTTGATGCCTTTACCGCCACTTTCAGCCAATGGGCTGCATCACAAGGTGGCCGGATTACGGGTGAAGTACATGGTGAGCCCGGCAATGAGCTGGATATCAATGCGCTCTACGATATTCCACAAGCAGATATGGGGGGCCCCCGCGATTGGTTCATTAGTAAAGGGGATTATGCCACCGATCATTTTTTTCGGCGCTGCAAGATTCCCGCATCGGTTGCCCACCTGTTGGGAAAGCCGCTGATATCATCGGAAACTCTCACCTGCATGGGGCCGATTCTGGAAACACCACTGGAGCTGGTGAAAGAGAAGATCGATTATGACCTTGTTGCAGGGGTAAATCACACCATGTTTCACGGCATCACTTATTCTCCGTCACATGCCCGATGGCCCGGCTGGCTGTTTTACGCGGGCACCCATCTGGGACCGTTTAATCCGATGTGGAGGCAGGGCAAGCAGCT
>CAIXKO010000228.1 GCA_903919925.1 uncultured Bacteroidota bacterium | reverse complement strand
TTCGATCATTCATACAATCCGGCCCAACTGCTTAATAAATAGCCGGATCAGCAATTTTGTCGGCAACACTGACGGTGACTATGCCTCGAAAGGCGACAACGAAACACCCAACGGATATCAGGCTGGCGGCTGGGAAAATCCAGGTACGTTAGGCTTCTCCTATGCCTACTCCGTTCATGATACTTTAATCAGTCCCAAAAAGGCCATAAAGAACCTGATTGAGATGGTCAGTAAAGGGGGCAACTATTTATTAAACGTCGGACCCGATGGACTGGGAGTGATCATTCCCGAAGCCGTGAATATCCTGCAGGAAATGGGCACCTGGCTCAGTAAGTACGGCGAAAGCATCTATGGGGCCGATGGATTGCCGATGATTCCTCCTGAAAATGTATTGTTGACTATAAAACCTCACCGCCTTTTTGTTCATGTGCTGGACTGGAACGACCAGAAAGTGCAGATCGGCAACATGGAACTGATTGCCGGGAAATGGCTGAATAAAGTGAAAAAGGTATACCTGCTTGGTGATCCGGAAAAGAAACCCCTGAATTACCAGTTAACCGGAGGAGTCATGACCATCGATCTGTCGACTGCCAGGATTCTCAAAGCCGATCTCAACAAATACGCAGAGGTCATTGTGGTTTCTGACGGGAATTAGAATATGCGGTTACAATGGCTGATCCAATGAAAACCATCCTGCTGATTATCCTTTCGATGAGTGCAATATCTATGCACCCAGGACTGGCCCAGTCAACCGCATTTCCGGCAAGAATTATTACCGTAAACCCTGCTGCACAGGATTTTCAACTGGTAACCAGGCAAAATCATGCCATTATCCTGATCGATGAACAGGATTACGCGACCGTGAAGCTTTGTGCAGGATTATTCCGGGATGATGTGGAGCGTGTTACCAGCTATAAGCCATCGCTGATCACCAATGAAACCAAGCCGGTTCCATACTGTGTAATCATCGGCTCCATTGAACGGAGCAAACTTATTAAAAAGTTGATTTCATCAGGAAAGATCGATGTGTCTGGCGTAGAAGGCCAATGGGAAAGCTGCCTTACCCAAACGGTCGACCATCCATTGCCCGGAATCGGAAAGGCTCTGGTTATTGCCGGAAGCGACCGGAGGGGAACGGCCTATGGCATCTTCGAATTGTCGAAACAGATCGGTGTTTCACCCTGGTACTATTTTGCCGATGTGCCGCCCAGGAAGAGCACGGAATTGTCGGTAAAGGCCGGAACATACATTCTTAAATCCCCATCGGTAAAATATCGCGGTATTTTCATCAACGACGAGATGTACGGGCTCAGGCCCTGGGCGCAGTATACTTTGGCTCCGGAGGAGGGCTTGGGGCTTGGACCCACTACCTACCGCAAGGTTTTTGAACTTCTTTTGAGACTGAAGGCCAACCTGGTCTAGCCAGGCATGCAGCAGCAGACCCGGCCATTCAACTATTATGAATCGAATAAAGTGGTGGCAGATGAATACGGCATCGTCATGGGCTCCTCCCATATCGAACCGATGCTCAGGAATACGATCGATGGAGCCGAATGGGACGTGGAATATCCGGGAGAACCTTGGGATTATCTCAAAAACCGGGATCACATTTACAAATACTGGGAGGACCGGGTAAAAACCAACGGCCGCTTTGAAAATATGTACACCATCGGAAAAAGGGGGCAGACTGATGAAGCGGGGAGGGAAATCACGGTGCCGGTTCTGGAGCGGATTTTTGCTGATCAGCGGAGCATTCTGCGTAAATGGGTGAACAAGGATGTGTCAAAAGTGCCCCAGGTACTGATACCGTACACAGAGGTGCTGGGTTTATATAATCAAGGGCTCAGGGTGCCTGATGATGTGATTATCTGCTGGCCGGATGATAATTTTGGCAACATCAGACAACTTCCCAACCCGAAGGAAAGGAAACGTCCGGGCGGATCGGGCATTTATTACCACTTTCAGTGGATCAATGGTGCCACCAACTCCTATACCTGGACCTGCACCACACCGCTGGCCCTCACCTGGCTGGAGATGAAAAAGGCATATGATCACGGTGCAGATAAACTCTGGGTGGTCAATGTGGGCGATATCAAGCCGGCGGAAATCAATATCGAATATTTCATGCAGATGGCCTGGGATATTTCCGTTTGGGACCATCAGAACTCAGGTCAGTTCGTCACCCAGTGGGCTACACGCGAATTTGGCCCGGAGCATGCCTCCACCATCGCTGATATCATGAGCAAACACTATGAACTTGGATATGCCCGACGGCCCGAGAACATGGTCATGTGGAGCCGGAAGGAAAATAAGCTGAGCTGGGACTGGTTCAGTACAACCGATTATGATGATGAGGCCCGGAGCAGGCTGGAGGCGTATGACAGGTTGGTCAGACAGGTGGACCAAGTTTACGAATCGCTACCCCTCGAGCAGAAGGACGCTTTTTTCGAGACGGTCGTGTATAATGTCAAGGGTACGGCCCTCCAGAACAAGAGAATCCTGAATGCGCAGAAAAGCAATGCCTACGGAGTGCAAAACCGGGAAAGTGCAGCCACCTATGCCGCAAAAGCGCAGGAGGCGGAAAATGAAATCAACCGGCTCATGCACCATTATAACCGGGAGCTGGTTACCGTTGGAAGCAAATGGGACCAGATGGCTTCGTTGCCGGGACC
>CAIXKO010000227.1 GCA_903919925.1 uncultured Bacteroidota bacterium | reverse complement strand
TGATTCCCACTTCCGGCAAACCGATGAAAGGAAGTCATTGCCGGGCGGATCATCTTCCTTATAAACCTGATACGAAGTAACTGACCCGTAATAACCTACGGCTGAAGCTGATATCAATGTTTTAACGGTATGCGGGCGGCTGAGCAGTAACTCATGCAGGGAATTGAGCGTGTTTACCCGGCTGGTAATGATTTTCCGTTTTTGCTGCAAGGTCCATCTTCGGGCCGAAAGATTTTCACCGGCAAGGTTGATGATCGTGGTGGCCCCGTCAAGGGCATCCTGAGCATAGGGGCGGCTCAATGCTGCAGCCTCATGCCCGGCAGCCCGGAGCACCGGAATGAGTGCCTTTCCAACGAGACCCGATCCACCTGAAATCAATATTTTCTCCATGTTTAATTAAATGACGATGTTCAATAGGCGAGTCGATGGGCTGCACCCATCGCTATTATATTGCGCCCTTTCAGGGCTATGATTCAGTTTTGATCGCTTCACCCTTTAAACTTGCCTTCCTGCCCTCTTGCCCTTTTGCCCTTGGGCTATCTTCGCTCTATCCTTTTAAGGCAACGCTTAATTGCTTCATCGCCTGCTCCAGAATGCTCCGCGGGCAACCGAAATTCAAACGCATAAACCCATTACCACCCTCCCCAAACTGGACGCCATTATTGAGGCCCAAACCGGCTTTTTCAATCAAAAACTGGTTTAATTCTTTCTGCGCCATGCCATATTTGCTGAAATCGAGCCAGGTCATATAAGTTGCTTCCGGCACCATCATTTCCACCTCCGGCAACTCCGACCGGAGAAAATCGAAAATAAACTCACGGTTGCCTTTCAGGTAAACCAATAGCTGATCCAGCCACTGATCACCCTCTTCATAAGCCGCCTGCAAAGCCTCAATCCCAAAAACATTTCCCATTCCGATATGAAGCGTGTGAACGAGATCCTCATATTTTTTACGTTCCCCTTTATCCGGTATCACTACAATCGAGGTACTCATGGCTGCCAGATTGAAAGTTTTTGAAGGAGCCATCGTTACCAATATCCGGTGCTCAAACCCTTCGGCTACCTTTAATAGCGGGGTGTGAATGTTGGGTGTGAAAACAAGATCGGAATGAATTTCATCGGAAACAATCCGGATATCATGTTCTTTGCATACTGCCACCAATCCCGATAACTCCTCTGGGGTCCAAACGGTTCCGCCGGGATTATGAGGGCTGGATAATATCAGCATACGGGTTCTTGGCGTAATCTGACTCCTGAGCAAATCCAGGTCGAAAGTGAATCGCCCATCTCTATGAATCAAGTGATTAAGGATCAGTTTCCGCCCGTGACCTTCCACACAAAAGTAGAACGGATGATAAACCGGTGGTTGTATAATCACTTCATCATCGGGCAAAGTATAGGCAAGAACTGCAACTGAAACTGCCGCCACCACACCGGGCATAAACGTAACCCAGGAAGGGTCAATTTCCCAGTTGAGGCGGCGCCTGACCCATCCGGCAAATGATCCGGCAAACGCACTTCCCCGGTAAGTATAGCCCAGAATTGGATGCTCCAGCCGCAAGGCAATCCGCTTTCGTATAAACTCAGGGGTTTCAAAATCCATATCGGCCACCCACAGCGGTATCACATCGGCCTTTCCAAAAACCCTTTCCCTGCCATCCCATTTGATACTTTCGGTACCAACACGGTTGATAATCCGATCGAAATCCTTTTGCGTATATATTCTACCATCCATAATTATTGGGCCCTATTTCATTTTCAACCATTTTATTATAAGCATGTTGTATGAACATAGTGATCGATTTATCTTCCGGTAATGGTAAACCGTTGACCATAGCAATGGGTTGCACACCAGCCGAGGTTCCGGAGGTAAACATCTCATCTACCGAACCCACTTCACTTTCATGCAAATATTTTTCTATTAACCTGATATTCAGAATTTCAGCTGCATCCATCACTTTTTGGCGGGTGATCCCGGGTAAAACCGATTCCAACGGTGCGGTATAAAGCACGGAATCCTTAACATAAAAATGATTGGTGCGGCCGCCTTCCGTGATGTTACCAGCCTCATTAACCAGCAAAACTTCAAATACATCCAGGTCCTTTAGCGCCTGATTGGTACGGGCGCGCAAAGCGGCATTCCACAACTTAATGTTGGGAGTATTCCGGATGGCATGAAAAGTGGCCACTGCAACACCGTCCGATTGCTCCTTTGCCGTGGGATAAGTGTGCGGTATATACCCGATTTCCAGAATCGGCTCGGGCCACCAGCTCAGGCGTATCTTGATATTACCAATTCTTTCGGGCTCTGTATCGAGCAATTCAAAAAGGTGCTTTTCCATCTGAACGCGAGTGTACGGCTTGTCGAACCCAAGCAATTCTATCGATCGGAACATCCGTTTAAGATGCTCATCGAGAAAAAGCGGTTTGTGTTTTAATACCCTAAACACTTCATAAACCATCGGAACGAGAGTAGGATCAGGGTTTTCAAGAAATTCCTGAGGGATCAATTTTCCATTATTCCAATACATGATTGTTGTTTTTCAGTGTGATACTATTTACAGCGGATCTACATCGGCTTGAATCACCAGGCTGCTGTAGGTCCTTTTTTCGATAAAATTTTTGATCAGCAAAGCTATGGCCTTTTTCCGGATAAGCAGTTCCGGATTTCTTTCGAGCTTGATCAGAATATTCTGAATATGCTTTCCTTGTATGCGGCTAACCACCGGCGACTGGGGGCCCATAACTTTACCGGGCAGCGCTTGTTTGAGCTGATAGGCCAGATCTATTGCCGCTTCATTCACCACTTTAAGATCAGCATGCTTGATATTTAACCGGATGAGGCGGGTAAAAGGTGGATACCCGAATTGATGTCGCTCCTTGAGTTCATTTTGATAATAGGCAACCAGATTATTGTCCATAACCTGCTGAATAACAGGATGCGAAGGATCGGAACACTGGATAACAACCATCCCTTGAGTATCGCGGCGACCGGCCCTTCCGCTTACCTGGGTCATGAGTTGAAAACTCCTTTCGTATGATCTGAAATCCGGGTAATTCAGCAACTGATCGGCATCCAGTATGCCCACTAAACTAACCTTACTGAAATCCAATCCTTTGGAAACCATTTGGGTACCAATCAAAATATCCGTATTCCCCAATTCAAAATCTGTGATGATGCGGCTGAAAGCGGAAGAAGACCGTGTGCTGTCGAGATCCAGACGGGCCAGCCGGGCATCAGGAAACAGCAGCTGAAGATCTTCCTCTATACGCTCGGTGCCGGTACCACGCGTGGAAAGTCCTGTTGAACTGCACGATGGACATCGGTTAGGAACCCGCTCGGCATAGCCGCAATAGTGACACTCCAACTTGCTTTCTGATCGATGCAATGTTAAACTGACATCGCAATACTGGCATTTGGGTATCCATTTGCACTCCTGGCACTCTATATATGGACTATACCCACGCCGGTTCTGGAATAAGATTGCCTGCTCCTTTTTTACGAGAGTTTCATCTATAGCCCTGAGCATTAATGGAGTAAATGGTCCCTGCATTTTTTTTCGCTTGCGTGCATCGCGTGAGTCGGCTAAAAAAATCTCCGGCCTGCCAATGCCACCAAACCGTTCATTGAGCTCATGCAGCTGATACTTTCCCTGATGAGCCTGCTGATAGGATTCAACTGATGGAGTGGCTGATCCCATCAAAACAGGTGCTTTATAAATACTGCCGAGAATAATGGCAACATCACGGGCATTATAGCGGGGAGCAGGATCTTGCTGCTTATAGGATTGCTCGTGCTCTTCATCTATGATAATCAGGCTGATATCGCGAAATGGCAGAAACACCGATGAACGTACCCCGAGTATCAGTTGCCCGCTTCCATCGGGTCCGGCCAATATCTGGCTCCAAACTTTCAGCCGCCGAACCTGGGTAAACCGGGAATGATAAACCAATACCCGGTTACCAAACACATTTTGCATGCGCACAATAATCTGAGTAGTCAAAGCAATTTCAGGCAACAGGTAAAGAACTTGCCTGTTTTGCTCTAATTGCTGATGAATCAGATGGATATATATCTCAGTTTTACCACTTGAAGTAATACCGTGAAGCAGGTGTACCGGAGTAACCGAAAATCCTGATACTATATTTTGAAATATCTGCTGTTGGGCCTGGCTCAGCGGCACCAGAGCCGATGGTGATTGGTTATCGGTTACCTGCTGCTGCTTACGAATGCGTTTGGGATCGCGGTGATCAACTTTGAGAAAGGCGGGAAGTGCAGCTTTCATTACCTCTCCGGGGGTGCAAAGGTAATATCCCGCTATCCACTCCCATAAAGTAAACTGATGGCTGTCCAGTATCGGGTACTCATCCGTGATACTAATGATATCGCGCGCCTCAAATGAAGGCGCGGTATCATGAATACGCCAGATCAGTCCCGAAATAATTTTGTTCTTTCCCAGATGAACCTGTACCCTTTTCCCGGGCTGAGCAGCCTCGCAAAACTCAGGCGGAAGCCGGTAGGTGAGCGTTTCTGGCAGGGCCAGAGGCAACATCACATCTGCATAGGTTTCCCGGGGCATTTTATCATTTTTATGTCCGGGAAAAAGCTAATGTGCCAGAATATCGGCCACATCCAAAAGAATCTTATTCAGGTTCTTGCTGGCGTTGATGGTTTTATTGAAAGGAACGTGAACAATATCGTGGTTGACAAAACCCACCATGATACTCCGCTGGTTATCAATGAGTGCATCGATTGAGGCAACACCCAGGCGGCTGGCCAGGAACCTGTCGAAAGCCGATGGTGAACCCCCGCGCTGCATGTGACCGAGCACATTCACGCGGACATCATACTCAGGATATTTTACCATGATTTGATTGGCAATCTGCTCAGCACCACCCACATTGTTCCCTTCAGCTACCAAAATAATATTGCTCGATTTGTTTCCCTGGCTCTTCAGATACTCGTGCAAAGCTTCCTCCTGACCATCCACTTCAGGAATCAGAATAGCTTCAGCACCACAGGCAATTCCGGAATGCAAGGCTATAAAACCGGCACCACGACCCATCACTTCAATAAAAAACATCCGGTCGTGAGCACTGGCTGTATCCCTGATACGGTCCACCGCTTCAACCACCGTGTTCAGTGCGGTATCATATCCGATGGTGTAATCGGTGCCATACAGGTCATTATCAATGGTTCCAGGTACTCCAACAAAAGGAATGTCATATTCCTTGCTGAAAATTCCAGCTCCCTGAAAACTACCATCTCCGCCAATTACAATACAAGCATTGATATTGGCTCCAACCAGGTTTCCATAAGCTTTACGCCGACCTTCAACCGTTCGGAATTCCTCACTTCGGGCGGTACCCAGAATGGTTCCACCTCGTTGAATAATATTACTCACATCCTTGGATACCAAAGGGATAAAATCGCCATCGATCATTCCTTTATATCCTCTGCGTATTCCTACCACTTCGAGATTGTTATGGATGGCAGCACGCACCACTGCGCGGATTGCAGCGTTCATTCCTGGGGCATCTCCTCCGGAGGTTAAAACCCCAACTTTCTTAATCATTGACATACAAGTAGTTATAAAAACTTATCCATAAAACGAAAAACGCCGCAAAGATAAGGAATTATTTCAACCAATGTTTTTATTGCAATCGTTCGTTTGCAAGCCGTAAAACAAATTCCAATTGTTCCTCCCGGGTCATGCTGGAATTATCCAATACAATGGCATCGGGTGCCTGGCGGAGCGGACTGATCTCGCGGGTTGAATCTATGCGGTCGCGTTCTTGCAAATTTCTCAAAACATCCTCAATGCTAGTTTGTAACCCTTTAGCAATCAATTCATCATATCGGCGCTGGGCCCTGATTTGAGGAGAAGCAGTCATGAAAATCTTGAGTTCGGCATCCGGAAAAACCACCGTTCCGATATCACGGCCATCCATTACTATTTCTCTTTTTTTGCCCATGGCGCGTTGCTGGGCAACCATAGCATCCCTGACAGAGCCAATTACACTTACCGGGCTAACCAGGTTGGCCACCTCGGGCCGCCGAATCTCTTCGTCTACATTTTCCCCGTTCAAAAAAGTCAAATTCTTTTGCAAAGTTTGATTAAACACAAATTCGATATGAATCCTGTGGAGGTGTAAACCCAGCTTTTCCTCATCAATCACCCAGCCAGGTGCCAGGTTGTTACGCAGACAATATAAAGTAACTGCCCGATACATGGCGCCACTGTCAATAAAGGTATAACCCAGTTTTTTGGCAACTTCCCTGGCTACAGTACTTTTACCACAGGATGAGTGCCCGTCGATGGCGATAATTATACTCATAGATTAATGTATAGCCGGAGCTGGCGATTTATTGCCTTTTCCATTAAGATTTGCATGCAGGGAAAGGGAATGAGTGAGCCCGCTCACATGATAACTCGAGAGCGCATAGTCGATGGTGATTTTCCCAAAATTCAGGCCCGCACCGAATGAAAATCCCGATGCACCGCCAAAATCAGCCATCCGAAGTTCGGTACGCCGCAGAAAATTATAACCTATCCGAATGGATATCAGATCTCCGGGAACAAATTCTACTGCAGCCACAACATGGTCCAGCGCTAATAAAACGTTCTGCCCCGATTTTTTCAGCAGACTTGCATCATCAGGCAAGGCGGCGGATACCGGCCTCAAATTATATTGCTGAAGGTTGCGGGCGGTTAAATGCAAACGAAACGGCGCGTATTTCAACTTAAAATTGATCCCGGCAAGAATCTCAAACGGTAGCTTTTCACGCTCAGGAGTTGAATAAGTGGTTAATTGAGATCCGAAATTTCGTGCTGCCGCGGAAAATGCAAATCGATTATTAGCAGAGTGGTAAAGAAATCCAAAATCGGTACCGATTCCCCAGGAGGTATATCTCTCTAGTACAGAATAAATTGGCCGGATCGTAAAGCCAACCGAAAACAAACTGTCGGGTGAATATCCATAACTCAGGTTGAGAGAATACTCGGCAGCCGAAAAGTTACCGAGGATATCACCGAATTCATTTGCCTCGATAAAGGTTCCATAATTAATATACTGCAACCCGATAACCGGAGTTCCCCATTTGCCAAAATCGTGAGCAAAAGCCAGATAACCGTATTTGATATCCGCCAGATAATTTGAGTAATTCAGACTTAGCTGGTTGTTCATTTTGGGGTTTGCGAGTGCCGGATTATGATAAACCAGCGCCGGATCGTTATCCCATGCACCCGGAACCCACCCCCCCAACGCAGCGGACCGGGCCGTGGGTGGCAGGTTTAATAGCTGGTAAACTGTTGTACCTCCGATCTGTGCGAAAATCCGCAATGGAAAAAACAGTGAAACCGCTAATAAGGATATCAGGATTAACCTTTTCATCGTTCGGAAAAATAGCAAAATAAAATGGTAAACGAAAAAACCTGCGTGTCTGGTATCTTCAACCCTGAAGGAGACTCTTTTTTTTCCACGAAAACTGGGCCAGCATCAACCCGGCTAAAACAACTGGAATACCCAGCAACTTGGTCCCGGTAAATGACTCATTCAAATAATACCAGGAGATCAACGCAGTAAAAACCGGGATGAAATTGGTAAATACATTTGCCCGGGTGATCCCGATTTCACGAACTGCTGTGGTAAAGAATATAAAGGATATCGATGAAGGAAAGATTCCAAGAAATATCACCGGGAGCGCAGCATCCCAGGTCAGATCCATGTGCAGCGTAGGCTTTAAATCGGTAAAAAGGAATATCGGAAAAAACAAAATGGCGCCTAAAATACTTTGAATCTGAACGATGGTGAGCGGTTTGTATTTTGTAGCAAGTTTTGAAATGATCAAACTATAAAAAACAGCGGACAAAACGGCCAAAAACATGAGTGACACTCCTTTTGGTGAAGCCTCCAGCGATAGATCCTTCCCCACCAGTACCAGCAAAACCCCGATAAACCTCACGGCTATTCCGGCAACTTTTAACCTACCCACCCG
>CAIXKO010000226.1 GCA_903919925.1 uncultured Bacteroidota bacterium | reverse complement strand
TGCCTGGCGGCTATCGGATCAGTACTTGTTTCACCGGCCCAGGAAATATATCGCCTCGATCTGGAAACCAGTATATTGCTGGCCCGCCAAAAAAGTATCCAGATGCAGCTCCTTAACCAAAGGGTGCAATCCGCATCGTTCAATTTAAAAGCTGCTGTGAGCATGAACCGGACTCATGCGAGTTTGGACATGACGCTACCGCAGTACAGCGAAACCATCAGGCAATGGGAGGACAGCACAGGAATCTCCTTTTTCCCGGTGAGGCAAAACCAGCTGAACAGTTATCTTACTATTAGTCAGCCATTACCAACCGATGGAAGTTTATATATACGAACGGGTGCTCAAAATTTTATTGACTATTACGCCAACGACCGGAATACGCAGGTTACCTCGAGCATCGGTTTGCGGCAACCGATTGAGGCATTTTTTGGGTTTAACAATATCAGGATGAACTACCAGCAGGCAAAACTCAGCTATGAGCTCACCATGAAGCAATTAAAGCGGGCAGAGCTTGATCTGGTTTATTTTATCAGTTCGGATTTCTTTACCTTGCTTTCTACTCAGGAACGAATGAGCATTGCTAAGTTGACTCTTGAACGGCAGCAGGAAGCGTGTACGATTGCTCAAAGCAAATACAAGGCCGGTTTGATCCGTGAGGTGGAGGCCCTTCAGATGGAAGTTGACCTGAGTGAGGCGGTTAATAATTATGATTTGGCCAAAGTGGAGAATGCTGCACAGCTGCGGGCGTTTAAAGAAAACCTGGGTATCAATTTGATGGACAGTGTCTCAGTGAAAAATGATCTTACTTATCCGGTGGTTCTGATTGAGGTTGAAAAAGCGGTGGAGCTGGCGCTGAAGAGCCGGCCCGAGATGAGGGAAAGTGAGATTGCAATTGAGCTTCAGGAGATGTCGATAAAGCGTCAGAAGGCTGTAGGGATGCCTAGCGGGAGTATCATGCTCAACTATAATTTTATCGGGGTTGGGAAAGATGCCCGATCTATTCCGGTAGGGGCAACTTTTGATCAAACCTGGCAAAACCTGACCAGCCGACCGGGTAGTTTGGGAGTTGGGCTCACGGCATCGATTCCGATTGTGGACTGGGGAGAGAACCGGGCAAGGGTACAGGCAGCAAAATCGATGCTCAAGCAGGATCAGCTGCAAAAGGAGAGTAACCGGATATCGATAGAGCGGGATATCCGCACCACCGTCGACCGCCAGCAGAGCAGTCTGCGACGGTTACAACTTCTGGAAAAGAACGTGCTGGTAGCAGAAAAAAGTTTTGATATCTCACGCCAGCGGTATGCCAACGGTGAGATCGACAGCCAATCGATGGCACTGGAGCGCGAGCGGCTCAACAATGCATACAACACCAGGCTTGACGCTTACATCAACTACAAACTGCTTCTTTCAGACCTGATGCGGAAAACGTTTTTCGATTTCGAAAAAGGAAAAGCCATGGAGTGAGCGAACGTTAAGGATGTTAAGGGTGTTAAGGATGTGAGGGTGTTAAGGATGTGAAGAGGGTGAAGTAGTCACTCGTCACTGTATTCGTTCGGCTAACAATGTATTCCCGGACTCTTTCGTAAACATTGGATTGTTCCAGGGCTTTAATGGAAAGCTGGTTAAGTCCATCAACCAATTCTTCGATCAGGTGAGGATAATCGTGGGTAATCAGGTTGCGCACCTCGCTTAATTCAATCCATTTTTCGGCAGAATCGATAATGCTAAGCTGTTCGAGCCGATTGAGGACATCCAAAAACGGGCGGGAAAAATTGTGGAAAGTTTTGTGAGTGCTGATTTCATCCGGGCATTATGGGCATCACCTGCTGCTAAAGTATGCCTGATTTTGTCATTCAGCTCATCGTTTAGCATAGTCTTATCCGATTATTGAAAATGGAGTTTCTAAAAGAAGGATGGTGGACAGGTCCGTTTTTTGTTCTTATTTTTGAATATGAACGAAAAAGAAATTCTTAGCAGCACACGCCGGATTCATGACCTTTTGTCAGTGAAGCGGTTGAAGGAGGCAATGACCGATTTGCAGCCGATGCTGGTTGTTTCCGGGATGAATACCTGGATGGAAGAGTTGGAACAGATTGATAATACCTACCGGGTAATGCTCGAATATACCGTTAAGGGCATTCAGGACCCTGAGCGTCAGAAAGTTTACCGGAAAATTGTTGCCGGTCTTTATGAACTCAGCGATCGGGTTTCGGAGTTTTTGCTCACCCGGTTATCCACGCAATATGTTCATGTAAGGAAGCGGATTTTTAGGGATGACCCTGGCCTGGAGTCTTTTATACAAAGTTTTTTACGTGTTCCCGACCGTATAAATCCATCGGATCCGGAGTATCTGCGCGATTTATCAAGACTTTTTCACACGATATGGCTGACTGACGAATTTCACGAACGGGAAGTTCAGTTGGTTGAGCGGATCAGGGACTCAGGTATTTTATCGGTACCGGAGAAGGGATTATTGATTACAGCATTGAATTTTAGTGTTTTAAGATATTTTGATAGGCGCAAGTTTGAATTATTGTTTGGCTTTTTTGAAAGTGAGGATGAGGAGTTACGCCAGCGTGCACTGATTGGGCTGCTTTTGGCCTTTTACCGGTATGATACCCGGCTGGTTTATTATCCGGCTATCCGGGGGCGTTTTCTGGTGATGGATGAGTATCAGAACTTTAAAAAGATGGTTCAGGAGGTCATCCTTCAATTGATCAGGGGGCGGAATACCGACCAGTTGAGCCGCCGCATGCAGGAGGAAATTCTGCCGGAAATGTTGAAATTAACCCCACAAATCAGGAACAAACTTGATCTCGATAAATTGCTGGGTGAAAGCTTGAGTGACGAGGAAAATCCAGAGTGGCAGGAAATTTTTCAGGATGCCCCCGGATTGAAAGATAAGATGCAGGAACTGACAGAGATGCAGATGGAAGGAGATGATGTTTTTATTGGAACTTTTCAAATGCTGAAAGGATTTCCATTTTTTCGCCACCTGATCAACTGGTTTTTTCCTTTTACCACCAATCACCCAGAGATTCTTGCATTGGAGGAATCGGGTGAGTTTGCCTGGATGAAAGGGTTTCTGGATTCTGTTGAGAAGAGTTTTTACCTGTGCAATTCCGATAAATATAGTATTTGCTTTGGTATCCGGTCGATGCCGGCTGATATGCAAAAATTTCTATCCGACGGGTTGCATGCGGAAGCCGATCAGATCAAGGAGATGCTGGATGGCGATAAGATTCTCGATCCCCTGCAGCAAGGGCGCCGCGTGATTCGTCAATACATTCAGGATCTATATCGGTTTTATCGGTTTTATCCGGACAAGCAAGGATTTGATGATTTATTTAACTGGAAGCTCGATTTTTACAGAAAGAGCTTTTATCGGGAGCTCTTTATTGACGATACTGATGCATTGTATTCAATAGCAGGATTTTACCTCCAAAAGAAAAATTATCGCGAAGCAGCAGAAGCTTTTGGCATTCTGGAGCAGTCGGGTGATATGAATGCCGATGTTTTACAAAAGCTGGGTTATGCCTGGCAAAAAGCAGGAAACTATCAGAAAGCATTGAATTATTATCTGAAAGCAGATATTTTATCGGGCGAAAATCTTTGGAACCTCAAGAAAATTGGTCTTTGTTACCGTTATTTAAAGCAACCCGAGCTTGCTCTTCCCTATTACCGGCAAGCTGAACTTCAGGATCCTGATGATTTGAACACGGAAGTATCTATAGGCCACTGTCTGCTTGATTTGCAGGATTATGAAGGTGCCATGAAATCGTATTACAAAGTTGAATACCTGATGCCTGGAAACCACAAAGTATGGCGGCCAATTGCTTGGTGCTCATTTGTATTGGGAAGATTTGATCAGGCTCGTAAGTATTATGACAAACTGATTGTCAGGGAACCCAGCCATCATGACCTGATCAGTTTGGGCCATCTGGAATGGTGCGAAGGGAAGCGTGTTGAAGCGATAGCGCTCTATCAGCAGAGTATGAGAACCGGCAAGATCGATTTTAACGAATTCCTTACCATTTTTGAGCAGGACCGCGATCAGTTGGTTAAACATGGTATCGATCAGGAAGAAATCCCTATTTTGCTTGACAGGCTGAGGTATCTGGGTTAATGTGATAATGTGCCAATGTGCCAATGTGATAATGTGCCAATTGAAGAAATGGGTGTGAGTGGGAGTGTGGGTATGAGTGTGGGGGGAGGGTGGGGAGTGTGGGGGGATTTTATACCTTTATGGGCATGATAAATACATGCCAATGACTAATTCAAAACTCAACCGCCGCAACTTTCTTCGAATAAGTTCGATTGCAGCAGCCGGAACCATTGCTGTTCCGAGCATTGTTCCATCATCTGTTTTTGGTAAAAATGCCCCCGGCAACCGCATTCAAATCGGGCAGATCGGGTGCGGGCGTATTGCCCACGAAGCTGATATGAGCGGCATCTTTCCCTTTGATTCGGCCCGGATCATTGCGGCTTGCGATCTGGATTCAAAAAGGCTTAATGAGACCAAGTTGTTTATCGAGCAGAATTATGAAAAAAGATATGGTGGCAAAGAGGTGTCAGTCAGGTTATACGATGATTACCGTGAAATGCTGATGAACCCTGCCATCGATGCGGTGGTGATCAGCACTCCCGATCATTGGCACTCGCAACCGGCCATTGAAGCTGCTTTGGCGGGCAAGCATATTTATTTACAAAAGCCTACCTCACTGACGATTGCCGAGGGACGAAAGTTGAGCGACATGGTTCACCGGAGTGGTGTGATTTTCCAGATTGGCAGTCAGCAAAGATCATCGGATCAGTTCCGGTTTGCTTGTGAGCTGGTCAGAAACGGTCGAATCGGTCAGCTTAAAACCATACAAATTGGGTTGCCCGGTGATCCCGCGGGTGAGGAGGAGCCCGAGATGCCGGTGCCAAAAAACCTTAATTATGACCGATGGCTGGGTTCAACACCGGAAGTTTATTACACAGAAAAGCGGGTTCATCCCCAGGCCGATTATTCGCGACCAGGCTGGCTCAGATGTGAGCAGTTTGGTGCCGGAATGATTACCGGATGGGGGGCCCATCACCTGGATATTGCGCACTGGGGCATGGGGACAGAATATTCAGGACCTGTTGAAATAGAAGCCAAGGCTGATTTCCCGACCAAAGGACTCTGGAATGTTCATGGCAGTTTTGAGGTAAAAGCAAAGTATGCGAATGGGGTAACCATGTTTGTCAGCGGCGATCGCCCAAATGGGGTAAGGTTTGAAGGATCAGATGGTTGGATTTTTGTTACCCGTGGAAATTATCAGGCAACCAAAAGTGACCCGGTAACGTTTGATGCCAATCGGAAGGCGTTGGATGCCAGTGATCCCAAAATCATGACCAGCGTGATTGGGCCCGATGAAATTCATTTACCGGTAAGTACCAACCATTATGGCAACTGGCTGGATTCAATAAAATCCAATACGCAGCCGATTGCCCCGGTTGAGGTGGCTCACCGTTCCTGTTCAGCCTGCTTACTCAGTCATATCGCAATGAAGGTGCCGGGGAAACTGAAATGGGACCCGGTTCATGAGCACTTTACCAATAGCGATGAGGCGAATAAGTTGTTGAGCAGGAAGCAGAGAAAGCCTTATGGGACCGAAAACATTAAATAGGAACAAATGGTAAATAAATTATTAATTATCAATATTATAGTTTTGTTTCTAACCTCTTGTTCCGGCAGGAAGGAAGATGCCGGGACCACTTTTATGGTTGCCGATCCTGGTCATTTTCATGCTGCACTGGTGCTCAAAACCATGTACGAAGGCGTAAGTCCAAAAGTATTTGTTTATGCTCCGGAGGGTCCTGAACTGACAGATTTCACCAATCGGGTGGACGGATACCAGAAGCGATCGGAAAAACCGACGGATTGGAAGATCACCGGATTCCGGGGACCTGATTTCTTTGAACGGATGATCAGCGAAAAGCCAGGTACCGTTTTGATCCTGGCTGGAAACAACGGCAAAAAAACAGACTACCTGTTAAAGGCCGTCCAAAGCGGAATCAATGTGTTTTCAGATAAGCCAATGGCCATTAATTCTGAAGGATTTAGCGAGTTGGTGACCGCATTTGCCGAAGCTAAAAAGAGCCGGGTGCTTTTATATGATATGATGACGGAGCGATTCGAGATTTCGTCGATTCTGCAAAAAGAGTTATCGCATGTGCCAGGGGTTTTTGGGGTCCTTCAAACCGGAACGCCCAACGATCCGGCGGTTACGAAGGAAAGTGTTCATCATTTTTTCAAATATGTATCCGGAGTGAGGCTGAGCCGGCCCCCATGGTTTTTCGATACCGAACAGCAAGGTGAAGGAATTGTGGATGTTACCACTCATTTGGTTGACCTGGTTCAATGGGCCTGTTTCCCGGAGCAAATTATTGATTACAAGAATGATATAAAGATTTCATCGGCCCGGCACTGGACTACAGGCATAGGGTGGGGACAGTTTAACGAGGTAACCGGATTAAAAGCTTATCCGCAGTATTTGCTACCCAGAGTAGATTCCGATTCTGTACTTCAGGTTCATTGCAATGGGGAGATCAATTATCAGCTAAAGGGGATAAATGTCAGGGTTTCGGTTATCTGGAATTATAAAGCGCCAGAGGGTGGGGGCGATACTCATTTCTCGGTGATGAAAGGTTCACTGAGCCGATTGGAAATCAGGCAGGGACCGGAACAAAAATTCAAACCGGAACTTTATGTTTTTCCGGCTGGTAATGATCCGGAATATCAGAAAACTTTAGAATCGACGATTGCGCAGATGGCATTAACCTATAAAGGTATTTCTGTTGAACCCATTGAAAACGGGTATCATATTTTGATTCCCGATGCTTTACGAGTGGGGCATGAGGCTCATTTTGCTCAGGTTACGCGGAATTTCCTGAGATATTTGAAAGAAGGATCACTACCGGACTG
>CAIXKO010000225.1 GCA_903919925.1 uncultured Bacteroidota bacterium | reverse complement strand
GCCGGTGCCGCAAAGGAAGTTATCCCTTCAACCGGGATCTGTGAGGTTACCACCCGAAGATCAACAAACACGGGCGATTCAAGATATATTCCTGAAATCGACAAGGCTTTTGCCAACGGTGAAATTGAGCTGATCCCCATCCGGGTAACCGGCGATAAGGATAACCGGATCAATCTCTGCGCGATAAACCGTTGGGAAGAGGGAAAGCCAAACAGCTATAATACGCCCATATTGCGTGAGGAGTTTATCAACGATGCGAAACACTCATTCAGGACCTTTATTCCCGATGATGAATACGCGATTGCTCCATTTCCTGAATATCGTGATTTTTTCAATTTATATGCCATTTGGTGGCCGGGAATGCCTGCCTATAACTGGGAGAAGGGGTTGACAACCGTTGACCTCGACGAGATCCGGGACCGTTTATTCCTTCCCTGGAACAGGGATGGGAAGGGATGGGTATCCTGTCTGGCTATGCTGAATACCAATGGTGGTGGTGGAGGCGCTGCCCGGAATATCGAAACGAGAACCGGAAATGCGATGATAGCTGGCCGGGAAACGGAGGCATTTATCCATGAATTCGCTCATACCGCTCCGGGTTTGCCCGATGAATATACATCAAACGGGGTTTGGGGCAAGGGTGGGGAAGGTTCGAATACCACGCTGGATTATGTATTGGAAGATGTGAAATGGAGAGCCTGGATTGAGCCGGGGACTGAGATTCCTACTCCTTACTCGCCAGAGAATTTGAATAAGGTTGGTGTTTTTGAAGGAGCAACACACCGGCTGCACCATATTTACCGACCCACCGCAAGGGGATGCATCATGGGGGCAGGTTCCTTTACCGGTGATCCTGACGGACTATGCCCGGTATGTATTCAGCGCACCGTGTGTAGGCTGTATATGTGGGTAGATCCTTTTGATCACTCCATCCCGGTAAGAAAGGAACTGAATGTTACGGTTCCCGGCAAGGTTCATTTCTCTGTGAATAAAATAGATAACCTGCCAGGTTCACAGAAGTTGTCATGGTTGCTTAACGGTGAAGTAATTGCCGGCGATGTTAGAGAAATTGATATCCTGTTTGATCAAACGAAGGAATATAGTGTAGAATGCAGGCTTGTTGATAAATCGGAGTTTATACGACCCGACCCACCCTTTGTTGACTACCCGGTTGCCTCTGTGAAATGGACGGTAAATAAGCAGGATCAGCTTCCCGGAGTGAAAAATCAAATTTCAGGCAAATCATCTTCATCTGATCAACATGTTATTGTCAATACGGATATGTTTAAGAAAGGCCCTGGTAATCTGAACATATCGGTGTCGGAGATCATCCCCTCAACAGGCAGCCAGAATAATGGAAGTGTACGGATCAGTGCCGGGGGAGGAAGGGCTCCTTTTACTTTTTACTGGCCGGATGGGGAAATATCCGATAAGCCATTCCGCCAATTCCTGAAACCCGGAACCTATACCGTCAAAATAACTGATGCGGATGGCTATGTGAAAGAACTGGATTTTGAGATTGGTAAAGTGCCGGCCTTCTATCTGAGCGACCTCGATTTTAAAAAAGCTGGTAAAGGAAAGGTCCGGATATCAAACCCCTGCGCGGATTATACCTATTTCTGGTATGAGGCTGACATCCCCGATTATGTGCCAAAATTTCCAAATGGCAAATACTATGGCTCCGGGAAGAAAGCCAATGGAGATGAATTCAAGGCTGTAGCCACGGTGGTTGAAAACCGGGGAGGGATCTTTATCAAGGATACCACCATAAATGATTTTGGCAGCTGGATCTATCTGAAGGTTTATGCAAATGGTGACCAGGCTTTGCCGGTTGAGTTTGATATAAATACAACCCAGAACGGACGATTTGATTCCGTACTGACCGTCAGGGATTATCAAACGTCTAAAATCATTTATGACGATAATTTTCAATTCAGTACGGAAGCGGCTGATATCAAGTGGAATGGAATAATCAGGGATGGATATCTGGAGATCCGTGAGGAGGGATATCTGGATAGTCACATGAAGTTGTATTATTCTTCATTTTATGCCGGAGGTAAGGATGCATTAGCTCAGGGTACTGAGTTTGAGCCCGAAAAACCTGGCAATTACTACGTGGAGGCCTGTCACCTGAAAACCGGCGCCAGAAGCGTGAACAGGGTTGGAGTGGCGATCACTCAGAAAGCAGACTGGCATGCCCGGAAAGCAATATTCCCCGGGGATATCAAGAGTTCTGAACTTCAGATGTGGCTGGACGCTGAGGATCTCAATGCTGACGGAAACCCGGACGGAAAGCTTTTCAGAAGGGGTTCGGCAAACGGGGGAAAAAGTAAGGTTGGCGATACCGACTTTCATTTTTTCAATTATTACCCCAACAAGCAGAACGGCAAACCGGTGTTGAGCTGGAAAACCATATGGATTCAGGGAATGAGTGCCCCGGTTAATAACTATCAGACCATCATCATGGTAAGGAAAGAGAGCGATTTTGCTTCAAAAGGAACGGCTCCATGGAGGGAACTTGATCATTTGATTGGCATCGGAGCGTATGGCGGGAAGCTTTTTAACGATACCATT
>CAIXKO010000224.1 GCA_903919925.1 uncultured Bacteroidota bacterium | reverse complement strand
GGTGCCCGGACTCACATTCCTTAAGCCGATTTTCCCCGATAACGGAGCAATCATCTGTGTTTTTGCCATCTGAGCATCAAGCAACTGACGCTCAGCTTGAACCGATTTTAAGTTGTTGGAAACCAAGTCATATTCTTCCTGGCTGATCGCTTTTATCTCCAGTAGCTGACGCTTGCGGAATTCTTCGTCACGAGCCATCTTTTCCTGAACGGAATTCTTGTTTAATTGCGCCTGAAGATCCTGGTCGTTGATCTTCATTAAAAGAGTACCCTGCTTTACCTCAGTCCCTTCTTCAAAATATATCCCGATAATCCTGCCCGATACCTCGTTCCGCATCTCTACCTTCTCATTTGGCAGCAATGTTCCGGTCGAATAAATAATGTTTAACATCGTATCTGGCTTCACTACCATAACTTCAACATTGACCGACCCGGATCTTTTACCTCCTGCTGCAGGTCCCGCTTTCGGTTTTTCTTTGCACGATAAGGATAACCCAACAATGCAAAGGATCACAATTGTCATCGGTATCCATCTGATAAATAAACCGTTCAATCTTTGATTTGGTTTTAAAATATTCATATATTCTTTTAATGTTTTCCTGGTTTTAACTTTCTGATTCTTTACTGTTTTACGGGCATAAATCTACCAATATACCACGCACCAAAACTTAAACAAAAGTTAAAAGTTCTAAAATTATCTATTATAAGTGTTATATTTACAATTAATATTTTCCAAATCTAAACTGAGCAAATGAAAACGAAATCGCTACTGTTTATGGCACTGATAGCCGGGGTTTGCGCAATGGTATCTTGTTCATCAGCACCTCCTGTTGGATCAGTTAAGGGCAAGAAAGAAGCAGTACCTTTTAGGGTTAAAACTTTTGGACTCGATGAGGTCAGGCTTCTCGATGGCCCATTTAAGCACGCTATGGAACTCGACCAAAAAGTTTTGCTTAATTATGAGCCCGATCGTATGCTGTCCAAGTTTTATAAAGAGGCTGGCCTAACTCCTAAAGCTGAGCATTATCATGGTTGGGAAGATGGCACGATTGCCGGGCATACCCTTGGTCATTATCTGAGCGCATGTGCACTGATGTATAAATCAACAGGCGATAATCGATTTCTTGATCGGGTAAATTATATTGTTGATGAGTTGGAAATCGTTCAGAATGCCAATAAAAATGGATTTCTTGGCGCATTTCCCGATGGAAAGCGTATCATGGAACAGGAAGTGGCAAAAGGTAATATCCGCTCGCAAGGTTTCGATCTCAACGGAATCTGGGTTCCCTGGTATACCATTCATAAAGATATGGCCGGACTCCGCGATGCTTATAATCTTTGTGGCAATAAAAAAGCACTTGAGGTGGAGCGGAAACTTGGCGATTGGACGGGAATGATTATCGGTGGCCTATCCGATGAGCAGATGCAGGAAATGATGCGATGTGAGCAGGGTGGCATGATGGAGGTGCTGGCGGACCTTTCAGCCGATACTGGTGATAAAAAGTACATGGATTATTCAATAAAGTTCCATCATAAAGTAATCCTGGATTCCCTTGCAGCAGGTATCGATATTTTGCCCGGTAAACATGGCAACACCAACATACCAAAACTTATTGGTCTGGCACGCCGATATGAACTTACCGGCGATACCCTGAACCGTAAGGCTGCCGAATTCTTTTGGGAACGTGTGGTAAACCACCATTCCTATGTTACCGGAGGTCATGGTAACAATGAATACTTTGGTAAGCCCGATCAGCTGCGGAACCGCCTCAGCCAGGGTACCACGGAATCCTGCAACGTTTATAACATGCTCAAACTTACCGAACACCTGTTTGAGTGGAACGCTGCCCCTGCAGAAGCCGACTTTTATGAAAGAGCCCTGTTTAATCATATCCTTTCCTCGCAACACCCTGAAACAGGACGGGTAATTTATAATCTGGCCCTGAAAATGGGTGGCTATAAGGAATATCAGGAATTCGAAGATTTTACCTGCTGTGTGGGTACCGGTATGGAGAATCATGCTAAATACGGGGAGAATATCTATTATTTTAATGACCAGGAACTATTTGTATCTCAATTTATTGCATCAGAATTGAATTGGTTGGAAAAAGGGATTAAACTTACGCAGAATACAACTTATCCGGGTGAGCAGGGAACATCGCTACAATTCGAATGCAAAGTGCCGGTTAAGCTCAATCTTCAGGTCAGATATCCCTATTGGGCAAAAAATGGGATGGAAGTCAAAATAAATGGCAGGAAAGTAAAGGTAATTACTCAACCTTCCAGTTTTGTAAGTTTGTACCGTACGTGGAAATCAGGCGATAAGGTGGAGATTAGCTTTCCTTTCAGCCTTAGGTTAGAATCCATGCCGGATGATTCCACACGCGTGGCTGTAATGTACGGTCCCCTGGTTTTGGCCGGTG
This sequence comes from uncultured Bacteroidota bacterium, assembly GCA_903919925.1. GTDB lineage: Bacteria > Bacteroidota > Bacteroidia > Bacteroidales > UBA12481 > UBA12481. Next base: position 4,897 of record CAIXKO010000224.1, on the reverse strand, counting down.
AGCTTGGCCCTGTTGATAATCCCGAAGCAACCTCTCCACAATTTGTCCCGGTAATCATGTCGGAATCCCGTAATCCAAATGATTGGTTGTCACCGGTAGCAGGGAAAGCTAATACTTTTATGATGAATGGAGTAGGCAAACCGAAGGATGTGGAACTCAAGCCTTTTTATGCTGCTCACGATATTCGTTATACCATTTTCTGGGACCTTTTCACACAGGTTTCCTGGGATAAACGGCAGGAGGATTATAAAAATGAACTGGCCCGCAAAGCCGCTGTAGAGGCCAGGACCATTGATTTTGTGCAGCCTGGCGAAATGCAACCGGAAAGAGAGCATAATTTCAAGGGCGACAAAACAACTCCGGGTGAATTTCAGGACCGCAAAAACCGGGAGGCACGCAATGGATGGTTTTCATTCGATATGAAGGTGTTACCCGATCAGCCGGTTATTGTACATGTGGAGTACTGGGGAGGATTTCCAGGCAACAAAACATTTAATATTCTGGTAAATGAAGAAGTAATTGCCACTGAAAATATTTCCAGTATCAGGGATGGCCAATGGGTGGATATGGATTACCCTGTTCCCGCAAAACTCACTAAAGGAAAGAATAAGGTAACCGTAAAATTCAATGCGTTTTATGGCCACATGGCCGGCCCTGTTTTTGGAGTGCGTACGCTGAAGAACCTTTGAAAGTATATAGATCATGTCAGTGAAAAATATTCCCATCTGTTTGGCCAGCCTGGCAGCAATAAGTTCATTTACAGGATGCCGCAAGCCTGTAGATACTACAACACCCAATATTGTCCTGATTTTTATGGATGATATGGGCTATGGCGATCTTACCTGCTTTGGAGCACCTGCCGGCTACCGTACACCAAACATCGATCGGCTTGCCGCCGGCGGTTTGCGTTTTACCCAGTTTTATTCTGCTCAGGCCGTTTCAACAGCCTCCCGGGCCGGATTGATGACCGGGTGCTACCCAAACCGTATCGGACTCACCGGTGCCATCAATCATAATGCCCGCCATGGTATCAACGAAACGGAAATGACCATGGCCGAGCTCCTGAAACAAAAAGGATACGCAACCGGAATGGTGGGTAAATGGCACCTCGGTCACCTCAAACCATTCCTTCCGTTGCAAAATGGATTCGATGATTTTCTTGGTTTGCCGTATTCTAATGATATGTCTACGCTGAGATATCAAGGATATGGTTATGACCCCGATACAGTTAAATCCATTAATCCTTCAGGTACTCCGCCACTTCCGTTTATCGACGGAAATGATACCATCGGCTATATGGACAAACTGGCCAGCCAGGATGAACTAACTACAAAATATACCGAGCGTGCAATATCCTTTATTCGCAAAAACCATAACGATCCGTTCTTTCTCTATTTTGCTCATTCAATGGTTCATACTCCCCTTGCGGTTTCAAAAAGATTTCAGGGGAAAAGCAAACAGGGCCGCTTTGGTGATGTAATGATGGAGGTGGATTGGTCTGTTGGTGAAATCATGAAAACCCTCGATGACCTTGATTTAACCTCAAATACCCTGGTGATTTTTACCAGCGATAACGGTCCCTGGCTAAATTTTGGCGCACATGCCGGAAATACCGGAGGCTTGCGTGAGGGAAAGGGCGTAAGTTACGAGGGTGGCCAGCGAGTGCCGTGCATTATGAAATGGCCCGCCGTGATTCCGGCTGGCACGGTCACCGGTCAGCTCGGTTCTACTATCGATGTGTTTCCAACTCTCGCCGATATTACCCAAACATCAATGCCTGTTCATATGATCGATGGGGTGAGCATGCTTCCCGTTCTGAAAGGTGATTTTGAATGCGAACCACGTAAATCTTTCTGTTATTATTATAACCGCAATAGCCTCGAAGCCGTTCGAATGGGCACCTGGAAATTGGTTCTCCCGCACCCCTACCGCACATACGTTGGAGTGCTCCCGCGCGATGATGGTAAACCCGGTCCTTATGGAAACGAAGTATCTGGCTATGAATTGTATGACCTCCGCCGCGATCCGGGTGAGAACTACAATGTTATCACGATGTATCCTGAAATAGTAAAGCAAATGGAAGTTATTGTAAATGAGGCCCGTATTGATCTCGGTGACGATCTTTGCGGTGCTGAAGGCGCAAACCGAAGGCAGCCTGGAAAACTAGCTCCCACACAATAATTCAATCCGGCACCAAATTTGTACTCCTGCCTTCGATAATATTCTTGCTGATTTTCTGCTTCAAACAGTGAGAAACGGTGAGTGTTGATTTCTTACAAATTCCAGGTATTAAATGTTAAAGCTATGAAACGGTCAATAATCTATTCCATCTTCCTCGTTATGACTCTGGGCATTACCAGCTGTATGGAGGAATACTGTAATTATGATCGCAAACCCAGACCAGGCGAAAAACCTCCTGTTCTTTTTCAATATGAATACTATAATTATGCGTGGGGTTTTCGCCACCACGGTTTTCTGATCGATGAATATGGTCACGTAAAAGGTTTCGATCAGCCAAAAGAATGGACCGCACCCGATTCCCTCGGTATGATTACCGAAGCCGGTTTATTAAACAACCTCGCTCAGTGCGATACCGTTTGTACAACCGTCGAAAGAGAGGACCTGGATTACTATTTCCGAAAAATCGAAGACGTCAGGGACGGTAAAATTGCAGACTACGGTTTACTGATGGCTGATGCCGGAACCGGTACTTTTTCCGCGTGGAGCTGGAATGAAAAATCAGGAAAATATGAAAATATCTTCCTGATTTCAAATGGTGATCTGAACAGGGTTAATACCAATCAAGATGTTAACCCAATGGTGGAATGGCTCAAAACCATCGGAAAAAGCACCAATAGATTCTGGTGGTTCGATGGAAAGTAGGCCTTCCTGGTGCTCAGCCTAAAATTGAATCATAATCCCTATTGTTGGTAATAACGTTCCGGCAGTAGAGGTAATGCGATCAAGTTTATATCGTAATCCATTGTCAATTAACACGTAATTGCCGTTTGCATCTTTTTCCCGCACAATATAATCCGGTTGCTGAGCCTTAAAAGCATAAGCATTCTGGATATCAATGTAAGCCATCAGCGACCATTTTTTGAAATAGTATCGCTTATCTACCCTTAAATCAAGCTGGTGAAAAGGAGCAAGCCTGACCGAATTAATCTGGTTGAAATCCAATAATGGCCCGCCAGTTACATCCCACGCAGCCTTTAACGATGAGGTTTCTAAATCATAAGGTGTAAATGGCTGACCACCTACATATCTCCACTTGAACCCGGCACTCCAGTTTTTCTTGAACCCTTTGAATACGGTCAGATTGAATATGTGCTTGTTGTCCCAATTGGTCGACAAGAAATCTCCGTTCAGGTTCTTATACTGACTGATTACAAAGGTGTAGGATACGATGATGTTCAACTTTAGCTTTTCATCGAACTTTGACCTGTTCAATACCTCAAATCCATAAGCACGGCCTTCACCAGTCGATTTTACTTCTTCATCTCCAACTACGCCAAAATCTGCACCTTTCGATGCTAAACTGATGGAGTCCCTCACCGAGAAAGGATAATTACGGTAGTATTTGTAAAATCCTTCAACTGATGTTACAAAATTATCCTTTGGCTGGAACTGCGCTCCTGCAATGATATGATCTGCAGTAATATATTTTAAACTGTTATCCTTATTGATGAAATTTCCAGCAAGGTTTTTATAGCCCAGCGTGGTATAAGCCGGGAGTTGGTAATACCGGCCGGTATTCATATTTAGGCTCCACTTATCTGTTAATGAATATGATGCAGACAGGCGCGGCGAAAATTGATCAAGCGGGTTACTCATGCTAGTGGAATAGGTGTTTGCATCCATCCGCACGCCAAGTGAGGTGGTTAAGCGGCTTTCGAAAAAGGTTTTGCTCGCCTGTCCAAATAATCCCCACTTGAAAAAGTTAATATCCGTTGAATAATTGATGTCCTGAAGCCGGCCATCTGCATAAATCTGCTGATTGGTCTGGTTGTTGTATTTTACATATTCGCCTGCCAATCCATAAACTAATTTGATCGTTCCAAGCTTGGTATTGTTTTCAAACCTGAACTTGTTTTCAATCTCCTGCGATAGGTAATCTAAAACTTTTGGACGGGATTCATCATTATCCGGATATTTGTATGTTCTGTTATTCAGCATATTGCGGCTTAATACAATCGTTTGATATGATTTTTCACCAAAGTGCTTGTAAACGCCTCCGATAGCATAACTCCATTGTTCATTTACCGGAATATTAGTGAGTATATATTCCTGCTCTTGTGTGGGATTTTTGATACCCATGTTGAGCTTAAACTGATCGAGAGCACCAATGGAAATGATCGATAACTCATCTTTCGGACTCAATTTGGTTTTTAGTTTCAACTGATAATCATTGAAGGTCGGTAAAAACGGTAGTCCGATCAGGTTAAATAAAAACGATAGATAACTTCGCCGGGCCGAGAAAATTACCGTGGTTTTGTTGCCAATCGGCCCGTCAAGGGTCAGGCTGATCTCCGATGCACCCAGTGTTCCCCTATATTTTAATTTGTTGGGATTGCCATCCTGCTGTGTAAATTCAAATACTCCGCTCAGCGCGTTACCCCTGGTTGAAGGAAATGCACCGGAATAGAAATTGACCCCTGATATAAAGTCAGCATTCAGGATGCCTACCGGACCACCTGAGGAGCCTTGTGTGGCAAAGTGATTGATATTGGCTATCTCTATGCCATCAAGATAGAACCGGCTCTCACTCGGACCGCCACCGCGAATAATGATGTCACTGCGAAATGATGCCGTGGATCCAACTCCGGGGAACGATTTGATAACCTTTGAAATATCCCTGTTGCTCCCAGGATTGGTCTCAATCTCGCTCACTCCG
>CAIXKO010000223.1 GCA_903919925.1 uncultured Bacteroidota bacterium | reverse complement strand
TCTTCGTGCCGAGTACTTCAGTGCAGCAACTTGTTGCACTCAACCCGAAAGGCTCAGTCCAGCAACCTGCTGGACTCTCAATTATATTGCTTTCATTACCATGGGGACATCACATGCTCTTATTGGATAAAATCAAAGAAGGTGACGAAGCACTATTTTATGTCGAACAAACCATTGAATATAATTTATATCAACGACAGGGCAAAGCCATTACCAATTTCACAACCACGCTGTCCGAGAAGCAAGCACTGATGGCCCTACAAATGCTCAAAGACCCTTATTTGCCGGCAAAATGAATTTCTATCTCTCGGCTACTGATGATCTGCTAAAAACCGCTGCCGATCAACCATCCATCGGTATTATACTTTGTAAGAGTAAAAATAAGGTGGAGGTGGAATATAGCCTCCGTGATATGAAAAAGCCCATTGGCGTAAGCGAATTTACGGTAACACAGGCATTACCGGCAGAACTAAAAGGTACTTTACCTACTGTGGAAGAATTTGAAAGAGAATTAAATAAAGACCTGAAATAATGCCAGTATTGACCCCGCAACAACGATCCACTTTAGAAAAAACCATCGATCTAACTCGAAAACAATCTGAATCCTCCAAACTGCACGAAACACCTGATGCTCCGAAAGCTCCGGCCAAAGGAAAAGGCAAACCGAAAACAAAGAAAATTGAACTCCAAACGGAACTGGCTGAGCCGCTCCCCTTCTGATGGGTGACATCCCAAAGAAAAAGCCTCGGAAACGGGGCTTTTTTTATGGTCGCAATGAATCCAGCCTTGACAAATCTTCAGCAGAGGAGAAATCATCTGTGTGTATTAAAGTATGCACTAAGGTATTTGCAGCCCCAGATAGGTAAAGGGATTCCGGCCGGTCTGATTTTATTTTTGGTGAGTATCAGACTCCATTGCTTCGCACTCGCCCAGTTTGCGGTTACACAAACAGACATTCGCCCTTGATCCTATTCAGGGCTGCTCAAGCTTGCTGGTTCACTAATTGACCTGCGTGCCTATTACCCTCGTAAATCCACAAAGCAATGGTAACTTCCTATGATCCATGGTCTTTTCAAGTACAGCCAGGCTGAGATCACCGTCAATTACTCAACTAAAGTCAAATCAGCTGACGGCCCGAAGGTTCGCTGCTCCCAAGATGCTGAGAGATGCTCCGGATTGTGTTTCCAAGCTTTGAGAAAGTTGAATACTTCTACATCATCTGCCTAAATCGGGCGAACCAGATCCATGGCCGATGATAACCTGATGCCATAGACCTGGTTTGTTCCTTTTAAACTAAATGGATATTATCCTACGAAATAATTATTCAATTGGCGGTTTTAATACTCATTGTTTCTTATTTTTGATAATACCCTACCATGAATCTGTTAAATGATTTTTATGAAGACAAACGCCTGGACCATTGCTTTTTTAACCTCATTGGCAATGATTGTTGGTTGTAGAAACCACAAAGACATTTTTAATCTTTCTGGGAGAATTGAAAATCCCACCGCAGACATTGTGGTCCTGTACATGGATAGGAATGTTCTGGATACCATTAAACTAAACGCGGAGGGTTCTTTTCAATATGAAATGCCTTTGGATAAACCGGGACTCTTACGCATCGTTCAAGGTAAAGAGAAATTGTCCTTCTATGGGTTCCCGGATAAAAAGCTTGACATACAACTCAAGTCTCCGGATTGGGAGAAGTCGGTAACCTTTGCCGGCGATCTGGCCCTTGAAAATGAATTTATGCAGGAAAAGATCAAATTAAGCCGATTCCAGGGCGATGCGATCTTCGATGCCTTTAAAAAATTCCCGGTGAATTTCCTGACCCTTATAGATTCGATATCCAATCTGAATTTCAATCTGATTCTTAAGTATGAACAAAAAGGGATGTTAGCTGATTTGGTTAACCAGGAGAAATCGGATTTAGATTATGCGATCTACCTCGATCGGGCTAATTACCCTGGTCATCATGCCATGTTCTGCCCCGAAGACACTACAACCCTCCCTTCAAATTGGTTTGATTTCGTGAACTCTATTGATTTCAATGATGAAAAATTGTTGGACAACCAAATTGCGATGAGTCTGATCATGCAACTGATCGAAAACTTTACCATGGATGTGATAGGATATAATCAGAACAGAACCAGCAAGAGCCTTTGGTTCACCACAAAGGTCAGAATTATTGATTCTTTGGTTAAAGCGCGGGGAATGAATGAGTATTTAAAATACGATGCCATTAAGACGTACCTAAGTTATCCCCCCGAAGAACAAGTTTATTCCTTGATTGATTCTTATTTGGCCAAAGCCAGAAATGTCGATCAAAAGAAAGAAATAGATGAAACGTTTAAAAAATGGGTTGGTCTGAGTCCGGGAAGTATAGCTCCCTCTTGGACTCTACCAAAAGCAAATGGTGAACGGATTTCCTCATCCGACTTTCTTGGTAAATACCTATACCTGGATTTCTGGGCCACCTGGTGTGTTCCTTGTATTGAAGAAATTCCTTATTTAAAGGAGCTTGTTGCCAGATATTCGAGTTATAACATTGAATTTATCAGCATCTCCATTGACCAAATTGAGCAAAAATGGAAAACCTGGCTTGAATCAAAAGAAACACCCTGGCTCCAACTTCATGATAACATAAACCTGGCTGATAAATTTGCTTTTCATTTCATTCCGGCCTTTGTCCTGATTGATCCAGAGGGAAAAATTGTTCAATCCAGTGCTCCAAAACCGTCATCAAAAGATCTAGCGAGTCTTTTGGATAGGCTCTTAAAGAAAAACCAATAGGTCAATGGTTGTTGAGGACAATCCCTTCCTAAGGGGTGACACCCCAAAGAAAAGCCTCGGAAACGGGGCTTTTTTTATGGTCGCAATGGATCCAGCCCTGACAAAACTTCAGCAGAGGAGATATCATCTATGTGTATTAAAGTATGCACTAAGGTATTCGCAGCCCCGGATAGGTAAAGGGATTCCGGGTTCAAATTTCTGCAAAGAACCTGCAATGCAAGTATGCAAAGAAGCTCTCACCCTCCATTGCTTCGCACTCGGTCAGATAGCGGGTACCCTATCTGACATTCGCCCTTGACCGAATCCGGATGCTGCTCAGCGGGATGCGCATACTTTAAACGGTGTGCCTGGTACCCTTACAAATCCGAAAGGCATCGGTAACAATCAATGCTTCAATTATTCTCATTCGGCAATCTCAAAGTCGAAGGTTCAACCTCCATTTTCAACTTCTGCTCTTCACGGGATTGTCCGTCGGAAAAGCTCAATCTCTGCAAACAGCCTGACAAATGCTATGCGAAAAAATCAGAAAGGCTGTTTCCAAATGTGATCCGACACCGGAACTTCCAGGCGAAATTCTGGGAGATGTGTACTCCGGAATTATTTGTCTATGAATTGAATAAGTTCAGCTATAACAAGCTCAGGTTTTCCGAATCCGGTGATTTCAGATCCCAGAAGGATGTTGATAAAGCTTCTGCGATAGCTGATCTGCTTGATGTTCCGGTTTGGACCTATACAGCCCGGCGTGATCTGGACTTCACCAATCTTCCGGAAAACTTTACAATTAACGGCTCCGGTTTTATGATCGACAACCTGTTCAACGTCATTTCAGATCCATCCGGCTTGCCGGGAGTGATCTGCAGGTCGGATTGCCGCATCTGTAATTACTGTTCCAACAAATCCGGTTTGGTTATTAACTGCAAAATCCACTGACCATGAAAAAACAAGTCTATTTCTGCACCAGTCAACATTTTCACCCGGTTTGTGATCCCAAAGAACCGCTCTGCCTGGTGTGGGTCGCAGTTGAAGGCCACCACGATAAGATCCGTTCAAAGATTTACCGTTCCTACAACTTCCCCCTGATGATGAACCTCGCCAGGAAGATCGCCAAGGAGCATAATATCAAGCTCGCAGTCATTTCGACCAATATCTCACCGGAACTCATTTACCAGATCAATGCATCAGCTGTTTAACATCAGCCCGCTTAGCACCTTCCCTTGCAGCAAAGCCTTTCAGCAAACCGCTCGTTCTTAACCGGGCGTTTAGGTCGTCATTCCGTTCGAACCAAAATTATTCCGCAAAGAAACAACCCTCCTTTGTGATCCCGCAAGGATTTTCCCGGCATATCCTCGATGCTTTCCGGTATTCCAGTTCCTCCTTGGCAGCTCAGTTGTCCGGTTGAGAAATGGCGAAAAATTTTAATTCAAACGCCATGACAACAAAAGACAACACCCTGGAAACGATCGATTTCGAAAAAGACTTTGCACAGCACATGCTCGAAATGGCTAAAGAAATCGCTGGCCTTCATGAAAATTTCGACCTATTCCGCGATGATTATCGGGTTCTGGAAAGTCTCCTTATGGGAGTTGAAGATTCCGAGTAGTGACAATTATTGCTGCCACTGTATTTGGTTGAACAAGCCAAGACTGTTTGTATGTCAATCTCGGAATCCAAAATTTGTCCATTTTCGTCCACGTTTTCCGGTGGAATTCGCCTTTTCGAATGGGCGTTCTTTTTTCTTTGAATGGAGGCCGTCAAAGAAAACCGGAGGGAAAAAGAAACCGGCAAAATTCCTTCAGATCAGAAATTCATAACTTTCCAATTCTGAACTGGTCTTGGTGTTGATAGGAATTTCAAATTATCAGGCCCAACAGCTTCTTCTACAGGCCGGCATTGATCTTCATGCCTTTGCAATGATGCCAGTTAGCGAAATCACTATGGAAGATGGAATCATACATTAATAAAATGAAGAGCTAACTATTTACTGCCAGCATCTTAGATCCAGCTAATTTTTTGTTTTTCCATATCAATAAAACCCTGTCTTTTATCTCCAATCATTTTATAATGAGGCAATCCCGTTCTTGTATAACCCGTTTTTTGAATTTGGATTTCAACAAACTCGGAAGGAGTTAATTATCCGGCATCAATCGTTTGCGTATTTAATGCAACATTCATACTTTTTGGTGATTGAACACTGCTATAAATAAACCCATTCGCCATGGTATTTTGAATCAAAGCATTTAACCATAATGCATTCCCAAAGGCGGAAGTAAGTTCATAGATATTAGGGTCTTCCTTCGTAGTCGTTCTAAATTTACCTGAAATATAGTTCCAAAACTCAATTTCCGGTTTCTGTAAAAGGCTTATAACCTTTTTGCTAAGTTCATTTGAGTTCTGAGTATCGGGTATGACCAAAAGTTTCAGGTCATTCCTAACAGTCCATTTCCCCAAAGTTACCAACTTGATTTCACCCAATTCAAATTCATCAAACCAAAAGGGAAGCATTTCTGCAAGGCAGGTTTTTTCAGATTCACTGGCATAAAAGAGATTTTGACCAGGTCTGTTTAATCTTGAAAACTTAGTCACATATTCTCTTTTAGGATATGATATTTCATCTAGTGTATGCAAAGACTTCATCTGATTTGTGTATCTGGCTCTTACCAAAGGACTACCTTGCTTTATTGTCACCGCATGGAATGCAAATCCAGACAGATTGAAAAAGTGACCAACCATCATTTCATAAACTAAATCTGATGTCTTATAGGCTTCTTCAATTCCTTGTATTATCTTTAGTGTTGTCATGTCTGAAATTCAGAATATTTTCTTACTCCTGCAATCCTTTTTATTAATTAATTATCAAATCTTTACCCCTTCACATTTGTGTTAATTCCCCCCCTTGAATATTTATTCTATTCTTTGAATTTATTTGTGATTTTCCATTTTTTCGAAATTAATGACCTGATGCTTCAGTATTGATAATTTGTTTTCTTTAGTACACCCACTCCCCCCGACTCACCGGCAGCTGATTCAGCTCTCCCTTCAAATGCCGCCATTCCGGTAGAAACCTATCCATATATGCAATGAAATTGCTGTTGTGGTTGCGTTCCAGCAAGTGTACCAGCTCATGAACGATGATATACTGGATACAGTGAAGTGGTTTTTTAGCCAGTTCCAGGTTGAGCCATATCCGCCCAGCCTCCCGATTGCAGGTTCCCCATTTTGTTTTCATCTTCCTAATTCCCAATTCATTCAGTGATACGCCTAATAGTCCTTCCCATTTTTCAATAATGGGCAGGGCAAGCTCTTTTAATTGCTCCCGGTACCACTGATCCAGAACACTCTGCTTTTTCAAAAGATCCGAATTGGGCCTGATATACAGCTCAATGGTAGTGTGCTTAATCTTTACCGTCGGCGGGGCATCGTGTTCAATTACCTTGAGTAAATACCGATTTCCTAAATAATAATGACCCTCTTTGTTTAGATATTCTCTCGGTGCTTCTCTAACCTGGGAGCGGAATTTTTGTTGCTGCTTTTTTATCCAGCCCAATTTTGAAATGGCATAAATCCGGATGGTATCCAGGTTCATTCGCAATGGCGCCGCTATCCGCACCCTGCCGGTTGGAGGGTATACACTCAGGTGGATGTTTTTGATGTCCTTCAACTCCACTTCAATCGTGATCTCGCCCAGGTTCAGTTGATCCATTTCAATACTCCGCTTGCTTTTTCACGATTTCAAAGATCCGCTCAGTATCGTCAACATTGCCCAGGATATCATAAATCGCCTTTTTTACCACCTTTTCCCGGGTATCAATTCCTCGCCAACCATTCGGCTTATAAAGAATTATGCTTTCATGGACCTTTAATGCCAGGTCTTCATCAGCCCCCAGATTATTATAAAGCGCACGCAATGCAGGAGTTCTTAAAGTCACAGGAGTGGTATCCTTTTTACCCTCCATCACATGGGCGGCAATCCGGGCGATCTTCTTCAGGTACTCTTCATAGCTGATGGCCTTGTCCTTGCGCTCTTTGATAATCTCATTCAGGAGCGTACTCATTTCTTCAAAAAAGGCCGGATCGATCAAATGCTCCTTGATAATTTTCTGCCTTACGTTGTTCTCAATAGTTTCAGCTACAGCTTGTTGATTGCCCTTGATGCCTTTCGGCAAACTATTAAGCACATCAGTTATGCCGGATTTGACCAGCAGCTCAATCAACGGTATATCCCCAAATGGCGAAATCAGCCGGGGTTCATCGGCCTGTATGTAATTATCAATAAGATGACGCATATCGGCTTCATAAGCCTTCATATCCAGAGTTTCACCGCTGGCCATCCGGATTTCTTCTCTAAGCTTCAGATAAAAATCCACCCGTTTGCTGATTTCATCCTGCTCGGCTGCTGAATAACCGGCTTCGTTCATTTCAGCCGATAGGTTGGCATAAGCCCTGATCAGGGCAACTGTGGCTTTGTAAAGCGCTGTGCGCCTAACTTCGGTATTTTTAAGATCTTCCGGGATTTCAGTATTCCCGCAGAAGTAATGCTGATAATCGAGTTCTGATTTTGGCGAAGGAACCGGCTCACACAGCAAGGCAATCTCTTCGAGGGCATTATCCAGCCGCTCCCTGCCCTTTTTCAACCGGTCCTGAAGCAGAATATCACAGTCGGCTTTTTTAAAATCATCGTAATCCAATTCGGAGGTATACACCGCCACTGCATCTTCCACTTTTGTAAAAAGATCTTTATAATCAACGATATAGCCGAACTCCTTATCTTCAGTATCCAAACGGTTTACCCGGCAGATGGCCTGGAACAAACCATGGTCCTGCATGCTTTTATCAATATACAGATAGGTGCATGGAGGTGCATCAAAACCTGTAAGCAGTTTGTCGACCACGATCAGCAAGCGCATACTGGCCGGTTCCTTAACGAATTTGGTTTTGGCCAGATCCTCATAGGTCTCTGTCTTGGTTTTGCCTTGAAAGGGCACTACATCCTTTAGTAGGTCGGTGTAAATTTTGTAGATGAATTCTTTGTCCGTTTCCGTATTGGCTCCGGTATCTTCTGTGGTTATGTCCTGGACTGTTGGATTGTATGAAGTAACTATCGCACAGCGGTTTTTAAACTCAGTTTTCTGAAAAAGATCATAATACTTGCTGGCTTCATATATGCTGCCGGCAACTAAGATTGCATTACCCGCATGAGAGCTTAAACGTGGCTTAACGCTAAAATCAAAGACGATATCACTCACCACCTTATCCATCCTCGAGCGAGAACTCAACACCACCTGCATGGTTCCCCATTTCTTTTTCAGTTCAGATTTCTGAAAATCGTTCAACCCTTTGGTCTTCGAATCAAACCAGGCGTCGACCCTCTCTTTTGATGATAATCGCTGGTCTATATCCCTGGCTTCGTAAACCAGGTCCAAAATCACCTGATCTTCAACCCCTTCGTTGAACTTGTAGGTGTGAATGTATCCTCCAAATACTTCCAGACTGGTTTGTTTGTCGGCCTTCAACAACGGTGTACCTGTAAACCCAATGAATACGGCATTTTGTAGCATTGCCTTCATCACTTTATGAAGTTTGCCGCTCTGCGTGCGGTGACATTCATCCACAAACACAAAAATCTCGCCCACCGTTTGAGTCGGGGCATTCCGGAGGTCCTCGATAAACCGGTCGAAGTCATCAACATCCTTTTTCCCAAACTTATGGATGAGGGAGCACAACAACCTTGGCATAGGCTGACTAAGTTGTTCAATCAATTCTTTGCCGCTCGATGTTCTTTTCAGTTCAACTCCGGCATCGTTAAATACCCGTTCAATCTGTTTGTCCAGCTCGGTACGATCGGTTAGAATAACCACCCGGGAATGTGGGTTATTTTCCAGGATCCATTTGGCCAGGATCACCATCACAATACTCTTGCCGCTTCCCTGAGTGTGCCAGATGATACCACCTTCTCTTCGACGAACGTACTCCTGGGCAGCTTTGATACTAAAAAACTGATGATGACGGGGCAGCTTTTTGATTCCGCCATCGAACAGCACAAAGTCGTATATGATTTCCAGCAGGCGCTTCTTATTGCACAGCCTGATCAGGTATTTATCGAGTTGCAGCATGCTGGTATCATCGACATCCTCTTTCCAGCGCAGGAAGAATTTCTCGGGAGTACCGATCGTGCCATAACTCAGGCCCTCGGTATCGTTCCCCGCCATTACCAAATGGATCGTAGAGAAAAAGGATTGAATAAACTCCGGTTGCTGGTTCACCAGATTTTGGCGGATACCATCACCAATGGAAATGGTACTCCTTTTCAATTCGAGCAATCCAACTGCTATTCCATTAATGTAGAGCACAATATCGGGTCGTTTTTCCCGGTTGCCCTGCACCGTAACTTCCTCAGCTATGCCAAATTCATTTTTCTCCGGTTCGTCCCAATTGATGAAATGCACACGCTGGTATTTGTCGCCCGGGTTTGCCGTAACCTCTGCACCATATCGGATCAGCTTATATACCTCTTTATTATTGTTATACAGATTCCGGTCGTAGTTCTGTGCCTCCTTTTGTAGTCTATAGATAGCCCGTTCAACCAGATCTCCCGGATAACCGGCTTTGATAAATAAATACTTACGAAGCAGAGTTTCCTCGATATTGCTGTTATTAAATCGATCTTCCCAATTTCCGAGATACTGGTAACCCAGTTGCTCACAGAATAGCTTAACTATCCGGTTCTGGGTTACACGTTCAATTTGACCGATGGTGCTCATTTGTTCTTTTTAGAATTTTTAAGCCTCTTTTTCAGTTCGATACCCTTGTCAGTCAATCGATAACGTTGATTGGGATGATTTGGGCTCTCCGGATATGTCATTTCGATATGTCCAGATTCCAAAGCTGGAATTATATAGTTAACTCTAAAATAATCGTCGCTTTTTAATTCTAGCTTTCTTTGTATTTCAGCCCTTTTTGCTTCACCAAATAAAACGAGTACAATCCTTTTAATTTCTTCTCCAGGTTCCCCGGTAACTTCCCCACTAGCTTCCCCACTAGCTTGTCGGGTAACTTGTCCGGTGACCCCTATCAGTTCGTTGTTAACATGTTGACTATCTAATGTTTCCACCTGTCCAGTTCGATCAGTACCTTGTAGGGTAGCTTGTAGGGTAGCTTCCCCACTAGCTTGTAGGGTAGCTTCCTCAGCAACTGCATTGGCGCGCCAAAGAATAGCCCTAAAAGTATCTTCCTGGGCAAATTCCGGTTCATTGAGACCGGCCTTTTTACACACCTCAATCATATCCGGAATTCCTGTTCCCAGACGTTCGATAAAACCAGCCAGGTACAAAGGCTCGGCAATCAGCGGATTAAAAGGCTGAGAACTATGCGCGTGTTTTATTTTTTCAAAAGTAAGATTGTTGGGCAGTTGACCCGGATTCCAGATCTCGAGCCGATTACGGAACAGCATAACCTGTACGCTGCCCGTGCTGGTATAATCGCGGTGTGCGATGGCATTCACAATTGCCTCGGTGACGGCTGTCATGGGGATTTCATATTCAATAGGCACCTCAACACTCGCCTCACGGGTTCCAACCCTCAGGTCGATCCGGGATAAAACGAAGTCAACAGCCTGATTCACCAACTGAAACAGATCACCTTTATACACATGATAGGAAGGAATGGGCTTTCGTACCTCATTCCCGTGAAACTGGGCGCATTTAATCTCTGAACTGATCAGAAACCGCTGTGGTTGCTTGCCAAACAGCAATACCGCCGCGTTCGTCAAACCATTTTCGTGAACGAGATTCAAATGAGTCAGAATCTTCATCGGATCAGCATCGGCGGGCAAGGGAAATCCCCGTCTGGCCCGTGCCAGATGCACAAACTCTGCTATCCGTTCATGATCCAGGTCTTCTAAACCGGCGCCCTTGCAGATGGCGGCATCATACGGACCTGTGCGAATAAAATCCTTATCCTCGAGGTAACGGATCAATGCCGCATATACGGCAAATTTCAGATCATCCGGTGACGTAAACTTCTTCCTGACCACGGCATTTTCAGCCTTTCGGATCAGTTGGAGCTCTTTCGGATCTCTGTCGCTTGTTTTGTGCTGAGTCAGAAAAACCAGTCGGGTTTTATGCAGAATCGTGGCCTGGTCAAATTCCCGTTCCGTGGGCGAAATGCCCTCCGTATCCTCGAAACCATACACGGTACCGAAAATCCCCAGGTAAATATCGCATTTCGTTACTTCCTCCAGATAAACTGCATCTGCCCGCTGATCGATCGCCGGAAGATTTTCAAAAATAAACGACTCAAAAAACCGGCCGAACAGAGCATCGGTGGTCAGATATTCATAAAGTGCCCGGCGTTCCGCAGCAAACTCACTTTGCACACTGCTGATGAAAACCTTAATCCTTTTCATACCAATCGTGTTTTGCCGGTTAACAACTCCTGCATCATGCCTTGTTTCAGGAGTTTGTATTTGGAGAGTTTTTGCTCAAGGGTTGAAATGTTGGTGTCCATATCATTTAGGATAGTGGCTATTCGATTTTGTTCAAGAATTGAAGGTGGAACAGGTACTTCTAATTGAGAAAATTCATTCCCGTTTATTCCGGGTTGCCCGCTTCTCATTGACATCACTTTTACCCAATTCCAATATTCTCGAGTAGTAGTGTAATTTTGAAGATAAAAGGGGTTTAGAATTTTGGGATTTACTTTAATCCTTATCAGGAAACCTGCAAAAACAAGTAACCCATCTGATTTATTGTACAAATACGTTTTCCCAACGCTCGCACCAGTTCTTGCGAAGACAATATCTCCTTCATCTAAAATGTAATTACCTGAAAAAGGAGAATCGACAGAGCGCATGTTTTCTAAGCAAAATCTTCCATCTTCAGAAATGTCAGTTATTCGGATATAGGTCGGTAATATGTCTGAATAGGCAACTGCTGCGGCATTAATTCCATAGTTTGGTGTTCCTATTAAACAATCCCCCAACCTCCTAACCAACCACCCCTCCTTCGGCTTCAGCAATTCCTGCATTGCCCCCAGTTTGATTGCCCGCTTTTTTTCAATGAGCTTTTCGAGGCTGGCGATGAGGGCATCAGTATCGCTGAGGGCGGTGGCAATGGCAGTTTGCTCTTGCATTTTTTGAGGTAGCGGAATGAATTTATTCAAAATATCCATCCTTGATAAGCCAGGAATTAATCCAATAGCGGCAGCGCCGAAAAGGGATTCATCTTGCTTTAATAACGAGAACAAAAAATGAACATCCCAATCTATTACACGTATAGCCATCAACTGGCGGCTAATACAGTATTCTGAGTCAGCAAGAACCATTTTGCCAGCCCCAGATCCCTTTACTGTTACAAGAATATCATCTTTTCGGCAAAGGGTAGACGGATTTGCCGTATACTTAGAATGTTGAATGTTTCCTTGTTGAAAATCGGCTGGACCTGTAAGGTAAGGTATTCCAATTCCTTCCGTATTACAAAAGTGTGCAATAACATGATGACCCGATAATAGCTGGATTCCATTACACAACCTTTCCACACCCCAATCCTCCGGAATCACCCCTACCTCAGTTTGCTTATATCCTTCTCTTACCTTCGCTATCATCATTTCAGTTTATTAGGCACATCGGTGAAATTGTAAAATATCCGGCAGGGCTTCGCCCGGTCTTTTGATCTTGAAATTTGTATTGCTGTACATGGTCTTTAGTGGCTAATTGGCTATTTTATCCTGACATTTATCCGACATTGGCACAGTTCATTTTGTAATGTTCCAGTATCCTGATTCTTTGCTTCCAATTCTGATGAGCTAATTATCTTTTATAATGTATCAATATCATGACAAACAGCATTAATATGATCAAGACCATAAAGCAAGGCTGTTGCATCAATTTGCATCCACTGTAACAATTGCAAAATCAAGAGGTAATGTTCTCGCGCATAGACTGTATTTCTAATGGGATGCCCAGGTCGGAAACAAATCGGTTCATGGTGTGCTATGCGGTTTCTTAAGTCGTTAATTCTAGCTAATTCTGTGAAAATATAGGCTGCATTGTATTGTACACTGACTCTACTTTGCGGTCTTGCTAAAAAAATGCGCAAGAGTGTCTGACCACCTGCCCTATATTGGTAAACAGAAAAGAGATAACGCCAGAAGCCAAAACCAAGTTCGGCAACCAGCTTGGCATGGGTATATTGATTATTGAGCTTCGTAACTTCCGAATTAATAGTCTGTGCCGCCACTGAACATCTCTTATTTGCAAAAATTCCACCAGGAACTGCAGCATTTCGTAGCCACTCTGGTCCAAAAACCTGGTTATAATGCACATCAATAGCATTCCGTAATGCCACTTCAAAGCAACTTATTACCGTAAATAACTCCTGTGAAAGCTGTAAATTCCTTCTATACAAGGTTAAGGTCTTTTGCGAATTACCCTCGCAAGCCCCAAAATAGCGACTCATTCGGGTATGGGACATTATATTTGCGAAGTCATGGTAC
>CAIXKO010000222.1 GCA_903919925.1 uncultured Bacteroidota bacterium | reverse complement strand
CCCCGACGATAAAGAAGTTCCTGCACAAATTATCAGCAGGAATGGCCGTATGGCTACACTGATCTTTACCGCTTCCTGCCTTCCGGTCAGCTACCAGGTTTTTGATGTCGTACCTTCCGCAAAACCCTGTGCACTGGTCACTGGCCTTTCGGTAAAAATGAATCTGCTTGAAAACAAACGGTATAAAGTTTTGCTGGATAAAAACGGCGATGTGTCATCCATTTTTGATAAATCTTCAAAGTTTGAGCTTCTTAAAGCACCTCTTCGTTTGGAACTGCTCGATGACAAATCAGTTTCATGGCCTGCCTGGGAGATACTCTACGATGCCGTAACAAAGGCTCCACGAGCTTATTTTGATCAGCCGGTGGTAGCTATCACTGAAAATGGTCCCGCCCGGATTACCCTGTGTGTGACCCGCACAAAGGATGGCTCGGAGATCAAACAGTATATCAGCCT
The DNA here is from genome assembly GCA_903919925.1 of uncultured Bacteroidota bacterium. GTDB lineage: Bacteria > Bacteroidota > Bacteroidia > Bacteroidales > UBA12481 > UBA12481. The sequence continues at coordinate 16,037 of CAIXKO010000222.1, read as the reverse complement.
GGCAGCAGGTTCCGCTGGCGACCGGCTTGAATTCAGAAATGAACTGAACTGGAATACCCAGGGCACCCTTCTGAAAGCAGCATTCCCATTGGCAGTATCTAATGCTCAGGCAACTTATGATCTGGGGATAGGTACCATTAAGAGAAGTAATAACCAGGAAAAGCTTTATGAGGTGCCGGCTCAGCAGTGGGCCGATATTACTCAAGCTGATAATAGCTATGGCGTAACCGTAATGAGCGACTATAAAATGGGCTGGGACAAGCCTGCCGACAACCAGATCAGACTGACCCTGATACATACTCCGGCAACTGGCCGCGGCTATATGGATCAGGCTACGAACGATATTGGTTTTCATACTTTTTCTTATGCCATCGGGGGCCATAAAGGTGATTGGCGCGATGGCCTTTCGCAGTGGTCCGCTACCCGTTTAAATCAACCTTTAGTTGCATTTGTAGCACCAAAACACCAGGGATCCCTAGGGAATTCATTCAGCATGCTCTCCCTTAATAATAACCAGGTGGCAGTTAAAGCGCTCAAGCAGGCTGAGCGTTCCGATGAAATCGTAATCCGTGTTCAGGAACTTTTTGGCAAAGACGCCAAAGGAGTAAAAGCAGTTTTTCCAACTGCGATTTTGTCTGCCCGCGAGGTAAACGGTATCGAGGAAACCATGGGAGTGGCGGTTATTGAAAATGGCCAGCTGCTGTTTGACCTAAAGCCCTATCAGCCTAAAACTTTTGCCGTGAGAATCGATAAGAATGCTGCCCCGATATCTAAAAAGTCTTCCCAATGGCTATCGTTGAACTTTAACCTCGATGGTATCAGCTCGGATGAAAACCGGTCAGATGGCGATGTCGATGGTGCCGGCAATACCTATCCTGCCGAATTGTGGCCATCCGAAATCGTTTCAAGCGATGTTGTTTTCAAAATGGGCTCATCAGCCGATGGTCAGAAAAACTTATTGAGCAGCCGGGGCCAGTTGTTGAATTTGCCCGAAGGCACCTATAACACGGTTTATTTGCTCGCATCTTCATCCAGCCAGGATCAGATAGCTGAATTCAAGATCGATGGTAAACCTTTCAAGGTTAGTATCCCATACTATTCCGGTAATATCGGTCAGTGGGACAAGCGCGATTTCCGCAATGGATACACTCAGTCGGTTCGTATCAATGGAATAGTACATCCCCGCCCGATAGCAACCATGCCGGCTTTTATCAAAAATACTCCGGTGGCAATGGTAGCCACGCACCGCCATCTTGGAAAAACCAACGAGAATGAGGCCTATATATTCGGATACCTTTTCCGCATAGCCATTGACATTCCAGTGGGTGCCAAAACATTGTTGTTACCCGATAATAAGGACATTGTGATTGCTGCTGTTACCGTTTCCGATGATGCTAACCGCCTCTCAAAACCGGCCAGCCAGATTGGGGTTGCTTTCCCGCGCGATCCTGCAAAAGCACTTGAGATTGCAGCAAAAATTAATGAACCGGTAAAATTCGATGGAGTGAAACCATTGCAGTCGCTAAAAAGTGAAATTCCAAACCTGACCGCCGGACTGAACTGGTCCTACTATGAGGGCAGATGGAGGAGACTCCCGGATTGGTCAAAACTGACTCCCCTGAAGTCAGGAAACAGCCTTGCACCAGAACTTCCCGCAGATCACCGGCCTGAAAACTTTGGCGTGGTGTATGACGGTTATATCAAAGTTCCAGCTGCTGGCGCATATACCTTTTTTACCACATCCGATGATGGATCAACCATAACCATTGATGATGTGCTGATTACGGATAACGACGGCGCTCACGGTGAATCAGAGGAAGCCGGTTATGCGATACTCGAAGCCGGGCTCCACAAAATCAAGCTTCAGTATTATAATGGCGCTTCGGATTTTACCTTTTCTGCTGCGGTGGAAGGCCCTGGTCTCAAAAAACAAGCTGTTCCTTCCAATTGGTGGATGAGGGTTCAAAAGTAAGCAGCGGTAAAATGAGGAAAATAAAACCTAATGCTGAAGGATATTTCTAAAATAGGCTTTGGTTAATTACAAACAAAAGCACCCGAACGGATGGAACAGCGGCGACCGCGTATATTTACTCCGCTTAGCTGATATTATTCTGCTGAAGGCTGAGGCTCAAAATGAAACCGGGGATCTTGGCGGTGCACTGCAATCATTGAATCTCAGCGTTGGGATGATCTGATCCGGTTAGGCGTATGTACCGATGTGATGAACAATCTGAAAGAGTACAAATACACCTGCGAGGATGGCAACCAGAGTGCCCCTATCAGAATAAACTACAATGTTAATAATAACAAGTGGTTATGTCCGATACCCCAACTGGAGAGAGACGCCAACCCAAATCTTACGCAAAACCCGGGATATTAATTAAAAACTATTATTACCTTTGTCGCCGAAAATAATATATGAAAATTAACTGTCTGCATACTGCTCATCATCTCCATCATTTTATGATGCTGAAAACTCATGCAGAGAAGTAAGATATCGGTAATAAAAAACACCGGAAAAGGCTTGCAGATCTGCAGGCCTTTTCTTTTATAAACAGATAAGATGCAAACACTTAAGATCGCTTTACAGAAATCAGGCAGGCTGAGCGAAATATCGCTTGGGCTGGTTAGTGAGGCTGGAATAGCTTTAACAAATGGCAAGCGTACCCTTTTGGCGCAGTCCAACACTTTTCCGTTGGAGGTTCTTTACCTGCGCGATGATGATATCCCTCAATATGTGGCTGATAGCGTGGCTGATGCCGGGATCATCGGTGAAGATGTTTTGCTTGAATCGCAGCACACGCTGGAAATTGTACACCGGCTTGGATTTAGCCGTTGTCGTATGAGTATCGCCGTTCCAAAGGATCAGAATTATACTGGTATTTCCTGGTTGAATGGTAAAAAGATTGCCACTTCATTTCCAAATATTCTTCAGGGATTTCTGAATGAAAACAAAATCACTGCTGAGATCCATCATCTGAACGGATCGGTTGAGATTGCCCCTGCAATTGGTTTGGCCGACTGTATTTTTGATATAGTCAGCTCAGGAAGTACCCTAATTAGCAATGGATTGAAGGAAGTTGAAGTAGTTTTACAATCTGAAGCTGTATTAGTTGCTGCCCCCGGATTATCAGAAGAGAAAAGAGTAATTTTGGATAATTTTCTATTCAGAATAAAATCTGTTCTCGCTGCCAGGGATAACAAATATATTCTGCTGAATGCACCTAACGATAAACTTGATGAGATTTGCCGTGTTTTACCTGGTATGAAAAGCCCGACAGTTACACCTTTGGCAATTGAAGGATGGAGTTCTGTTCATTCTGTATTGAGCGAGAATGAATTCTGGAGCATTATCCATCAACTGAAAGATGCCGGGGCCCAGGGAATTCTGGTGATTCCGATCGAAAAAATGATTTTATAAGTCTTTTTAATATGAAGATTCTGATAAATCCCCCTCGTGAACAATGGGATGAAGTTTTAAAACGGCCGACCGTTGCAGGCAATGCCACCGAAGAAAAAGTCGCTCAGATGCTGAGTTCATTGCGGCTTTCGGGGTGGGCAGAAGTTTGCAGGCTTACAGGTGAGTTGGATGGTTATTCACCGGAACCCGCTATGATTGAAGAGGACATGATCAAAGCTGCCGGTGAGCAATTGCCTGAATGGCTAAAGCAATCTATTGCATTGGCAGCCAATAATATTCGAAAGTTTCATGAATCTCAGGCAAGGGGAAATAATGAGGTGAATATTTCTCCTGGAATTACTTGCTATCAAAAGTGGATGCCGGTAGAGCGAGTCGGCCTCTATGTACCGGGAGGAACTGCTCCTTTATTTTCAACTGTTTTGATGCTTGCTATTCCTGCTCAGATCGCAGGATGCAAAGAACTTATACTGTGTTCACCCGGGAACAGGCAGGGTGTGGTAAATCCTGCAATTCTTTATGCTGCTGCCTACTGCGGAATCACCAAAGTTTACCGGATTGGCGGCGTGCAGGCAATAGCATCAATGGCCTATGGATTGGGCCCGGTACCCAAGGTGGATAAAATCTTTGGTCCTGGTAACTCGTGGGTGACCACCGCAAAACAGTTGGTGAACCGCACAGGTGTTGCTATCGACATGCCTGCTGGTCCATCTGAATTATTAGTGGTTGCGGATGATTCGGCAAACCCGGCATTTGTGGCTGCCGATCTGCTTTCACAGGCGGAGCATGGGGTTGATAGCCATGTAATTCTCCTTACCACAAGCTGGGAACTGGCGGAACGTGTTCATGGTGAAACTGAAATCCAGCTGACCAAATTGCCCCGTAAGGACATCGCTTCAAAAGTATTGGATCATAGTAAGATAATTGTATTATCGGACGATACGGCTATCATGCAAATGGTAAACCGATATGCCCCTGAACACTTAATTCTGGCAACTGAAAACCATGCCCTCCTTGCTGAGCAGGTTAAACATGCTGGTTCGGTTTTTTTAGGCCATTTCTCGCCTGAAAGCGCCGGGGATTATGCAACAGGCACAAATCATACCCTGCCAACCTCCGGCTTTGCTAAAACTTACAGTGGCTTAACAGTCGACTCGTTTACCAAATCTATTACTTTTCAGCAACTAACCAGCGAGGGACTTCGATCCATACAATCCGCAATCAGCTTGATGTCGAGGGCTGAAGGACTTGTTGGCCATGCCAGGGCAGCAGAGATCAGAAACACAATCGATCATTCATCTGAAGGTGAAGAGGATAAAGGTTTGTTGCATAGCTTCCTGGATTATATTAACCCGCTGAATCTTTTAAATCCACGAAACCTGCTGCTTCCACTTGATATTTTGGACCCTGAAAGCGACCTGAATCCATTAAACCTGCTCAATCGCCTGGTAACCCATGAGCCACCTGTTAACTTGTCGAAGCCGAGTCCGGTTGAGCTGATCAGAAAAAATATTGCGGCCCTTGTGCCTTACTCATCCGCACGCGACGAGTTCACCAGCCGTGAGGGGATATTTCTGGATGCTAACGAAAATCCAAATGAAACCGGGTTGAACAGATATCCTGATCCACGCCAAACAAAGCTGCGGAGTCAGATTAGCTGGCTGAAAGGCATCGAACCTGAAAATATTTTTCTGGGTAATGGAAGCGATGAAGCTATTGATTTGCTGATCAGAATCTTTTGTGAACCCCGCTTGAGCCGGATCATTACCATGAATCCAACCTACGGAATGTATGCGGTATGCGCAGGTATTCAGGATGTGCTGGTTGATAAGGTTTTACTTAACCCTGACTTTTCACTGGATACCAAGGCAATCCTCGGGGCAATACGCTTTGATACCAAAATGATCTTCCTTTGTTCACCCAATAATCCCACCGGATTGCAGATTCCTGTTAGTGAAATACAATTTCTTGCAAGCCGGTTTAATGGAATTTTGGTGGTGGATGAAGCCTATATCGATTTTGCGGAGGGCACTTCAGCATTGAGCCTGATTAATGAATTCCCGAATCTTACCGTCCTCCAAACGTTTTCAAAAGCCTGGGGACTGGCAGGTGTTCGTTTGGGAATGGCTTTTGCCGATGCTGAAATCATCAATGCGATGAATAAGATTAAATACCCTTACAATATTAATGTACTTAGCGCGGAAACGGTTGAAGGAATAGTGAAGAAGGTGAAGAACGTAAAGAGCGAGAAGAGCGAGAAGAGCGAGAAGAGCGTGAAGAACGAGAAGAGCGAGAAGAACGTGAAGGGTGAAGAAAGGATAAGGCCGGATGTGAGACTAATACTGACTGAGCGGATAAAGCTTGCGGACCAGTTAAAAGGAATAACCGGTGTTGAGAAGGTTTTCCCTTCAGATGCAAATTTCCTTTTAGTGAAATTTAATGAACCCAAAGCTGTATACAGATATCTTGCTGATAATGGAGTTATTGTCAGGGACCGATCTAATCTTTCTTTGTGCGCAGGTTGCTTGAGAATTACAGTAGGAACCCCTGAGGAGAACGAGAAGTTGATATCAGTTTTGCAGAACCGCTAATCTCAAACTTGACAGCATGAAAAGAGTTCTCTTCATCGACCGCGATGGCACACTAATTAATGAGCCACTCAATGAACAGGTCGATAATTTCGAAGAGTTGCGTTACTTGCCCGGTGTGTTTACTCACCTTGGCCGGATTGCAAGGATTCTCCCGTTCGAGCTGGTTATTGTGACCAACCAGGATGGGTTAGGGACTGCTGCTTTCCCTGATGAAACTTTTTGGCCGGTTCAGAACCGGATGCTGGAAACCTTTGAGCAGGAAGGAATTCATTTTTCAGAAATTTTCATCGATAGAAGTTTCGACTTTGAGAATCTCCCGACTCGCAAGCCTGGGATTGCCATGCTGAGTCAATATTTTAACGGCGATTATGATTTGGCAGGATCTTACGTTATCGGTGATCGAACCACTGATATTCGTTTGGCTGCTAATCTGGGTAGCAAAGGAATTTATATTGGTCAACCTGATCGATGGAACCTCCGGGCATTGCCTGCTGATGAGGAGCATTGTGCACTGAAAGCTATTAACTGGAAGGAAATAGCTGATTACCTGGTTAAAAGGGAACGTTCCTCCATGATTCACCGGGTGTCAAAAGAAACCGATATCTTGGTAAAAGTGGCTTTGATGGGCGAAGGTATTTCAAATATTTCAACAGGAATCGGATTTTTCGACCACATGATCGAACAAGTGGCTCGTCATAGTGGTTGCGATCTGGAAGTATTAGTAAATGGCGATTTGAAAGTGGATGAGCATCATACTGTTGAGGACACTGCGATTGTGATGGGGCAGGCATTCCGACAGGCATGGGGTGATTTAAAAGGGAGGAACCGTTATGGTTTTGTACTTCCCATGGATGATTGTCAGGCTTCTGTATCCCTGGATTTGGGTGGACGGCCTTACCTGAGTTGGAAGGCGAGTTTTTTACGGGAAAAAGTAGGTGAATTGCCAACCGAGTTATTCCCGCATTTTTTTCGATCGTTTGCCGATGGTGCCCGCTGCACCCTGCATATCGAGGCAACCGGTGAAAATGAGCATCACAAGATCGAAGCGATTTTCAAAGCTCTGGCGCGTTGTTTGAAACAGGCCCTTGCAGGCGATGGTGAAGGCATCATGCCTAGCACCAAAGGATTAATAGACTAAAAGGCTACGCTGCGCTCCGCTAAAAGGCTACGCTGCGCTCCGCTAAAAGGCTGCGCTGCGCTCCGCTAATTGGTTCGCTCACGCGAACTAACTAAGAATTGGCATCAAATGCATACTTAGCGAGGCGCCAGCCGAGCCAATTAGCCGAGCGAAGCGAGGCCTCTTAGCTGAGCGAAGCGAAGCCTCCTAAATAAGTAATAAACTGTTAATGAATATAGTAGTAATCAAGTACAACGCCGGAAATATCGGCTCCGTGGCAAATGCCCTCGAAAGGCTTGGTATTAAGTGCCTGGTGACGGACGATCCGGATGAAATACGACGTGCCGATAAAGTAATCTTTCCGGGGGTAGGTGAGGCAAGTAGTACGATGAAGTATTTGAATGATAAGGGTTTGGAAAAACTGATACCATCGCTTATCCAACCGGTTCTGGGTATTTGCCTCGGTATGCAGTTGATGTGCAGCTGGTCGGAGGAGGGTGATACCCCGGCACTGAATATCTTCCCCGAAAAAGTCAAGCTTTTCCGCGGTTCGGTTAAGGTTCCGCATATCGGCTGGAATTCGGTTACTTTTCATCCTGCCGGTCTCTTTAAAGACCTGGAACCCGGGAGTTACTTTTACTTTGTTCATTCTTATTTTGCCGAAAGCGGGCCCGAAACGCTTGCGGTTTGCAATTATCCTGCCCCATTCAGTGCGGCACTCCAACGGGATAATTTCTATGCAGTCCAATTTCATCCTGAAAAGAGCGGGGTAGTGGGGCAGACCTTGCTAAAAAACTTTATTGAGCTATGATAGAGATTATTCCGGCTATCGATCTCATCGATGGAAAATGCGTTCGGCTGAGTGGCGGGAAATTCGATTCAGTGAAAATCTACTCGGATAACCCGGTTGAAATGGCCACCAAATTCCGCGACCAGGGAGTAAAATACCTTCATATTGTGGATTTGGATGGTGCACGAACCGGTAATCCCGCACATATCGGATTGCTAAAAGAAATCGCTGCAATAAGTGGAATTAAAGTGGACTACGGCGGAGGTATCCGGTCAAGGGAATCTTTCATGGCAGTTTTGGATGCAGGTGCCGATAGGGTGAGCATCGGGAGCCTGGCTGTTACCAGGCCCAATGAACTCGCGGAATGGCTGCTGGATTTTGGTGCTGATAAGGTAATTCTGGGCGTGGACGTAAAGGATGAAAAAGTTGCTTACAACGGTTGGCAAAGCGAATCTGCAATCGGTTGGCAGGAATTCATCGGCTTTTGGCTCGGTAAAGGAATCAATCGTATTTTTTGTACTGATGTTGCCCGCGACGGTGCATTAAACGGACCGGCAATCGATTTGTATAAACGTATCATACAGCAGTTTCCCGGGATCGATCTGATTGCCAGCGGGGGAGTATCGGGTCCTGAGGATATTTATAACCTGGAACTGGCAGGTTTGAAGGGTGTTATCGTTGGAAAGGCTATTTATGAGGGCCGTTTAACACACTGGCAACCTGCAAGGGGTACCCTAGCTAAACGCATTATTCCTTGCCTCGATATCCGGAATGGACGTACCGTAAAAGGAGTGAATTTTGTGGACATCATAGATGCTGGAGATCCGGTGGAACTAGCTATCCGATATGCTGATGAAGGTGCTGATGAACTGGTTTTTCTGGATATTACTGCAACTATCGAGGACCGGAAAACTTTTCCGCTTTTGGTTAAGCGAATTGCAAAAGTGCTTAATATACCTTTTACCGTGGGTGGAGGGATCAGTACCTTTGAGGATGCTGCCGTTTTGCTTGAATCCGGAGCCGATAAGATCAGCCTGAACTCCGCTGCGGTGAGAAACCCTGATATTATCAATCAACTGGCACGCAGTTTCGGCAATCAGTTTGTGGTTCTGGCTATTGATGCAAGGCAAACAATTGGCTGGGAAGTGTTTATCAATGGTGGAAGAATTGCTGCCGGAATCGATCTGTTCCAATGGGCAGAAGAAGGCCAGGACCGGGGTTGCGGAGAGATTCTTTTTACCAGCATGAATCATGATGGAACAAAAAATGGCTATGCTAACGAGGCCCTTGCCCGTTTGTCGGATTGTCTTACTATACCGGTGATCGCATCAGGCGGGGCGGGTAATCCGGAGCATTTCAGAGATGCATTTGTTTTTGGTAAAGCCGATGCCGCCCTCGCTGCCAGCGTATTTCATTTTGGTGAAATACCCATACCTAAACTAAAAAGATACCTTTATCAACAGGGAATAACCGTAAGATTGAAATAACGAAAATTTATCTGATATGGACGAAAAACTTGATTTCTCAAAAGGAGATGGATTGATTCCGGCAATTATTCAGGATGATTTAACCCGTAAAGTGTTAATGCTTGGATATATGAGTGAGGAATCACTGAAAATTACCCGAGAAACGGGCTTGGTAACTTTCTACAGCCGAACCCGTAATGTCCTTTGGACCAAAGGAGAAACCAGCGGTAACTCACTGCACGTTAAAAAAATCACGGCCGATTGTGATCGCGATACACTCCTGATCCTGGCCACACCCGATGGACCGGTGTGCCATGATGGACCTGATACCTGTTTTAATGAAATCAATCAAACCGATCTGGTTTATCTGGATTACTTGCAGGATGTTATCAAAGACCGTAAGCGTACCTTGCCGGAAGGCTCTTATACCGCAAAACTGTTTAAGAAAGGAACAGCAAAAATTGCTCAAAAGGTGGGTGAAGAAGCAGTGGAACTCGTCATCGAGGCGATGAAATCTGATGATGAAGCGTTTTTGAATGAGGGAGCAGATCTCCTTTATCACCTGATCGTTCTTTTGGTTGATCGTGGCTGGACCCTTCAGGATGTTTCCAGAATCCTGGCCTTGCGCCATAAACGCTAAATAAAAAAGGGACCTGTTTTTTCAAACAAGCCCCTTTTGAAAATTGGGTGGAGAATATGGAAGAAAATTGTACTGGCAAAAAAAAAGGTTGACCTGCCGTAGAGCTGCCTATGACTAAGAAAAGTGTGATTGTTTTCGAACGGGTGTCCCCCAACCGTTTTGTCCCTTTCACTTTGTAAGGTCAGCCAAACCTCATTTTCCATACTTTCAAACAACTCCGGACAGGTCAACCAATTACCCTTGTCTTTCCGGTATTAAAGGTAAGTGGTAAATATATAAAAGTCAATAGGTCAATGGGTTGTAGAGTTGCTGAACTTCTTAATCCGGTAGCTTTGATTAATATCTGCGTGCGATTAATTCATAACTGACTGCGCTAATCAATAAATGGCATAGTCTGATCGATCCGTAAGTTTTTTCGGTAATTTTTTGTATTTTTAGAGTCTGTAAAACATCGACAATGACAAATACAGAGGTGGTGGGGCTAACCGTTAGGGATGTAATTTGGGAAAGTTTAGAAAAGCATGCCAATCTCCCGGCAGTAGGATTAATAGGGAATAAGTTATTTACTTATGGCGAGATCAAAGACCAGGCAGAGCATCTGGCTTTTTCATTGGCTCAGCTGGGATTAATTAAAGGCGATAAAGTCGCTATTTTGGGCCCCAATTCACCAAACTGGATAGTTTCCTATTTTACACTACTTTCACTAGGTATCGTTTCGGTTCCTATTCTTCCTGATTTTCATGCCGCTGAAATCGATCATATACTTAAACATGCATCGGTTAAGATGGTGTTCGTCAGTCGTAAACAACTGGGAAGATTATCAAAAGAAACCATTTTAAATATCCCTCAGATCATGATTCTGGAGGATTTTTCTTTGTTAAGCGATCGTGATCATATTGATGCTGATATTTCTTATAAGCCCCACGTGCAAAAAGGATCGCTGAATCCTTTTACCGTGAATGTTGAACCCGAGGATCTGGCAACTTTGATATATACTTCAGGAACAACAGGTTTCAGTAAAGGGGTTATGCTTAATAACCGCAACCTGGTAACCAATATCAGGCAATGTTATGGGGTTGAACCACTAGGTACCTCTGATGTTTTCCTTTCCATCCTGCCACTCTCACATACGTACGAAAATACGGTTGGAATGCTTCTTCCGCTGAGCTATGGAGCTTGCATTCATTACCTCGATAAACTGCCAACCGCAGCTGTTTTGGTTCCCGCTCTTAAAAAAGTTCGGCCTACCTACGTAGTTAGCGTTCCATTGGTCATTGAAAAGATTTATAAATCGCAGATTAAAGGTAAGGTCGATAACTCTCCCATTTTGAAGGCATTGTACCACCTGCCTGCCTTCCGTAGATTTTTCCATCGATTGGCAGCAAAAAAACTCATGGCAACTTTTGGTGGAAGGCTAAAATTCTTTGGTATTGGAGGTGCCAAACTTGATGCCGGTACCGATCGGTTTCTCAAGGAAGGTGGATTCCCTTACTCAATTGGGTATGGCCTTACTGAAACTGCACCTTTACTTAGTGGTACCAGGCCATCAGCAGTCAGGATTCAATCAGCAGGAAAGCCGGTAATCGGAGTGGAACTGAAAATTAATGAACCTGATCCTGAAACAGGTATCGGTGAAATTTGGGCCAAAGGTGGAAATGTGATGCAAGGATATTATAATGAACCCGAAATATCAGCGCAGGTATTGATGCCAGGTGGTTGGTTTCGTACTGGGGACCTGGGCATTTTTGACCGCGATGGCTATCTTTTTATTAAAGGCCGGCTAAAGAACGTAATCCTGGGGGCATCAGGTGAAAATATCTATCCGGAGGAGATCGAGTCGGTTATCAACCGGTTTAATTATGTTCTGGAATCAGTGGTAGTAGAGCAAAAGGGCAAATTGGTTGCGCTGGTTCATTTTAATTATGAAGAGCTGGAAAAGCAATTTGCGCATTTCAAAGATGGAGCCCGCCAACATGTGGAGAAGGAAGTTGAAAAAATGAAAGCAGAACTGCAGCAATTTGTCAACTCTCAGGTAAACCGATATTCCCGACTTCAATCAATTATCATCCAGGATACTCCATTCGAGAAAACCGCTACAAAAAAGATTAAGCGCTTCCTGTATCAGGCATAATTGACTCACTGATGCCTCAAACTCACTGCAGGATTGGTGCGTGATGCCTTGTAAGCCTGCCAGGTAACCATAATTGTTGCCAGCAAAAGCGATAAAAGTGCAGGAATGGCAAATATCCACCAGGAAAGAGAAGCACGATAAGCGTAGCTGTTGAGCCACTCATTCAGAAAATACCAGCTTAAAGGCAACGAAATGGCAATGCCAATTAGCACCAATCGGGTAAACTGTGTTATCATCGACAATATGATATTCATATTGGAAGATCCGAACGTTTTTCTGACAGCGATCTCACGAGTCCGTTTTTCGGCCATATAGCCCGATAATCCGATCAATCCCAGGCAAGCGATGAGAATGGCAATAATGGTAAAATACAATATAAGCTTTCCAGCCCTGGCTTCATTCTGGTAAAGCTGGTTATAATCGTCCTCAACAAATGTATAATCAAATGGATAGCCCGGCATAACTGAGTTCCATGTTGTTCTGAGCCCTTCAATCATTTGTTGCTGCTCACCGGGTCGCAACCGGATCATCATAAACCGCATCCGGCTTTCGGGAAATAGAAATAGAACGAGTGGAGGAATCTCGGTTCGCATGGATAGAAAGTGAAAATCTTTCATCACCCCAACAACCGGAGCGGTAACACCGGTGAAAGTGATTTTCATTCCGATAATATTCTCCTTGCCAATAATTTTGGCTAAGGTTTCATTTATCAGCATTCCGCCGGTGGAGTTTTCCTCATTAAACATATCCCCCGGAAACTCTTCTGAAAATCCCCGGCCAGCAACCATAGGAACCTGTATCAACTCAGTGTAATTGTAATCAACCCGGCTGATACTGACCAGTGGATTCAGATCGGGACTCTTACCATCCCACTTAATGGACCCGGAGTTGCTGCCAATATTGATTGGTAAATGGGTGCCGGCAGATATCTTTAAAACATCAGGATTTCCTTTGAAGGCTTGTTTGAGGGCTCCATATCGGGCATTTTGATCGCCGAATAAGCGAACATAAAGCAGATTCTTTTGATTATATCCCAAATCGCGGTTTTGCATGTAACTGGTTTGACGGAAAATCATTAAAGTTCCTGATATCAGAAATATGGATATGCTGAATTGGAAAACCACCAACGCTTTCCTCAACCAGCCTTTACCTTTTGAATCCGATGGATCACCGGTTAAAGTAGCCATCGGTTTAAATCCGGATAAATAAAGTGAAGGATAGATACCGGCAACAAGGGCCGTAAACAGGGTAATACCGATGATGCCAAAAATAAAATTGCCCGAGAATAAGATATATGCCGATACCTGCTTACCGGATATCAAGCGGAACGGATCCATCAGTAGTCCGATAATAATCAGTGCAATCGCCATTGCGGCAATGGAGGTTACCAGGGATTCCCCAAAAAATTGGGTTATGAGTTGCTTTCGCAAAGAGCCAAAAGTTTTCCTCAGTCCTATTTCGCGTGATCGCCTGGAGCTACGGGCGGTGGATAGGTTCATGTAATTTATGGCAGCGATCAGAAGGATGAAAATACCGATAATTGAAAAGATGATCACTCCCTGAATCCGACCGGCAGGATGGCCGAATCCAAAGTACTCATGCAGGTACATTCTTTTTAATGGCGCCAGCATAAATTTGGTTTTAAACTGACTGCGGTCGATTCCGCTGCCTGAGAAATCGATATTATTTTTTACTGATTCAGTAAGCTTGGCATCCACAGGAACCGGATCAGCCTCTTTATTCAGCATCGCAAAGGTGATGATATTGTTAGATCCCCAATGGTCTACATACGCACCGGTGGTTTTGGTGAAATCGAAGGGAATCAGAAAATCGAATTGGAAATTGTTATTAACAGGTAGCCTCTTCAGCAAGCCGGTTACTCTGAAGTTGTATTTGTTATCTACCACAATAACTTTTCCAATCGGGTCCTCATTTCCGAAATATTTCATTGCCATTTCGGGAGTCAGCACCATGGAAAAGGGTTCTCGAAGTACGGTATTGGCATCGCCTTTGACCAAGGGGAAGGTGAAGACTTTAAAAAAGGTTGAGTCCACGCAGGTGATACCGTTTTCATAGAATGCCTTATCTCCGTATTTGGTTAGGAGTGCTCCGGTTTGGGTTGCCCTGACAGTTGTTTCAATTTCAGGGATTTCCTTTTTCCATCCTTCACCAGCCGGAAATGGGGTAACGTTAACGTGATAGATTTTGCCGTCGTAATCCTGATCCTGTTCCACCCGGTAAATCCGGTCCGCGTTTTCATGAAACCGATTCATGGATAATTCATCAAACACCCAGATGAAAATAAACATGGCGGCTGAAATTCCGAGGGCCAACCCGAAAATATTGATCATGGAATACCCTTTCTGGCGGACAAGGTTCCGGATAGCAACAATAAAATAATTGGTAAGCATGGTTTTGGTTTTTTCATAAGACGAAAAAAGATTGATTTTGCTACATCAATTAACATACTTCTTGTTTGATCTTGTCCTGTAATCTCCAATTCAGTATCTTCCCGCGCAAAATATGCAAACCATGAAAACTGACCGGATCAACTTTTCTTATGTTTTATTTATTTCTTTGGTATCGGCCCTTGGGGGGCTTCTTTTTGGATACGACTGGGTGGTAATTGGGGGTGCTCAACCGCATTACGAGTCCTACTTTATAGCCCATTCAAACCTTTGGGCTGCTGCAAAAGCGGGTACGGCATCGGTGAGGTTTGAGTGGTTACAGGGATTTGCCATGAGTAGCGCCTTATGGGGAACGCTCATTGGAGCAATGGTTTCGGGCTGGATAGCTGACCGCTTCGGACGGAAAAAGCCACTGGTGATCTCGGCATTCTTTTTTACCTTATCTGCAATATGGGTTGGTTCAATCGATCAATCGTGGTGGTTTGGGGGTCATAGCGCCGTCTTTAATGGGTTTGGTGGCTTTATGGCTGCACGGATCATTGGCGGTATCGGCATCGGGTTGGCATCTATGCTTTCTCCCCTGTTTATTGCAGAAGTTTCGCCTTCGGCTTATCGCGGACGGCTGGTTAGCCTGAACCAGTTGACTATTGTTATTGGAATTCTGGCTGCGCAAATGACCAATTACTGGATCGGGCGTTTTCAGGTACCTGCAGATCCTTCCCTGGTTGAAAATGCGCGGCAGATCTGGGCCTCAGATATGGCGGCAAATGGTTGGCGATGGATGTTCCTTGCCGGCGCTGTGCCAGCCGGAATGTTCCTGGTCATGTCATTTTTTCTGCCTGAAAGCCCCAGATGGCTTACCAAGAGCGGAAAATCGGAAAAAGCCGGCCTTGTGCTCCGACGTATCGGATCAACAGATTATGCAAATCTGGAACTATCTGAAATCAAGGCTTCCATGTTAAATGAATCCAGTAAAGTAAACCTCAAACATCTGCTCGAAAAGGGTATGCCTCGTATCCTCCTCATTGGGATAGTTTTGGCTGTCCTTCAGCAATGGTGCGGGATCAATGTGATTTATAATTATGCAACCGATATCTTTTCCGCTGCTGGGATCGATAAAACCAATGTTCTCTTTACTATATTATTAACAGGTGTTGTTAACCTCATTTTTACTTTTGTTGGGATGGCACTGGTAGATAAACTCGGTAGAAAAACCTTAATGCTCATAGGTACTGCCGGATTAACCATTATTTATGCCCTCATGGGGACGGCGTTCCTCTTTATTAACAAAGATCCTGAGTCTTTAAAATTGCTGAGTCTGCCCACGCTGATACTGGTATTGATGGCAATAGCTGTTTACGGAACTACACTGGCACCAGTAACCTGGGTGCTGTTATCCGAGATTTTTCCTAACCGGATACGGGCAACGGCTATGTCAATCGGTACTTTTTCACTCTGGGTGGGCTGTACCATTCT
>CAIXKO010000221.1 GCA_903919925.1 uncultured Bacteroidota bacterium | reverse complement strand
GAATTCGAATCCCTCCCTTCGGCTAAAGAGTTTAACCTGATCAAGATCCGATCCAGTCAATTCAAACTGAATGGCGGTTACCGGGTCGGTGGAGGAAAGGCCAATTGATCCATCATCCAGTGTGATCAGGGCTGATGGAAGTATGGTACACGGCGCAGTACCAATTGAAAATTTCATTCCCTGAATAATGCGGATAACACCAATGATATCCAGGATATTGATGCTCCCATCGTAATTCACATCAGCCGCATCGTTTAAAAATGGCTTAGGATTTTGTTCCAGCAAATAGGAAACAATGGTGGTGATATCCAGAACGTTCACCAACAAATCACCGTTGGCATCGCCATTGGCGGCGTTGAATGGGGTGGCGGAGGCGGTTTTAGAAAAGTCAGTCTCTGCCAGATCGGTGCCCACTGTTTTATATTTATAGTGGTATGTTATATTTGGAATTACCTCATAATCACTATAAACGGTATCTATAAGGAGGGATCCATTGATCATCACCGTGTCGCTGAAAGTTGAATCGGTGAGATTGTGGTACCGGTACAAGTTATACCCCAGTGCATCATCCGTCTGGGTTGTTGGCCATTCCAAAGCCACTTTTCCGATACCGGCAGTGGCATAAAACTCGACTGAGGCAGCTGCAGCCGCTTGTATCTTAAATTTAAACCGGAAATACTCCGGTGGAATTTCAAATCCCTCAGGATCTTTGGCATCACGCACATGAATGGTGTTAATGCCATCCCCGGTTTCCGGACCAATATTATAGAATGCGGTCCAGATAGTGCTGTCAGCACTCCAGGAAGCATCTTCATTTACAATTCGTTGAAGAAATGGATCGGTGACACCAAATCCGACGGTGGGAGGATATTCAATGTCCATTGGGCGGTTGAAGCAGACATCAAATTTATAAGCCCCAGATCCCAATGGATCGAGATATTTCTCGAATGGATTGATGCTGTTAATTTCAACTTTCCAGACAATACCATGTGCTAGTGAATCAGGCCTACCATTAGTTGGAAAATATCTGATTAGTCCTAACTTTTGGTCATCCCAAAAATCATAAATATAATTCGCGATCAAAGATGAATCTTGTGTTCCCCAGTAATTGGGACTTGCCTCTAACGGCTCTACATCATCTTGCCCAGAACCAATTATGTTTTTGCAATAAATAAGGTTGTTATTTTTAAAATTATTTTGAGTTCGACTTAATTTGTAAGTAAAATCCCGTTTTGCATTAATTGAAACAAAATTGTTTTTTTCAATTATTCCAAAAAAATCATCACCTCTTCCTTCAAATGATGCATTGATAAAATTGTTAAATATCGTAATCTGGTTGGGGTTATGGAATATATCAATTCCTATTAGATTCTTAAATATACAATTTGAAACACTAGAACAATTTCTTATAGAAACAAAATATTTGAATCCTTCAAAAATGCAATTGTCCAATTTAACATCCATAACAACATAACTACCTTGGAAAAACTCACTAAACCCTAGTATATCACAATATTGAAGATCAAAACTGCCATTCCCAGTTGAGAAAACGTCGGTCGAATATAGATTTTTTGGCCTTATTATAATTGGGTTTTTTTTATTTCCCTTTGCAACAAAAGATCCTCTGACATCAATTGTTTTATTATCATAAAGAATTATTTCAACACCCGGCTCAACATAGAGGGTAACATTCGGCTGAATTCTAAAGGAATTATTAATAAGATACCTATACCCAGATTTAAGAGTGTCATTTTGGGTTAAAAATCCAGATAATTCTATCCCCTTTTCAACATTAACAACAATTTGGGGACAAAATGAACTAGAATTGCTTTTATCGCCAATTGTATATGCAAAAACAATATCACGATTATGGGCAACCGAAGAATCAATCTTGATCTTAATTGTGGAGGGTTTAGCATCCATCCAGGCCCACGTTGAAATATTCCCATAATAATTCGAACTGTCAAGAATTGTTGCAACCGTATGGTCCTCAAATTCCCCAAAATCGATTCTCCCGGTAACGCTATCGGCCATGCCACCAACATTGCGTAAGGTTGCCCAAATCTCAACCGTTTCACCGGCATCAGCCCGACCATCCCGGTCGCAACCTGGAAGCGTATCAACCAGAGTAAAACTGATAAATTTCAGCTGCGGATCTTTTGTTGCCAGATCATAGTCCAATGCATTTTTAATGTGGATTGGGCCCGACGAAGAAAAAATCAGTTTTGCCCATACCTGGTCGATATACTCACCAAAATCCCAATATTGCTTGATTATTGCGCAGGCACCGGCAATCTGTGGTGCTGCAATAGAAGTACCATTATACCTGCGATATTGGCCGCCAGGAATGGTGCTAATCACATTAACACCTGGAGCAAATAACTCATAATTAAAGCCCCAGGGATTGGTAAAATCAATAGGCCCGGTGCAATCGTAATTCGAGAAACCGGCTCTTGCTCCGCTTTGATCGGATGCCTGAACACCCAAAACAAAAGGATAGCAAGCAGGATACATGTTGCCGCAGGATGGACAAACCTCTTCAAGTAGTTTTAGATTATCGTTGCCAGCTGCAGCAACAAGAAAAACCTTTTTGGCATAGGCATCAATCAAGACCTCTTTCAGGCTTAACGACTCTGCATAAGTTCCCAGGCTCATGTTGATCACATCCACTCCCATGGATGAACTATATTCGATTCCTCTGATCACATCGAAAACACTCCCCTGTCCGGAACTTTGAAGCACTTTTAAAGGCAGGATTTTTGCTTCAAAGGCTACTCCGATAATACCAATTCCATTATTCCCTTCTGCGGCTGCAATCCCCGCCACGTGGGTCCCATGAGAGTTATCATCGTTGGGATCATTGTCATTGTTTATCCAGTCCCAGCCGTGAACATCATCAATATATCCGTTTCCGTCATCATCAATTCCGTTACCGGGAATCTCATCCGGATTGGTCCAGATATTATCATCCAGATCGGGATGGTCGAGGTCAACACCGGTATCAATAATGGCGATCACCTGACCGGCACCAGTGGCCAGTTCCCAAGCCTGAGGTGCCTGGATAGCATTCAGATACCACTGAGAGCCATCAAGATATAATGGATCATTTGGAGTGGTTGCACTCTTAGGATTTTGCTTATCGCCAATGGTAAGCATCGGTGATTTAACCACAGGATTTTCTTGCTGAAACCCGGTACCCGCTTTCTGATACCCCTTTTCCAAGATCTCCTGCGTGTAGACAAAATAGTTAGGCTCAGCATATTCCACTTCCGGTTTTGTCATCAGTTCCTCCGACAAAACCTTAGCATCCGCTCCACTTTTATACTTTATCCGATGCATATTAAACAATTGCGGTGCTTCCTGGATTTGCCCTTTCCAATCGCGAAACATTTTTTTTGCTTTCAACTGCCCGCATTTGGGAAATGCTTTTTCCAAATCAGTGGCCTCGATGTCTGATAACCAGCTGTCCATCTGATCATTTCCGGATTTTATTATTCCATTTTTCAATCGGGGGTTTAGGGTTATTTCTTCTTTGAATTTGACCAGAATTTCACCCGGAGCATATTCAGGATTGAACGGATCCAGTATATGCCCGTTAACTAATCCCCGCATTTCCTGGGCTTCACCAAAAGGGATAAACCAAGAGAAACAAATAGAGATGAGCAACAACTTGAATTTCATGGCTATGGAATTTTGAATTATTCGACTTTCATTATTTTATCAGTTAAAGTGACTGACTGATCTGGGCCATTTTTGATTTCCATCCGGATAAAGTATACACCCGCTGGGGCAAGCTTTCCATTTGAATTTCCCCCCTGCCAGTCAGCTTGGTAGGATCCCGCAACCTGGGGCAGTTGCACCAGTTTCTTTACTAACCGGCCCTG